>NZ_JBWKES010000028.1:0-82721 GCF_056435325.1 Streptomyces sp. NPDC043952
CCCCCCCCCCCCCCCCCCCCCCCCCCCCCCCCCCCCCCCCCCCCCCCCCCCCCCCCCCCCCCCCCCCCCCCCCCCCCCCCCCCCCCCCCCCGCGCCCGTACCCGTGTCACCCGCGGGCGTGTGCCCGCTCGAACGCCGCGAACGCGGCCTCCTGGCGCCATTCCAGGCGCGCCCTGGCGCTGCCGGCGAGGAGCCGCCGGCAGGCCGCGCCGCGCACGGGCCGGCCGGGGGTCTCGGCGCGGCAGGACGCGACCGGGTGGTAGCCCCGCGCGGTGGGGTTGCCCTGCCACAGGCTGGCGCCGGGCAGGAAGGCGTACTGGAGGGAGGCGCGGGCCAGGTCCTTCAGCTCCGGGTAGCCGAGGCCGTAGGTGGCGGCGGCGTACTGGTACTCGTGGCTGATGTCGATGCGCGAGACGCCGGGGTCGTCGGTGGCGAGGACGACCGGGACGCCGTAGCGGCGGTACGTGGTGAAGGGGTGCTCGGCGCCCTTGACGCCGAGGATCTGCGCGTTGCTGGAGAAGGGCACCTCGACGGCGATCTGCCGGGCCGCCATGGTGCGGGCGGTGCGCTGCCAGTCGTCCTCGTGGACCAGGTCGACACCGTGTCCGACGCGCTCGGTGTGCGCGACGCCGACGGCCTGGGCGATATGGAACTTCAGCGCCTCGGGCTTGACCAGTCCGGGCCACAACTCGCCCGCGTGCAGGGTGACATGGGCCTTCGGGTACACGGTGCGCAGATAGCCGACCATGCGCATCTGGAGGCTGTAGTTCGCCAGCGAGCTGTCCCAGTCCTCGGGCTGCACCAGGTTGACGGCGACGAACCGCGGGTCCGCCTCGGCCAGTCGCATGCCGAGGTCCAGCTGGGTGAAGACCCGCACCGGTGAACTGCCGCGGGACGCCTGGGAGATCCAGCGGACGGTGAGCCCGCAGGCGGGCCGGGCCCGCGAGGTGCCGCAGTGCTCGGTGGCGCGGAACTCGGCGTCGCCGTCGTCGGCCTCCTTGCGGGCGCTTGCGACGAGCTGGTCCAGCTTGCCGCCCGCGGCCAGCTTGCGGTGCAGGGCGGCGAGGTCGGCGTCCCAGCCCACCTGGTCGGCGAGTTGCTTGGCGCCGTCGGAGGCGGGGGTGACCATCGTCTCCAGGTACGACTGGTTGTTGGCCACGACCGTGTCGGCGACCTGCGCGAGCAGCTTGCCCCGGTGCCGCCAGGTGACCTCGCCGAACTTGCCGAAGGTGTCGAAGAAGTGGTCGTGCCCGTTCTCGCCGGGCGGGAAGTCCTGCATGGACCAGGCGCGCACGATCGCCTCGTGGAAGGCGCGGTCGGTGCGGGCGTCGGCGGCGGGGCGGGTGCCGGGGCCGCAGGGCGGGGCGACGGCGGTCATCGTGGCGTCGACGCACAGGCCGTCCTCGGCGGCCAGTTCGACGAGGTAGTCCGTGTTCACCGCTCCGGAGAGGTGGTTGTGCAGGTCTCCGCCCTTGGGGAGCTGCCGGAAGAACGCCCGCAGGGCCGCGGGCCGGTCCTTGACCGAGCGGAGGTAGGCGTCGGTGCGCGCCTCGGCGGCCGTGACCGGCCGGGACGGCGGCGCGGCGGGCCGGGCCGCCGGGCGCGCGGGCTGCGCGGCGGCGGGCAGGGCGGACAGCAGGGACAGGACGCTGAGGGTGCCGAGCACGGCCGGAACGACCCGGCGCGGTACGGCATTTCGGGTGTGCAGACTCACAGGGGCATGATCAGCGAAGGAGTACGGCGGTGGGTGCGCGACCGGCGCATACCGGCCGGAGAGCACCCGTGCGGGTGACGCATCCGGTTCCCTGTCCGGTAACGGACGGTGCGGGCGGCGCGCGAGGGGCCGGGGAGCACCGGGGTGGCATGCCGGGCGGCGGCGCGGGTAGTCGCGCTTGCGAACGTCGTACAGGCGACTTACCAGGAGGCCGACCCCATGCTGATGGCACACCCCGCTGTACTGAAGGACCTCATCGCCCAGTACGAGACCCTCGCGCTGCTCGGCGCGGAGGAGAGCACTCCGGGGGCGCGGCAGCGGCTCGCGGACATCTCGTACACGCTGTGCGTGGCCACCGGGACGCGGGATGTCGACATGGCGCTGATCGCGGCACGCCACCGGCTGTCCGGGGCCCGCCCGGAGGACGACTCCCTGCTCCAGGGTCCCGCCCCGGCCGTCGCCTGAGGCCGGAACGCGGGACCCGGGCGCGCGGCTGCCCGGTGCGATCACCGGCCCGCGTCCTGCAACACGCGGGACTTGGGCGCGCGGCTGCCCGCGCCGGCGCCGCGCCGTCCCACAGCCGGCGGCTCCCCCCGCCGCGCTCCCCCGAACTCGCGGGCTCCCGCTTCTGGTCGGCGGGACCTACCGGGCGGTATACAGAACCGGTCGATCGCGTGAGGGCCGCTCGAAGGCGCCGCCGTCCGCGCTGAGTACCGGTTCCATGGGGGGAACGATGACGAACGACAGGCGTCCGGCGGACGGGGCGAGAGCCCGGCGGCGGCCGGCGGTGCTGGCGGCGGCGGTGGCCGGCTGCGCCCTGGTGGCCGCCGCCGCGACACCGGCCGCCGCGCACCCGGCGGGCCACGGTCGCCGCCTCGCGTACGTGGCGCTGGGCGACTCCTACACCTCGGGCCCCGGCATACCCACCCAGGTGGACGCCAACTGCGCCCGCTCCGACCGGAATTACCCCTCGCTGGTGGCGCGCCGGGCGGGGGCGACCGCGTTCACCGACGCCAGTTGCTCGGGCGCGACGACCGCGCAGATGTGGCAGGCGCAGGGCACCAACCCGCCCCAACTGGACGCCGTGTCACGCCACACGGACCTGGTGTCGCTCCAGATCGGCGGCAATGACGTCGGGTTCGGCACCATCATCGCCACCTGCGCCCGGCTCGGCGCGAAGGATCCGGCGGGCAACCCGTGCCAGCGTGCCTACGGGGCGTCCGGGCAGGACGCGTTGGCCTTGGCGGTGCGGCAGACCGCGCCGAAGATCACCAACGTGCTGCGGGCCGTGCACGCGCGGGCGCCGCACGCCAGGGTCCTGCTCGTCGGCTACCCCGATCTGCTGCCCGACGACGGTGTGGGCTGCTTTCCTCAAGTACCGTTCGCGCAGGGCGACTTCGCCTATCTGCGGGACACCGAGAAACGGCTGGACGCGATGCTGCGGACGGTGGCCGCGCACCATCGCGCCGCGTACGTGGACACCTATGGTCCAACGGTCGGCCACGACATGTGCAAGGCGCCCGCCAACCGCTGGATCGAGCCGCTCCAGCCGGCCGCTCCTGCGGCTCCCGCGCACCCCAACGCGCTGGGCGAGCAGGCCATGGCGGGGGCGGTCCTGCACCGGCTCGCGGGCGGCTCCGGACACCGCTGAGCCCCGCCGCGGCGGCCTCCACGCACCGCCGGAAGCCGCCGCGACCCGCGGCCGGGTAGGGGCCGTCGCTCAGCCGCCCAGCGCGCCGCGCACCACGCCCTGTGCCTCCTCCTGCACCCGCGCCAGGTGGTCCGGGCCGAGGAAGGACTCGGCGTAGACCTTGTAGACGTCCTCGGTGCCCGAGGGACGGGCCGCGAACCAGGCGTTCTCGGTGGTGACCTTGATGCCGCCGATGGCCGCGCCGTTGCCGGGCGCCTCGGTGAGCACGGCGGTGACCGGCTCCCCGGCGAGGGTGTCCGCGGTGACCTGGGCGGGCGACAACGTGCCGAGCAGCGCCTTCTGTTCGCGGGTGGCGGGGGCGTCGATGCGGGCGTAGGCGGGCTCGCCGAAGCGGGCGGTCAGGGCCGCGTAGTGCTCGGACGGGGTCTTGTCCGTGACGGCGGTGATCTCGGAGGCGAGCAGGGCGAGGATGATGCCGTCCTTGTCGGTGGTCCACACCGAGCCGTCCCGGCGCAGGAAGGAGGCGCCGGCCGACTCCTCGCCGCCGAAGCCGAGGTCGCCGCCGATCAGCCCGTCCACGAACCACTTGAAGCCGACGGGCACTTCGACCAGCCGGCGGCCGAGGTCGGCGGCGACCCGGTCGATCATGGTGGAGGACACCAGGGTCTTGCCGACGCCCGCGTCCGCGGACCACTGTTCGCGGTGCCGGTAGAGGTAGTCGATGGCGACCGCGAGGTAGTGGTTGGGGTTCATCAGGCCCGCGTCCGGGGTGACGATGCCGTGCCGGTCGGCGTCGGCGTCGTTGCCGGTGGCGATGCGGTAGGCGGCGCGCTGCTCGATCAGCGAGGCCATCGCGTAGGGCGAGGAGCAGTCCATGCGGATCCGGCCGTCCCAGTCCAGCGTCATGAACCGCCAGGTGGGGTCGGTGTGCGGGTTGACCACCGTGAGGTCGATGCGGTGCCGTTCGGCGATCCGGCCCCAGTAGGCGACGGAGGCGCCGCCGAGCGGGTCGGCGCCGATGCGCACCCCGGACGCGCGGATCGCGTCCAGGTCGAGGACGCTCGGCAGGTCGTCGACGTAGGTGCCGAGGAAGTCGTAGCGGCCGGTGGTGTCCGCGGCGAGGGCGCGGGTGTACGGCAGCCGTCGTACGTCCTTCAGGCCGCCGGTGATGATCTCGTTGGCGCGGTCCTGGATCCAGGAGGTGGCGTCGGAGGCGGCCGGGCCGCCGCTCGGCGGGTTGTACTTGAAACCGCCGTCGGCGGGCGGGTTGTGCGAGGGGGTCACGACCACGCCGTCGGCGAGCCCCGTGGTGCGGCCCCGGTTGTGGGTGAGGATGGCGTGCGAGACGGCGGGGGTGGGCGTGTAGCCGTCCGCGCTGTCGATGAGCACGGTCACGCCGTTGGCCGCGAACACCTCCAGCGCGGTGACCCGCGCGGGCTCCGACAGGGCGTGCGTGTCGGCGCCCAGGAACAGCGGACCGTCGATGCCCTGCCCGGCGCGGTACTCGCAGATGGCCTGGCTGGTGGCGGCGATGTGGTCCTCGTTGAAGGCGCTCGCCAGGGCGGAGCCCCGGTGCCCCGAGGTGCCGAACGCCACCCGCTGGGCCGGGTCGGCCGGGTCCGGGTGCAGCGCGTAGTACGCCGTGACCAGCCTCGCCACATCGACAAGATCCTCGGGACCGGCCGGCCGGCCGGCTCGCTCGTGCGCCATGAGTGCGTTCCTCCGCATCGGTTTCGGTCACTCGCTGACGCCCATCTTTCCTCGTCAGGGCGCTGCCACGCGAGTCCGCGCGGACCGGGGCGGCGTGACCGCGCCATGTTCGCCGCGCGCGGTACGGCCGCGCGCCGCGCCGCGGGCTCCGCCGGCCGCGCGGCGCGGCACGCGACGCCCCGTCAGCCGATGTGGTAACTGTCGCCGTACACCTTCCAGTCGAGCGGCGTCTTCAGGTCGAGGTTGCCCTTGCGCAGGAAGACCCGCTGCTCGGTGTCGACGCGGGTGGTGTCGCTGTGGGCCTCCTCCTGCTTCATCGCCCAGACGCGGGCGTCGAGGAAGGCGTTCAGGTACGCCGTCTCGTCGCCGCCCTGCGCCGGGGGCTTGGCGGTGCGCAGGGCGCGCCCCCGGATGTTGCGGAAGCTCGTGGGGTCGTCGCCGTCGCCGTGCATCACGATGGCGTCGTAGTAGCAGAACTGGCCGAGGGCGCGCAGTTTGTCGGTCTTGCCCCGGGCCACGGCGGGGTCGAAGTAGACGCGGTCGCGTTCGTCGTCCTGGCACTTCTGGAACACCGCGTCCTGCGCGGCCTTGCGCCAGTCCTTGGGGAAGTCGGGGTCGAGCCCGGCGTGCGAGTCGCTGCCGTTCACCTTGCGCAGCGCGGGCAGGTACTTCGCGAGGACGTTGCCGGGCTTGCGGTCGGCGTAGAGCTGGACGAGGTCGAGCATGTCGCCGGTGCCGGAGCAGAAGCCGATGATGCCGGCGGTGTAGCCGCGGCCGTCGCCGATGTCCTCGATGTACGTGTACTGGGCCTTCCAGTCGAGCGAGGAGTTCTCCGCACTCGACACCAGCTTCATCGCGATCTCCTTCTCCGCGGGGTCGTCGAGGCCGGCCGCGGTGGCGGCCTGTGCCGCGGTGGCGCGCGGGATGCCGAGCGCGGCACCGGCGGCCACGGCGCCGAGCGCGGCGACGAGGGTCCGGCGGGAGAGTCGGGCGGGGGCCGCTGATTCGCGGTGTGCGTGCACCACTGGGGCTCCAAAGAAGGGTGGGGGGCGGCCAGTTGGGCCAGCACGAAGGCGCTGCGCGTACTGGTAGGAAAGTTTCCTATCAGAACCGGGAGCGGCCGGTAACCCGGCCCGCGTGAACTTCGTAGGATCGGACAGTCCCGCACTCAGAAACGGCATCGCTCAATTCGATCCGGCTGCGCGATTGGACTTATGGATCACCTCGGCGCAGGGTGGACGGACCCCCCTCGCACCTCGGGGGCACCCGTACCGCACCACCCGGAGATCACCCGATGACCTACGTCGCGGACCCCGCTCGCTACGACGGCACCATGCAGTACCGGCGCACCGGCCGCTCGGGCCTGGACCTGCCGGTCCTGTCCCTGGGCTACTGGCACAACTTCGGCGACGACCGCGCCTTCGAGACCCAGCGCGAGATCGCCCTGCGCGCCTTCGACCTGGGGATCACCCACCACGACCTGGCGAACAACTACGGCCCGCCCTACGGCTCGGCGGAGGCCAACTTCGGCCGGCTGATGCGGCGGGACCTCGCGCCGTACCGCGACGAGCTGGTGATCTCCACCAAGGCGGGCTGGGACATGTGGCCGGGCCCCTACGGGCAGGGCGGCGGCTCCCGCAAGTACCTGCTGGCCTCGCTGGACCAGTCGCTGCGCCGGATGGGCGTGGACTACGTGGACATCTTCTACTCCCACCGGCTGGACGCGAGCACGCCGCTGGAGGAGACGATGGGCGCCCTCGACACGGCCGTGCGCCAGGGCAAGGCGCTCTACGTCGGCATCTCCTCCTACGACGCCGAGCGCACCCGGCAGGCCACCGCGATCCTGCGCGAGCTGGGCACCCCGCTGCTGATCCACCAGCCGTCGTACAACATGTTCAACCGCTGGATCGAGACCGAGGGCCTGCTGGACGTGGCACAGGAGGAGGGGTTCGGGGTCATCGGCTTCACGGCGCTCGCCCAGGGGCTGCTGACCGGCCGCTACCTGGACGGCGTGCCGGCGGACTCGCGGGCCGCGCGCGGCGCGTCGTTCGACCGCTCCTGGCTGACCGAGGACGTGCTGCGCCGGCTGCGCGCCCTGAACGGCATCGCCGCGCGGCGCGGGCAGACCCTGGCCCAGCTGGCGCTCGCCTGGGCGCTGCGCGACCGGCGGGTGACCTCCCTGGTCATCGGCGCCTCGCGCACCGAGCAGCTGGAGCAGAACGTGGCCGCGCTGGAGAACCCCGACTTCACCGACGAGGAGCTGGCCGAGATCGACACGTACGCCACCGACGGAGGGGTCGACCTGTGGCGCGAGGCCCGGCTGGGGAATCTGGATTGACCCCTGGCGATGTGACGCACATCACAGAAATGAAGGATAAATAAGACTTAATCTGGCAACTCGGACATCCTTACGACTCCCTCACACCGCAAGGAGCCGCTCGCCGCATGGTGCACGCAGCCCGTCCCAGCCACGTCCCGCCGCCCCGTCCGGACCTGAGCCGCGCTCGCGACTGCGAACGCTGCCTCGGCTGGGGGACCATCGTCAGCCGCGACGGCGAACACGAGCTGTGCCCCGGTTGCCAGGCGGGCCCCCGGTAGCACCGGGGGCCCGGCCCGCCGCGGACCCGTACCGTTGAGACATGGCCGCCCCTCCGCTTCCGGGACCACTGGCCCATCTGGCGCCGCTGCTCGGCCACTACGGCTACTGGGCCGTGGGGGCCGTGATCCTCGTGGAGGACTTCGGCATCCCGGCACCCGGCGAGACGATCCTGCTCGCCGCCGGGGTGTACGCGGGCGCGGGTGAGCTGGACATCGTGAAGGTGGCGCTCATCGCGTTCGCCGCGGCCGTCATCGGGGACAACATCGGCTATCTGATCGGCCATTACGGCGGGCGCGCCTTCGTGCACCGCTGGGGCAAGTACATCCTGCTGACCCCGAAGCGGTTCGCGGCCGCCGAGGAGTTCTTCACCCGGCACGGCGGCGCGATCGTCACCGTGGCCCGGTTCATCGAGGGCCTGCGCCAGGCCAACGGCATCGTCGCGGGCACCTCGGGCATGCACTGGCGCCGCTTCCTCGCCTTCAACGCCCTCGGCGCCGCCCTGTGGGTGGGCCTGTGGACCACCCTGGCCTATCTGGCGGGCAGCCATATCGACGCGGTCTACGAGCAGATCAAGCGCTACGAGATCTACGTCCTGGTGGCCCTCGCGGTCCTGGTGCTCGCGCTCGTGGCCCGCCATGTCGTACGGCGGCGCCACGAGCGCTGAGCCGGTCAGGAGGGGCGCGCCGCCCCGCGCGTCGGCTCCTTGGGCGCGGTCCGGTCCCCGCCGCCTCCCGGCGCCTCGCCGGCACGCTCGTGGCCGCCGCGCAGCGCGGAGGCCACGGCGGAGACCAGGGCCATGCCCGCGGCCACGCTGAAGACGATGGTCAGGCCGTGGTGGAAGGGGCCGGAGACCAGTTCGGGGAAGAACGTGTGGCCGGTCAGGGTGGCGCGCTGGGCGGCGGTCAGGTGGTCCAGGGTGCCGCCCGCGAGCAGATGGCCGATGGGGTTGTTGCCGAGGAACGTCGCGAACAGGGTGCTCACCGGCGGCAGCGAGGCCACCTGGTGCGCGGTCGCGGCGGGCACGCCGTGGGCCGTCAGGCCGCTGCTCAGCGTCTTCGGCAGGGTCGCGGCGAGGCCGGAGACCATCAGCGAGAAGAACACCCCGATGGACAGGGCGGTGCCCGAGTTCTGGAAGGTGGAGCGCATCCCGGAGGCCACGCCCCGGTACCTCGCCGGCACGCTGCCCATGATCGAGGAGGTGTTGGGCGAGGAGAACATGCCCTGGCCCAGCCCGTTGAGCAGCAGCAGCGCGGCGAACGGGCCGTAGTCGAAGTCCACCGGCAGGGCCAGCAGCCCGAGGAAGGACCCGGCGACCACCAGCAGCCCGGCGGTGGAGAAGATCCGGGCGCCGAACCGGTCGGAGAGGTAGCCGGAGACGGGACCGGCGAGCAGGAAGCCCAGGGTGAGCGGCAGCATGAAGATGCCCGCCCACAGCGGGGTGTCCTCGAAGTCGTAGCCGTGCAGCGGCAGCCAGATGCCCTGGAGCCAGATGATCAGCATGAACTGGAGCCCGCCGCGGGCGATCGCGGTCAGCAGCGCGGCGAGGTTGCCCGCCGCGAAGGCCCGCACCTTGAACAGCGAGAGGTGGAACATCGGCTCGGCGACCCTGGTCTCCACCACGCAGAAGACGAGCAGCAGGCAGGCGCCGCCGATCAGCCCGGTGAGGACGAGCGGGTTGGTCCAGCCGGTGGGGTGGCCGCCGTAGGGCTGGATGCCGTAGGTGATGCCCGCGAGCAGGATGCCGGCGCCCGAGGCGAAGGTGAGGTTGCCGAGCCAGTCGACCCGGCCGCGCCCGCCGGCCGCCGTCTCGCGCAGGCTCAGGTACGACCAGAGGGTGCCGGTGACGCTGATCGGGACGCTCACCCAGAACACGGCCCGCCAGTCCACGGCGGCCAGCAGACCGCCGGCCAGCAGGCCGAGGAACTGCCCGGCGAGCGCGGTGATCTGGTTGATGCCGAGCGCCATGCCGCGCTGCCGGGAGGGGAAGGCGTCGGTGAGGATCGCGGCCGAGTTGGCGGTGAGCATGGAGCCGCCGAAGGCCTGCACGATCCGCCACAGGATCAGCCACAGCGCGCCCGCCCCGGCCCGGAACGGGTCCAGGGACAGCGCGATGGAGGCGACGGCGAAGACCAGGAAGCCCAGGTTGTAGATCCGCACCCGGCCGAACATGTCGCCGAGTCGGCCGAGCACCACCACCAGCACGGCCGACACCAGCAGGTAGCCGAGGATCATCCACAGCAGATAGCCGATGTTGCCCGCGGCCAGCGGGTCCAGGCCGATGCCGCGGAAGATGGCCGGCAGCGAGATGATCACGATGGAGGCGTCCATCGTGGCGATCAGGACGCCGAGCGTGGTGTTGGACAGGGCGACCCACTTGTAGCCGGGGCCGGGCGGTGTGGCCCGCTGCCGGGCCGAACGGGCGAGGAGCCGGGCGCGTATGCCGCCCTCGGGCGCGGCGGCGTTCACAGCTGTTCCGCCAGTCGGTCCAGCAGGGGCAGCACGTCGGCCAGTGCCTGCCGCTCGCTCGGGGTGAACCCGTCCAGGGCGCGGGCGAGGCGGTCGGCGGACTCGGAGCGGCGCCGCTCCAGCACGGCGCGGCCCTCCTCGGTGATCGCGATGATGGCCCGGCGCCGGTCGGCCGGATCGGGCGCCCGGCTCACCAGGCCCCGCTGCTCCAGAGCGGCGAGGGTGCCGGCCATCGCCTGCGGCCGCACCCGCTCCAGCTCGGCGAGCGCGCCCGGCGAGTCCGGTCCGCTGCCGGAGAGCCGGGCCAGTACCGAGGCGCCGGAGAGGGTGAGGTCGCCCACCGCGTGCGCCTGGCGCAGTCTGCGCACGATCCGGCCCATGGCGAGCCGGAGCGCGCCCGCGAGCGCGCTGGTCCCGGCGCCGGGGGCCGGGTCGGCGGCCGTCGCCACCACGTCGTCTGTTGCCACGTCCATGATTAGTAACAATAGGTTTATCAGTCTGGGCTGTACAACCAAAGGCGAGTAATCGGTTTGGGGCGCGTCCCAGGGGCAAACCGAAGGGCGAACGGACATCGCGAACACGTTGGGATGGGAGACTCCGATGGCAGGCAACCAGAAGGCGAAGGGCAAGGCGGAGCAGGCCAAGGGCAAGGCCAAGGAGGCCATGGGCCGCGCCGTCGGCAACGAGAGCATGGAAGCCGAGGGCCGGATGGAAGGTGCCAAGGGCGACGCCCGGCAGGCCAAGGAGAAGGCCAAGGACACCTTCAAACACTGAGGCCCGCCGTCGGCCATGGCGCTGACTCGGACGAGCGATTCCAGCGGGTTCCGGGAATCCACCCCAGCGGATTACCGGGGCCCGCTGTCGCGTCCGGGACCGGCGGTGGGCAGGGATTCGTGTGCAACCGGAGGAATCCCGGTGCACGTCCCCTTGATCGACGGACCAGCGGGTAGCCGAGCTGAGGACGGCACGTTTCTTCACACGCTCGCAGGAAGGGACCCCGAACCCCGGAGGGAAAAGGGCGACGAGGTATGGACATCTCGCTGAGGACGCACCCGACGACGCAGGAGCCGGGCTACAGGCGCACCTGGGACACCGGCACGTGCAGCAGCGCCGACGCGCGTGACGCCGTCGCCGCCCTGCTCGCCGCGGCGCGCCCGGCGCCGGTGCGGCGTTCGGTGCAGGACGCGCAGCTCGTGGTGAGCGAACTGGTGACCAACGCGGAGAAGCACGCGCCCGGCCCGTGCGCCCTCAGCCTGGAGCTGAGGCCCGGCGCCCACGCGCTGCGCATCTGCGTGACGGACACCTCCGCCGAGCCGCCGCGCCCGCGCCCGCCCGACCCCGGACGGGTCGGCGGCCACGGTCTGCATCTGGTGACGATGCTCTCGCGCGACCTGGAGGTGACGGTGCTGCCCGAGGGCGGCAAGCGGGTCGCCGCGACGGTCCCGCTGGTGGCCGAGGGCACCGGCGCACGCGACGACGGCTGACCCGCCTCACGGGACGCCGATTCACGCCGCAGGCAGTCGAGCTGCACTGTCCGCGGCCGGGTTCACGGCACAGGCCGTAGAACTCTCGCCGGAATGGACTGATTTCACGGTACGACCTTCCGAACTCCCGCTGCATACAGCCGAGTTCACGGCACGGACTTTGCCTCATACGAAGCGCGCCGCTCCCCTCACACCACGGCCGCCGAAGCGTCGGCCGTCGCCCAGTCCGGTGGGGTCTCGCCGTCCACCACGAACTCCAGCAGGACGGGACCCGGACGGGTGAGCACGTCGGCCCAGACGGAGGCGACATGCCGGGGGCGGTCGCAGCGTACGGCCGGCACTCCGGCGAGGCGGGCCCACTCGGCGTACGGCATCGCGGGGACCTCGGCCGAGAGCGGGATCAGCGGATCCCCGGCGGCGGCCCGGCGCTGCCAGGTGAGCCGGTTGAGGTCGCCGTTGTTCAGCACGCAGAACACGAGCGGCGGCAGCTCGCCGAGATGGCCCAAATGGCGCCGGACGGTGATGAGTTCGTTCAGCCCGCCGCTCTGGAAGGCCCCGTCCCCCACGAGCGCGATCACGGGCCGCTCGGGGGCCGCGAACTTCGCGGCGACGGCGTACGGGACGGCGGCGCCGGGCAGCCCGAGGTGGCCCGAGAGCAGGGAGCGCATGCCGTTGCGCAGCCTGAGGTGGCGGGTCCACCAGTCGAGCGCGGTACCGGAGTCGGTGACCACCACGGCCCGGTCCGGCAGCCGCTCGGAGAGTTCGGCGACGACCGCGCGGGGGTTCACGGAGGTGCCGAAGTACCGGCCGGCCCTGGTCCGCCCCTCGGCCCGCCAGTCGCGCACCGTGTCCTCCACATGGGTGCGCCAGGCGCGGTCGGTGTTCCGGCGCAGCAGCGGGATCAGCGCCTCCAGGAACGCCGGGGGGTCGCAGCTCACGCGCACCTCGGTCGCCGACGAGACGTCACCGGACGCCGCGACGGCCACCGCGCGCGGGGGCTCCTCGGGCTCCACCGCCACGATCCGGCACCGGGCGCGGTCGGGCAGCACGGCGGGGTCCAGGTCCTCCGCGCCGACGAGCAGCAGCGTGTCGCACTCCTGAAGCAGCGTCGCGGCGGCGGTGCTGCCGAGCGGCCCCGCGACGCCCGTCTGGTACGGCAGGTCGTCGGGCAGCGCGTCCCGCGCGAGCGCGGTCACGGCCACCCCGGCGCCGAGCAGCGCGGCCACCCCCGCCGCCTGCGCCGACGCCGCGCGCCCGGCGTTGCCCACGAGCACGGCGGGGCGCCGGGCCGCGTCCAGGACGGCGGCGGCGCGGCGGAGCAGGCTCTCGTCGGGCGGTCGTACCGGCGCGGGTCGCGGGCTGTCGTCGTCGGCCGGTGCGTCCGGTGCCGTCGCCGTCAGCACCTCGCGCGGTACGACGACACTGGCGACGCCCCGCTCGGTGAGCGCCGCCCGGACGGCCCGGTGCAGGGCGTCGGGCAGTTGTTCCGGCCGGGAGACCGGTTCGCAGAACACGGACACCTCCGCCAGCCGGCGCAGGGCGAGGCCGCCGTCGTCCCCGCCGGCCAGCGCGAGCACCGGTGCCCGGTCGGCCGCCGCGTCGTACAGGCCGGCCAGCAGTCGCAGGGCGCCCGCGCCGGGCGGGGCGAGGCAGCAGCCGAGGCGGCCGGTGAGCTTGGCGTGGGCGCAGGCCATGAGGGCGGCGGACTCCTCGCCGCGCGCCTGCACGAACCAGGGGGCCCCGGCCCGCGCGGACCGGGGGGCTGCCAGCTCCCGGACCAGCGGGTCGAGCGCCAGGCACGGCACGCCGTACACCCGGTCCACGCCCGCGCCCCGCAGCCGGGCGGCGACGACCTCGGCCATGTTCCCCACAACGTCCTCCTCGCACTCGGCGCACTCGTCCGGGCCACCGGGTAGCCCCGCGCCGACCCGCGCAAACGGGCGCACGGATGGCGGACGGCGCCGTTTCGGACGCGCGGAGTGCGGGCACCCGTGCCAGGCTCGGGAGAGGGCACCGAGAGTGAGCGACCCGGCACACGGGCGGAGGGCGAGCACGCAGTGGCGGTCTCGGAGGAACAGCGGGCGTCCCGGCGTGCGGGACGCGGCGAGCGTCTGGTGCGGGCGCTCGACGAGCGGCTCCCGGTCTCCGCCGCGGGCCGGGAGTTCCTGCGCAAGGCGTTCCCGGACCACTGGTCTTTCCTGCTGGGCGAGTTGGCGCTGTACAGCCTGATGGTGCTGGTGCTCACCGGGGTCTGGCTGACCTTCTTCTTCCGCCCGGACATGACCGAACGGCCGTACACCGGCTCCTATCTGCCGCTGCACGGCGTGCTGACGACCGAGGCGTACGCGTCGGTGCTGCGGATCAGCTTCGAGGTGCGCGGCGGGCTGCTGCTGCGGCAGACGCACCACTGGGCGGCGCTGGTGTTCGTCGGCGCGATCGGGGTGCATCTGCTGCGGATCTTCTTCACCGGGGCGTTCCGGCGCCCGCGCGAGGCCAACTGGACGGTGGGCGTGACGCTGTTCCTGTTCTCGCTGCTGGAGGGCTTCTGCGGCTACTCGCTCCCCGACGACCTGCTCTCCGGCACCGGGCTGCGCACCGCGCAGGGCATCGTCCTGTCGATCCCGGTGGTCGGCACGTACCTGTCGTTCTTCGTCTTCGGCGGCCAGTTCCCCGGCCACGCGATCATCCCCCGGCTGTACGTGACGCACATCCTGCTGGTGCCGGGCCTGCTGCTGGCGCTGCTCGGCGTGCATCTGACGTACGTCGTGGTGCACAAGCACACCCAGTGGGCGCGGCCCGGCCACACCAACCGGAATGTGATCGGCAAGCCCCTCTTCCCGCAGTACACGGCCAAGTCGGCGGGCCTGTTCTTCATCCTCGCGGGTGTGCTGACGCTGATGGGCGCCCTGTTCCAGATCAACCCGATCTGGTCGTTCGGACCGTACCGCGCCGACCATGTCTCGGTGGACTCGCAGCCCGACTGGTACGTGGGCTACCTGGAGGGCGCGCTGCGGCTGATGCCGGGCTGGGAGACGGATGTCGCCGGGCACACCATCGTCTGGGACGTGCTGCTGCCGGGTGTGCTGCTGCCCGCGCTCCTCTTCGTCATCCTGTACGGCTATCCGTTCTTCGAACGCTGGCTCACCGGTCCCCTCCCGGAGCAGCATCTGTGCGACCGGCCGCGCAACCAGCCGACCCGTACCGCGCTGGGCGCGGCGGCCGTCTCGGCGTACGCGGTGCTGCTGCTCGCGGGCGGCCAGGACGTGCTGGCGTACCGGTTCGGGCTGCCGATGGACTACGTGACCCGCTGGCTGCGGACCCTGCTGTTCGTCGTGCCGTTCCTTACCTATCACGCCGTCAAAAGGGCGTGTCTGGGCCTCCAGGCCGCCGACCGGCGCCGGTTGCTGGACGGCGCGGCGACCGGGGAGGTGCGGCGCACGGCGGGCGGCGGGTACGAGGAGGCGCACACCCTGCTGCCGCGCGAAGAGGCGTACCGCATCCTCGTGCGCGAGGTGCCCCGGCCGCGCGCCGAGGGCACCGAGGTCTGGCGCTGGTTCCGCCGGCACCGGCTGCGCAACGCGCTGAGCCGCTGGTACTTCGCGCGGAGCGTGGAGATGCCGGCCACGCCCTGGGAGCGGCGCCGCGTGGCCGCGGTGCGGGCCGCGCCCGGCGAGGTACCCGAGGAGGAGTCGTGAGCAAGGAGGCATGCCATGAGCGACGGCCCTGAGGTCCGCGGGAACCAGTGGTACGGCCCCCAGCCGGACGTGGCCGGCGCGGCCGGCTATCCGGACGCGCCGCCGCGGATGGGGTTCTTCACCGACACCTCGGTGTGCATCGGCTGCAAGGCCTGCGAGGTGGCCTGCAAGGAGTGGAACGCGGTCCCGGAGGACGGTCTGGAACTGACCGGGATGTCCTACGACAACACGCAGGGCCTGGGTGCCGACACCTGGCGGCATGTGGCCTTCATCGAGCAGCGCAAGCCGTTCGGCGGGCAGGAGCCCGGTGTCGGCCACGAGGACACGGACGTCTTCGCGGCGGCCGCGCGGCTGGGCACCGGCCCCGCCTCGCCGGGCCCCGGCGCCACCGCTCCCCCGCCCGGCCGGGCCCCCGAGGGCGCTCCCGCCGGGGAGATCTCCCCGCTCGCCCCCGACGGCCGTACCGAACTGCGCTGGCTGATGTCCTCGGACGTGTGCAAGCACTGCACGCACGCGGCCTGTCTGGACGTGTGCCCCACCGGGGCGCTGTTCCGCACCGAGTTCGGGACGGTGGTGGTGCAGGAGGACGTCTGCAACGGCTGCGGCTACTGCGTGCCCGCCTGCCCCTACGGCGTCATCGACCAGCGCGAGGGCGACGGCCGGGTGTGGAAGTGCACGCTGTGCTACGACCGGCTGGGCGTCGGCATGGAGCCCGCCTGCGCCAAGGCGTGCCCGACGGACTCCATCCAGTTCGGGCCGCTGGACGAGCTGCGGGAGCGGGCGGCGGGCCGGGTGGCGCAGCTGCACGCCGCCGGGGTGACGGACGCCCGGCTGTACGGGGAGGACCCGGCGGACGGGGTCGGCGGTGACGGCGCGTTCTTCCTGCTGCTCGACGAGCCCGAGGTCTACGGGCTGCCTCCGGACCCGGTGGTCACCACACGGGATCTGCCCGACATGTGGCGGCACGCGGCGCTGGCGGCGGTGACGCTGGTGGGGCTCGCGGTGGGCGGCTTCGCCGGCCGGTCGAGGAGGACGCGATGAGCGGAACGGATGCGGGCCGGGGCGGTGCCGGGGGCGGGCGTCCTGGCCGGCAGGCGCCGACCGGGGCGTACGCGGGGCGGCGCCGGCGGCGGCGCGGGCGGGGCGAGCAGCCGATGGTGCCGGACGCGTCCTTCTCGTCGTACTACGGCAAACCCGTGCTGAACAAGCCGACGTGGAAGGCGCTGGACATCGCGGGCTACCTGTACCTCGGCGGTCTGGCCGGGGCCTCCTCGCTGCTGGCGGCGGGGGGCGAGCTGACGGGCCGGCCGGGGCTCGCGGCACCGGCGAAACTGGGGGCGGCCGGGGCGATCTCGCTGTCACTGGCCGCGCTGGTGCACGATCTGGGCCGCCCGCTGCGGTTCCTGAACATGCTGCGGGTGTTCAAGCCGACCTCACCGATGAGCGTGGGCTCCTGGCTGCTGGTGGGGTACGCGCCGCTGACCATGGCCGCCGCGGCCACCGAAGTGGCGGGCCGCTACCGGCTGCTGGGCTCCACGGCCGCCCACCTCGCGTCCCGGTACCGAGTATTGGGCTCGGCCGCTACCGCTGCCGCGGCGGTGCTCGGCCCCGCCGTGGCCACGTACACCGCCGTCCTGATCGCGGACACGGCGGTCCCCTCCTGGCACGAGGGCTACCGTCAACTCCCCTTCGTCTTCGCCGGATCCGCCGCGACCGCCGCCTCCGGTCTGGCGCTGGCCGCGGCGCCGGTCGCGCAGGCGGAACCGGCCCGCCGGCTGGCAGTGCTGGGCGCCGGTCTGGAACTCGGCGCCTTCCAGCTGATGAAGCGCCGGATGGGGATCACCGCCGAGCCCTTCGACCAGGGCAGGCCCCACATCCTGCTGCGCGCCTCCGAGGCCCTGACCGTCGCCGGTGCCGGTCTGGCCCTGCTCTCCGGCCGGCTGCGCGACCGCCGCGTGGCGCTGGCCGCCGGTGCCGCCCTGCTCACCGGCTCGGCGGCCCTGCGCTTCGGCATCTTCCACGCGGGCGTGGCCTCGGCCGAGGACCCGCGCTACACCGTCGTACCGCAGCGGGAGAGGCTTACCCGGCAAGGGAGTTGAGCCGGTCCGCCGGCTCCGGCAGCGAGGCGGCGGTGACATCGGGGGTGCGCCGGGTCGAGGGGTAGGGCGTGTGGGAGCGGCGCAGCCAGGCGGTGGCCAGGCCCGCGCGGGCCGCGCCGTCGATGTCCCAGGGGTGGACCGAGACGAGGAGGGCCGCGCCGGCGGGCACGTCCGCGGTGCGCAGCGCGTGCGCGTAGGCGGCGCGGGCCGGTTTCCAGTGGGCCGGGGTGTTCACGTCCAGGTGGGCCTCGAACAGGTCGGTCAGGCCGGCCCGGTCGAGGACGGCGCGGGTGGTGGCGGCGGTGCCGTTCGTCAGGGTGAGCAGGCGCAGCCCGGCCGCGCGCAGGGCGCGGACGCCCTCGGCGACGTCCGGGTGCGGGGGCAGCTGGGCCAGCCCGGCGAGGATGTGGTCCGCGGCCCGTTCCGGATCGGGCAGGCCCGCCTCGGCAGCCATGGTCCGCAGGACGTCCCGGCCGACGGCGGCGAAGGTGGCGTGGCCGCCGGCGAGTGCGAGGGCCACGCCGTCGCGCAGCACCTGAGCGAACCAGAGCGGCAGGAGGTGGGCGGGCAGGCCCGCGGCGGTGAAGCGGCCGGCGAGGGGGCTCAGGTCGGTGAGCGTCTCGTTGACGTCGAACACCACGACGCGGAGGTCAGCGGGCAAAAGGGTCACCTCCGGGTGCGGGCAGGGCGGCGCGGCGCGCCTCGCGTTCCTCGCGGTCGGCCCAGGACCAGGTGAGCGCCGCCGCCGTGATGCCGAGGGGCAGCATGCCGACGATCATGGCGAGTCCGGCCGCGGAGTGGCCCGCGGCGATGACGGCGACGGCGGGCAGGTCCAGGAAGGGCGCGGCGAGGAAGAGGTACAGGCAGCGGGCGGCGTCGTCCAGGCGGTGCCGGGTGTGCGCCAGCACCGGGAGCCAGAAGAGGACGGCGGTGCTCAGCAGCAGGGGTTCGGTGACGAGGGCGCCGCCGGGCGGGCGCGCTCCCGCGAGGTCGCCGAGGACGCTCCAGGCGTGGGCGAGGACCAGCAGGGGCAGGGCGAGCGGCGCGGGGAGGCTGATCCGGTGCCACAGCGGGGAGCGGCGCAGCGCGTGCACGGCGGCCGGGACGACGGCGGCCACCAGGAGCGCGGACCAGGCCATGCCGGTCACGGACATGGCCGCCATGTGCCCCATCGCCCTCACCGCTCCCGTGCCGTGGTGCCCCGCGCCAGCATCACCGCGGCGACGGCCAGCAGGGGGACGGCGACGACCAGCAGCCAGCGGCCGTAGACGAAGCAGAGGGCGACCAGGAGCAGGCCGAGCGCGGTGGGCAGGACGGCGCCCGCGCCCCGGTCCTGGACCCGGTAGCGCACATGCTGGTCGGGGCCGTTGCGGGAGGACAGCAGGACGGCGAGGGCGGCCAGTTGGAGAAGCAGCACGACCGAGCCCCACAGCCAGTAGACCATCGCGCTCTCGCCGTAGACCGCGAGGACGGCGAGCAGCAGGCCGTTGAGCAGTCCCCAGCCCGCGACCACGGCGGCGGACAGGTGCCGTTTCACGCCTCGCTCCTCTCCCGGCGCCGCAGGTCCAGCAGCGGCGCGAAGCTGGTGACGGGCGGCAGGGGCCGGTCCGCGGGGAAGTTGAGGCGCGGCGGCGGGGAGGTGGTGGCCCACTCCAGGGTGTGCGCCTGCCAGGGGTCGTCCCCGGCGGGGCGCGCCCGCCCGAGATGGCGACGGCGCAGGGTGCTCAGGAGGTTGACGACGAAGACGGTCATCCCGGCCGCGAGGAAGCCGGCGCCGATGGTGGCGAGCAGGTTCAGCGTGGCGAAGCCGTCGAAGGAGGCGTAGGTGGAGACGCGGCGCGGCATGCCGAGGTAGCCGAGGGCGAACATCGGCAGGAAGGTCAGATTGGTGCCGATCACCAGGAGCCAGAAGTGCCAGCGGCCCAGCCGTTCGTCGAGCAGCGTTCCGGTGACCTTGGGGAACCAGAAGTAGACGGCCGCGAACAGCCCGAACGCGCTGCCCGCGAAGAGTACGTAGTGCAGATGGGCCACGACGAAGTAGCTGTCGGTGACGTGGTAGTCGATGACCGGGGTGCCGACCATGATCCCGGTGAGCCCGCCGATCAGGAACTGCGGGACGAAGGCGAGCGCGAACAGCATCGGGGTGGTGAACCGCAGCCGTCCGCCCAGCAGTGTGCCGAGCATCCCGAAGTACTCCACGCCTGCGGGCACGAGCAGCGCGATGGACGTCAACGAGTAGTAGTCGTTGGCGACTTGGCCGGTGGCGAACATGTGGTGGCCCCACACGCTCATCGACAGCGCCGCGAACACCAGCAGGGACAGCGCGGTCCCCCGGTAGCCGAAGAAACGGCGCCCGGAGAACACCGCCAGCACCTCGGCGACGGCGGCGAGGTAGGGGAAGAACATCACGTACACGACCGGATGGCCGTAGAACCAGAAGATGTGCTGGTAGCCGATGTTCCAGGTGTTGTGCAGGAACACCGAGTCGTCGGCGCGGCCCACGGCGAGCAGGGTGAGCGCGGCGAGCAGCGCGGGGAAGGCGCCGATCACCATCAGGCAGGTGGCGATCATCGACCAGCAGAAGACGGGCAGCCGCAGCATGGTCATCTGGCGGGTGCGCCGGCGCAGCACCGTCCAGAGCACCGCCCAGCCCATCAGCAGGGTCCCGGTGACCGCGACGAAGACGCCCGCGATCCACAGGTCGGTGCCGGCGCCCGGCGAATAGGCGCTGTCCGAGAGCGGCGGGTAGGAGAACCAGCCGCCGGCGTGCGCCCCGGCCGGGGTGGCGAGCCCGGCGAGCATGGTGAGCGCGCCGAGCGCGTAGAGCCAGTAGCCGAGCAGGGTGAGGCGGGGCAGCGCGATGCCGGGGGCGCCGATCTGCAAGGGCACCAGGTAGACGCCCATGCCGAGCGCGAACGGCGTCATGACCATGTAGATCATGCCGGAGCCGTGCAGGGTGAACAGCTGGTCGTAGGCCTGGGCGGCGAGGAACGTCTCGTCGGGCCGGGCGAGTTGGCTGCGCATCAGCAGCGCGAAGACGCCGAAGACCAGCAGCAGGAGCAGGGCGGTGCCGACGGTCAGCAGGCCGATGCGCTTGTGGTCGGTGCTGGACACCCAGCCGAGCCAGCTGCCCGGCGGTACCGGCCGGCCCGCGTCGTCGCGCTGTGGTGCCGGGGGCGCGACGGTCATACGGCGGCCGCCGCGCCGTGCGCCCAGCGGTCGTACTGCTCGGGCGGTACGGCCTTGATCCAGAAGTCCATGGCGTAGTGCCGCTGCCCGCAGAACTCCGCGCACCGCCCGCGCCAGCGGCCGGTGTGGTCGAGGGTGAGGGTGAAGGTGTTCACATGGCGCGGGAAGGCGTCCGTCTTGTAGCGCAGGTCCGGCACCCACAGGGAGTGGATGACGTCCTTGGAGGTGAGCCGCAGCTGCACGGGGCGGCCGGTCGGCACGATGAGGGTGGGCAGCGGCTGTCCGTGGCAGTCGCCGGTGACCTGGCGGTGGGCCGGGGACTGCGGGTAGGCGAAGGTCCAGCACCACTGGAATCCGGTGACGTCCACGCGCAGCGGCCGGACGGCGGCCGTGTGCTGTTCACGGGAGTTCTGCCAGGCGGTCCAGGCGACCAGGAAGACGGCGAAGGCGGCGAGGGCGGTGACATAGCAGGCCTCGACGCGGGGCCGCTCGGTCCGGTCGGACGCGTGCGTGCGCCGTTTGAGCACGACCCAGGCCAGCAGGCCGAGGACGACGAGGAAGACGAGTCCGGCGATGGCCGACTCCAGGCTGAACACGGTTCCGAAGACCTGCCGCTGCTTCATCGCGCCGTCCCCCTCCTGCCGGGGCTCCCGCCCGCCATGCGCTCACTCCCGCCGTCGTATCCGTCCGGGGCCGTGCGGGTCGGACGGGAATCGAACCCGCCTGCCCACCCAGGGCCATGACAACCCGGACCTTACGGGCGCCCATCACGGTCCGTGGGCCGACACACCGCAGCGGCGGGGTCCCCCGGCCCGGCGATCTCACACCTCCAGGCGCCGTTTGCCTCCGGCCTGCGGGGGTACCCCGGCGCCGCACGAGATGCCGCCGCGGCGGCGGCGCGGGACAATCGGGACGACGAGTGGGAGGAGTGGCCGTGGGCGTACGCACCTGGATCGACTCCTGGCCGGTCTACCGCCAGCTGACCGGGACGGACCCGCTGGGCCGGGGTGCCGCCGCGAAGAGCGGCACCAGCGAGCGGCTGACGCCGCGGGTGGCCTCGGCCGACCGGGTGGTCAAGTCCGTCTGCCCGTACTGCGCGGTGGGCTGCGGCCAGAACGTGTACGTCCAGGACGAGAAGGTCACCCAGATCGAGGGCGACCCCGACTCCCCCGTCTCCCGCGGCCGGCTGTGCCCCAAGGGCTCGGCGAGCCTCCAGCTGACGACCGGCGACGCCCGCGAGCACCAGGTGCTCTACCGGCGCCCGCACGGCACCGAATGGGAGCGCCTGGACCTCGACACCGCGATGGACATGATCGCGGACCGGGTGATCGCGGCCCGCCGGGCGGGCTGGGAGTGGGAGGTCGACCAGACCCGCACCCGGCGCACCCTGGGCTTCGCGAGCCTCGGCGGGGCCACGCTGGACAACGAAGAGAACTATCTGATCAAGAAGTTGTTCACGGCGCTCGGCGCGATCCAGATCGAGAACCAGGCGCGCGTTTGACACTCCTCCACCGTTCCCAGTCTGGGAACCTCGTTCGGACGCGGCGGCGCGACCACCTTCCAGCAGGACCTGCAGAACGCGGACTGCATCGTCATCGAGGGCTCGAACATGGCCGAGTGCCATCCGGTCGGGTTCCAGTGGGTGATGGAGGCCAAGGCGCGGGGCGCGAAGGTGATCCATGTCGACCCGCGGTTCACCCGCACCAGCGCGCTCGCCGATCTGCACGTGCCGCTGCGCGCGGGCTCGGACATCGCCTTCCTCGGCGCGATCGTCAACTACGTGCTGGAGCAGGGGAAGTACTTCCGCGACTACATCGTGGCGTACACCAACGCGCCGATGATCCTGCGCGAGGACTTCTGTGACACCGAGGACCTCGCCGGCGTCTTCTCCGGCCTGAACAGCGAGACCCGCTCGTACGACAACACCAGCTGGCAGTACGAGGGTTCACAGGTGCAGGCGGCCTCCGGCGAACGCGACCAGGAGTACGACGAGCGCACCCGCGGCGGCAGTTCGGTGACCGAGGCGGCGCGCGGCGAGGCGCACGGCTCCGGCGGTGCGGTGATCGGCGAGGGCGAGCCGGAGCGGGACGAGACGCTGACGCATCCGCGCTGTGTCTTCCAGGTGCTCAAGCGGCACTTCGCCCGCTACACCCCGGAGATGGTGGAGCAGGTGTGCGGGGTGCCGCGGGACCTGTTCCGGCAGGTGTGCGAGCTGGTCACGGAGAACTCCGGGCGGGAGCGGACGACGGCCTTCGCCTACGCGGTGGGCTGGACCCAGCACACGGTGGGCGTGCAGTACATCCGCACGGCCTGCATCCTCCAGCTGCTCCTCGGCAACATCGGCCGACCGGGCGGCGGCATCCTCGCGCTGCGCGGGCACGCCTCCATCCAGGGCTCCACGGACATCCCGACGCTGTTCAACCTGCTGCCGGGCTACATCCCGATGCCGCACGCGCACCAGAACCAGGATCTGGCCGCGTTCGTCGAGGCGGAGGCGGCGCACAAGGGCTACTGGGGCAACATGCGCGCGTACCTGGTGAGCCTGCTCAAGGCGTACTGGGGCGACGCGGCGACGGAGGAGAACGACTTCTGCTTCGACTACCTGCCCCGGCTGACCGGTTCGCACTCGACGTACGAGACGACGATGGCCCAGCTGGAAGGCACCTGCAAGGGCTACTTCCTGATGGGCGAGAACCCCGCGGTGGGCAACGCCAACGCCAAGCTGATGCGGCTCGGCATGGCGAACCTCGACTGGCTGGTGGTGCGCGACTTCTCCCTGATCGAGTCGGCGACCTGGTGGAAGGACGGCCCGGAGATCGAGACCGGGGAGCTGCGCACGGAGGACATCGGCACCGAGGTGTTCTTCCTGCCGGCCGCCGCGCACACCGAGAAGGACGGCAGTTTCACCAACACCCAGCGGCTGCTCCAGTGGCACCACCAGGCCGTCGAGCCGCCCGGCGAGGCGCGCAGCGACCTGTGGTTCACCTTCCACCTGGGGCGGATCATCCGGGAGAAGCTCGCCGGGTCGGCCGACGAGATGGACCGGCCTGTGCTGGACCTCGCCTGGGACTATCCGACGAAGGGCCCGCTGGCCGAGCCGGACGCGGAGGCGGTGCTCGCCGAGATCAACGGCCACGACGCCGACGGCAATCCGCTCTCCTCGTACGAGCAGCTCAAGCCCGACGGCTCCACCTCCTGCGGCTGCTGGATCTACTGCGGGGTGCGCGCCGACGGCGTCAACCAGGCCGCGCGCCGCAAGCCCGGCCGGGAGCAGGACTGGGTGGCGGCCGAGTGGGCGTGGGCGTGGCCCGCCAACCGCCGGGTGCTGTACAACCGCGCCTCCGCCGACCCCGAGGGCAGGCCGTGGAGCGAGCGCAAGGCGCTGGTGTGGTGGGACGCGGACAAGGGCGAGTGGGCCGGGCACGACGTCCCCGACTTCAAGAAGGACAAGGCGCCGGACTACGAGCCGGACGAGGACGCGACCGGGCCCGCGGCGCTGACCGGCCGGGACCCGTTCATCATGCAGGCCGACGGCAAGGCGTGGCTGTACGTGCCGTCCGGGCTCACGGACGGGCCGCTGCCCACGCACTACGAGCCCCAGGACTCGCCGTTCCCGAACCTGCTCTACGACCAGCAGCGCAACCCCGTACGGCAGTTGATCCCCGCCGTGCCCGACAACCGCTACCAGCCGAGCGGGGACGAACGCGGCGCGCGGGTCTACCCGTACGTGGCGACGACCTACCGGCTCACCGAGCACCACACGGCGGGCGGCATGTCCCGCTGGCAGCCCTATCTGGCCGAGCTCCAGCCGGAGTTCTTCTGCGAGGTCTCCCCGGAGCTGGCCGCCGAGCGGGATCTGGAGCACACCGGCTGGGCGACGATCGTCAGCGCGCGCGGGGTGATCGAGGCGCGGGTGCTGGTCACCGACCGGATGGCCCCGCTGACCGTGCACGGCCGCCGGCTGCACCAGGTGGGCCTGCCCTACCACTGGGGCCCCAACGGCTACACCACCGGCGACGCGGCCAACGAGCTGCTGCACCTGTCCCTCGACCCCAACACGCACATCCAGGAGGCCAAGGCGTTCGCGGTGGACATCCGGCCAGGGCGCAGGCCGCGCGGCCCGGCGGCCACGGAGCTGGTGCGGGCCTACCGGGCACGGGCCGGCATCGACGCGCACACCGGGACGGAGCCGTAAGTCCCTGGCGCCGCCCGGCTATTCGAGGACGACGGTGTGGGAGCCGTCGTACGGGACCAGCTCCCCCACCACCGGCGCGCCCGGCACCTCGCCCGCGACCAGCAGTCCGCCGGAGGTCTGGGCGTCGGCCAGCAGCAGCCGGGTGTCGGCGTCGGTGGTGCCGAACCCGGTGCAGGGGGCGACCCATTCGAGGTTGCGCCGGGTGCCGCCGCTGACGTAGCCGTCGCGTACGGCCTCGCGGGCGCCGTCCAGGTAGGGCACGGCGGCGGTGTCGAGCACGGCGGTCACTCCGGACGCCTTGGCCAGCTTGTGCAGATGGCCGAGGAGGCCGAACCCGGTGACATCGGTGGCGCAGGTGGCCCCGGCGGCGAGCGCGGCCTCGGACGCCGCGCGGTTGAGCGCGGTCATGGTGGCGACGGCCTGTTCGAAGCGTTCGCCGGTGACCTTGTGCCGGTTGTTGAGCACCCCGAGGCCGAGCGGCTTGGTCAGGGACAGCGGCAGTCCGGGGCGTCCGGTGTCGTTGCGCAGCAGCCGCTCGGGGTCGGCGACGCCGGTGACGGCCATGCCGTACTTGGGCTCCGGGTCGTCCACGCTGTGCCCGCCGCCGACGTGGCAGCCGGCCTCGGTGGCGATGTCGAGGCCGCCGCGCAGCACCTCTCGGGCCAGCTCGAAGGGGAGCCGGTCGCGCGGCCAGGCCAGCAGGTTGACGGCGAGCACCGGCCGGCCGCCCATCGCGTACACGTCGGACAGCGCGTTGGCGGCGGCGATGCGCCCCCAGTCGTAGGCGTCGTCCACCACCGGGGTGAAGAAGTCGGCCGTGCACACCATGGCCGTGCCGGGCTGTCCGGGCAGGGTGACGACGGCCGCGTCGTCGCCGGTGGCGAGGCCGACCAGCAGGGGGGTGTCGCCCCCGGCGAGCGCGGGCACGGTCAGCCCGCTGACCACTTCCTCCAGCTCACCGGGCGGGATCTTGCAGGCGCAGCCGCCGCCGTGGGCGAACTGCGTGAGTCGGACGGTCGCTTGGCGGGTCGGTGTCATCCTGGTCTCCTGGGGCACTAGCCTGACGAGCGGTGGAGGCGTGTGGGTGCCTGGTGGCCCTCCCGGTCTTCAAAACCGAGGTGCCCGAGGATCTCGGGCAGGCGGGTTCGATTCCCGTCCGCCTCCGCTCCCTCCCCCTGCCGATGGGCTCCGCGGCCGCACGCCGGCCGAACGCGCCTCCCTCGGCCTCCGTGCCGGGCCGTCCGGCAGCCGTACCGGATCGTCCAGCCTCCGTGCCGGGTCGTCCGGCCGCCGTCCGTCCGCGCCGCCGCTTTCCGGCGCCGTGCGGCAGCGCCGGTGCTGGTCGTCGACGCGTTCCGTATGGCCTCGGGCGTCCAGGAATTCCAGCAGCGGTACGGCGACCCGGCGGGTGGTGTCCAGGGCGCGGCGGGCCTCGCTGAGGGTGAAGGGCTGGGGCAGGGTGCGCAGCACGGCGGCGGCCTCGGCGTCGGCGCCGGGCAGCAGCACGATCCCGTCGGCGATCCGCAGCAGCGCCCCGGCGTTCACGGCGGCGGCCAGTGTCCTGCGGTCGAGGCCGATTTCAGCGAGCCGGCCCGCCTCGGGCGCGCGGAACGGCGCCTGTGCCAGGTCCCGGCGTACGGCGTCCACGGCCGGGGGGAGGCCCGGCCGACAGGCGTGGGCGGCGTACAACTTGCCTTGTTCCGCGCGGAGTCGGGGCGCCGCCTCGGCCAGCGCGTCGACGAGGGCGCGGTCGGGCAGGCCGAGCAGCCGGCGGGCGGCCTCGGTGGGCAGGCCGGGGTCCAACGGGTGGGTGCGGGCGTGCCGTTCCACCTCGGCGGCGAGGCGGTCGCCGAGTGCGGTCCAGTACGCGGGGTCGGCCAGCCAGTCGCCCGCGACGGGGTCGGCGGGGGCCGGGACGCCCATGGCGGTGAGGTCGGCGCGGCGGATCAGCCTTCTGCGGCGCAGTTCGGCGGCGCCGTCGGGGCGGCCGGTCAGGGTGGCGAGTTCGGCCGCGCGGGCCCGGCCGGCGCCGCGCAGGGTCAGCCGGGGCGGTCGTACGTCGAGGACCGTGACCCCCTGGGGCGGGCGGCCGCCGCCCGGTTCGCGCAGCACCGCGCGGTCCCCGACGCGCAGCGGCAGGGCGCGGGCGAGGGTGAGCCGGGCGGTGTCGGGGCCGAGCGGGCGGACGGTCACCGGCACGGCGGCGGTCCCGATGTGCAGGGTGACCTGGCGGGGCAGCCCGGCCACCGGCTCGCCGGTCACCCGGACGTCGATCACCCCGGTGGCCCGCCAGCGGCCGGGGCTCAGCAGCACCTGGCCCCGGCGCAGCTCCGCGTCCCCCTGCCCGTGCACATTGACCGCGATGCGGGCCACCCCGGCGACGGCCGCCCGGTCCTCGTGCAGGCTCTGGAGGCCGCGCACCCGCAGCACCGCCGAGCCGTCCCCGGTCACCAGCCGGTCGCCGACGCGCAGGGTGCCCGCGCCGAGCGTGCCGGTCACCACGGTGCCGTGCCCGCGCACGGTGAACGCCCGGTCCAGCCACAGCCGTACGTCGGCGTCCGGATCGGGATCGGGCAACTCGCCTGCCAGCGCGGCGAGTTCGGCGCGCAGCGCGTCAAGTCCCATGCCGGTGACGGCGCTCACCGCGACCGAGGCGACCTTGCCGAGGGAGGTCCGTGCGAGCCGCTGCACGGCGTCGGCGCGCACCGGTTCGGGGTCCGCGAGGTCGCTGCGGGTCACCGCGAGGACGGCGTGCCGGACGCCGAGCGCGTCGAGGACGGCGAGGTGCTCCTGGGACTGGGGCTGCCAGCCCTGGTCGGCGGCGACCACGAACAGCACGGCGGGCACCGGCCCGGCCCCCGCGAGCATGGTCGGCACGAAACGCTCGTGGCCGGGCACGTCCACGAAGGCGAGGTCGTCGCCGAGCGCGTCGAGCCGCGTCCACACGAAGCCCAGGTCGAGGGTGAGGCCCCGGCGGCGCTCCTCCTCGTACCGGTCGGGTTCCATTCCGGTGAGCGCCCTGACCAGGGCGGACTTTCCGTGGTCGACATGCCCGGCGGTGGCGAGGACCCGCATCACACCCGCCCCTTCCCGGTGCCCGGACCGTCGCTCGTGCGCACCGCGCGCACGGCCGCCGCGAGCCGTTCGTCGTCCTCCGGGGGCACGGCGCGCAGGTCCAGCAGGCAGCGCCCGGCCTCCAGGCGTCCGACCACCGGGGTGCGGCCGGTGCGCAGCGCGGCGGCGTACGGCCCGGGCAGGGACAGCGCCGCGCTGGGCAGCCCGACGCCGGGCGCCCCTCCCCCGCCGACCGTGGCGGTGCTCTCCACGGCGCGGGCGTCGATCCCGTGGGCGCCCAGCTCGGCGGCGAGCCGGTCGGCACGGTCCCTGAGGGCGGCGGGGTCGGCGGTCAGGGCACGGGCGGTGGGCGTGGGCGGTCCGGTGAGGGTGGCCTCCAGGGCGGCCAGGGTCAGCTTGTCCACGCGCAGGGCGCGGGCCAGCGGATGCCGGGCGAGGGCGCGCACCAGGTCGCGGTCGCCGAGCAGCAGCCCGCACTGGGGTCCGCCGAGCAGCTTGTCGCCGCTCGCGGTGACGAGGGCGGCGCCCGCGCGCAGCTGGGTGTCGGCGTCGGGTTCCTCGGGCAGGCCCGGCTGCGGGGCGAGCAGTCCGGAGCCGATGTCCACGACGAGCGGGACGCCCAGGGCGGCGAGTTCCCCGGCCTGGGCCGCACGGGTGAAGCCGGTGACGCGGAAGTTGGACGGGTGCACCTTCAGCACGAATCCGGTCTCCGGTCCGATCACCTCGGCGTAGTCGGCGGCGGTGGTCCGGTTCGTCGTGCCCACCTCGCGCAGCCGCGCGCCGGTGGAGACGAGCAGGTCGGGCAGCCGGAAGCCGTCGCCGATCTCCACCATCTCGCCCCGGCTGACGACGATCTCCTTGCCCGCCGCGAGCGCGGTGGCGGCGAGGACCAGGGCGGCGGCGCCGTTGTTGACGACATGGACGTCCCCGGCGGCGGGCACCCGCGCGCGCAGCGCGGCGAGGGCGGAGCGGCCCCGGCGGGCCCGAGCGCCGGTCACCAGGTCCAGCTCCACGTCGGTGGGCCCCGCGGCCTCGGTCACGGCCCGCCGGGCGGCGTCCGAGAGGGGGGCGCGGCCGAGGTTGGTGTGGAGCAGCACGCCGGTGGCGTTGAGCACCGGCCGCAGTCCGCTCGCGGCGTCGGGGAGCAGGCCGAGGACCGTCTCCGGCACCTGCTCGGGCGCCACCTCCCCGTCCCTGGCCCGCTGCTGCGCCTGCCGTACGGCGTCCTTGACGACCCCGGCCCCGAGCCGGTCCGCGGCCTCGGCCAGCCGGGGGTCGCGCAGCAGGGCGTCGGTACGGGGGATACGGCGGCGGGCGTCTGGGGTGCGGTCGCCGGGGCCGCGGGTGCCGGGGTTCCGGGCGGCAGGGGGCGTCGTAGCGGCCGCGTCGGTCGTACCGGCCGTACCAGCCCTGCCCGTCGTCCCCTCGGCCACGCCCGCCCCCTGTCCCGCGCCGGCCGGGTCGCCGCCCGCGCCCGCCGCCCGCGGGGTCACCCGCTGTTCCATGCCGCCCTTGCCGCCCTTTCCCTGCGGTCCGGCCCGCGCCGCCCCTGGCGGGGTCCGTCCATCGTCTCCCAGTGCCCCGGCACGGCCGTCCGACACGCCGGGAGGACGTTGCGGTGGCCGGGGCGGGGGTACCCGGCGCCGTATGAACGCACGTGATGACCAGCCTCAGGGCCGACAGGAGCAGCGGGCCGCGAACCGCCGCAACGAGACGGAGCGCCGACGTGCGGCCGAGTCGGCCGGCAACTCGCCGACGCCGACGCCCACACCCCGCGACATCGCCGAGCGCAGCTCCAGGAGCAGGGGCTCCGAGGAGCGGGGCGGCGAGCGGAAGCCGCACTGACCGGCCGACCTGCCCCAGTGGCATGCCTCTGGCGTGCCTTCACCGGTTCGACGAGGGCCCGCCTCAGGAGCCGTCGCCGCCGTCCCTGCCTTCCGTACCTTCGGCGTCCGTCTGCGGCCGGGGCAGCGGCAGGTCGCCTGCGGTCAGGTGTTCGAGGACCTGCACCAGTTCCTGGCATGCCTGCTCCACCGAGCGGCGCGTGTTGCGCTGCTCGGTGATCAGTGCGGCCATCAGCAGCGCGGTGAGCGCCATCGTCCCGTTGAACGCCTGGAGCTTGGCCATGTTCTCGACCGGGGTCAGCCCCCGGAACGCGCCGCTCGCGTCCGTGGCGGCGATGGTGGCCATCACGGAGGTGAACAGCGCGCACAGCACGGCGCCCGCGAGCTGGAAGCGCAGGGCGGCCCAGATGATCAGCGGGTAGACCAGGAAGAGCAGGCTGATCGAGCTGTAGGTGGCCACCGGGACGAGCACACAGGTGATGACGGCGAGCGCGGTCGCCTCCCGCCACCGGCCCAGGGACAGCGGTCGGCGCAGCCCGCGCAGCATCAGCAGCAGCGGGGTGACCAGCAGGACGCCCATCGCGTCGCCGACCCACCAGGCGAGCCACACCGGCCAGAAGGCGTGTGCGGCCAGCTTGTCGGCGAGCACGAGCATGCCCACGCCGACGGTCGCGCTGACCGTCATGGCGGCCAGCGCGCCGAGGAACACCAGGGCGAGGCCGTCCCGGAACCGGCTGAGGTCGGGGCGGAAGCGCGCCAGGTGCAGCAGGATCGCCGCGCACACGGGGGCGGCGGTGTTGCCGAAGAGGATGCCGACCAGATCGGGGCCGGGCGGCGAGATGGTCAGGATGAGGGTAAGGGCGCCGAGGGTGATGCCGGGCCAGCAGCCGATGCCGAGGATCAGCAGGGCGGCGACGGCGACGCCGGTCGGCGGATAGATCGGGGTGAAGACAGCGCTCCCCACGGTCAGCTCGCGCAGCAGACCGAGGCGGGCGGAGCCGTAGTAGAGGGCGGCGACGGCCAGCACCTGGACGGCATAGCCGCCCGGCCGGCGCAGTTCCGCGTTACCCACCACAGCAGCCATCTCACACCGCCCGGCGCGTCCCGGCGAGGCGAGAGCGGCCGGGTCCGGCCCTCTGGCTGAATGGGAACCTACGGGCGCCGGGGCCCGTCGAGTCCGACGACGAGTACGGCGGCGTCGTCCTCGTGTCCGACGCTCTCGGCGCCCTTGATCACGGCGGCGGCCAGCGCATGGCTCTCCAGGCCCGCGACGGCGGCTATGCCCGCCAGCCGGGTCACCTGCTCCAGGCCGTCCTCGACGTCGAGCGAGGGGCCCTCCACCACGCCGTCGGTGAGCAGCACGAACAGCCCGCCGGTGGTCAGCCGGTGCCGGGTCACCGGGTACTCGACGCCCCGCTGGATGCCGAGCGGCGGCCCGCACTCGTCGTCGGCGACGCCGGACCTGCCGTCCGCGGTGGCCCACACGAAGGGGATGTGGCCGGCGCGGGCGCTCTCCATCGCGCCGCTGGCCGGGTCGAGCCGCATGAAGGTGCAGGTGGCGAAGAGTTCGCTGCCGAGGGAGAGCAGCAGGTCGTTGGTGCGGGCGAGCAGTTCGCCGGGCTCGCCGGTGGCGAAGGCGAGGGCGCGCAGCCCGGCCCGGACCTGGCCCATGAAGGCGGCGGCCTCGATGTTGTGCCCCTGTACGTCCCCGATGGCCAGCCCGATCCGGCCGTCGGGCAGCGGAAAGGCGTCGTACCAGTCGCCGCCCACGTTGAGGCCGTAGCAGGCGGGCGCGTAGCGGACCGCCAGGTGCAGTCCGGGGGCGCCGGGCAGGTCCCGCGGCAGCATGCCGCGCTGCAGGGCGATGGCCAGCTCGACCTGGGTGCGCTGGAGTTCCGCCCGCTCGCGCGCCTGGGCGGTGAGCGAACCGAGTCTGGCCAGCAGTGCGTCGCCGTCGTCGGTGGAACGCTTGCGGGGCATCGGCTCACTTCCGGCGGAGGGTGCCCACCCGGACGGCCGCCTCCGGGGAGGACGGCTGCCCGAACCACGGCTGCCCGGATTATTGGCAAACGACTCGATTTTACCTGGTTTACCCCAACTCGGCGCGGCCCGGCGGGCAGACCCCTCAAGGCCCGGCGAGCGGACCGCTCAGGCCGACGGGCTGGCCGCTCAGTGGGTGTCGGAGTCGATTCCGGTGATCACCGCGGGCCCCAGCGGCGCGCTGCGTTCGTCCAGGCCCGCGCCGCGCAGCGCGGAGTCCGCGAGCCGGCGGGCCTCCTCCTCGGCATGCGGGCCGGTGTCGGCCTCGACGGTCAGACGGAGGGTGAAGGTGTTGTCGTCGTTGACGTTGAGCACGTCCAGGTCCTCGCTGCTGCCCATCCGGGTGCCGTGCGGGTCCACGGGGCGCAGCGCTCGGGTCAGCCGGGTCCGGGTGTCCGCGCCGACCCCGGTGGTGAAGGTGCCGGGGACGCTGATCAGGTAGGTCGTCATGACGGTCCTTTCCTCGGGCGTCCCCTCGACTACCCCGTTTCCCGGCCTTCGCACGGGCCGTAAAGGGTGATCGGCTTCTTACGGACTCCTCACCGGGTCCGGGCGCTCACAGCGGGGAGTGGGCCACCGCCGTGACGTAGGCGCCGAAGGACAGGGACACCAGGGTGAGCGCGCCGTAGACGAGGACCGCCTGGACCGGTCGTGCCCGCCAGGACCGGGCGAGGGCGCGGGCCATGGGGATGAGCAGCGGGAAGGCCGGGAGCAGGAAGCGGGGCTTGGAGGAGAAGGATCCCGAGCCGCCGAGCACGAGCAGGATCAGCACCCCGGCGAAGACGACCAGGACCAGCGGGGCGCGCTCCAGGCACAGCAGCGCGAACAGCAGCACTCCGGCGGCCACGACCAGCAGCGCGACGGTGTAGACGACGCCGCCGCCGTGCAGCAGCAGGGCCTTGACGAAGCGGGCCGCGCCGACGCCGAAGTCGAAGCGGGAGTCCCAGGCGCTCTGCACCTTGAAGTAGCCGCCGAACAGGTTGCCGACCTGGGTGCCGACCCACAGCACATAGCCGAGGAAGCCCAGTGGGGCGAGGACGGCGCCGGCCCATACCCGCCAGGAGACCCGGCCGCGGGCGCGCCACACCTCGTACACCGCGGCGAGGGCGACCGCGCCGGCCACCGCGAAGCCGCTGGGCCGGGCGAGGCCCGCGAGCGCGGCCAGCGCCCCGGCCCACAGCCAGCGGCGCTTGAGCACGCTGTACAGGGACCAGATGGCGAGGGCGGCGAACAGCGACTCGGTGTAGGCGATGGTCAGCTCGACGGCGTGCGGCATGACCGCCCACAGACCGACCAGCGCGGTGGCCACGCCCCGGCCGTGGAGCAGATGTCCGATGGCGTAGACGCCGTAGGCGGCCACGCCCGCGGCGAGCCAGGAGATGAGTAGCGCGGCCTGGCCCGGAGTGAGCGGCAGCACGGTGGTGAGCGCTCGGATGAGCGCCGGGTAGAGCGGGAAGAACGCCCAGTCGGTCTGGACGGCGCCCTGCGGGGTGATCCACATCTTGTGGCCGTAGCCGTGGGCGGCGATGTGCAGGTACCAGCGGGAGTCCCAGGAGTGGGCGAGGGTCCTGACCAGCGGGTGCCCGCGCAGGGCGTTGGTGAGGATCACCGCGAGGATCCCGGCGAACCGGACGCAGGCGAACAACACGAGGGCCGGGACCGCCCCTTCGGGGATGCCGCGGCGGGCGATCCGGGGCAGGTCGAAGCGGCCTGCGGGGCGGGACGGGGCGGCCGGTTCGGGCCGGGGAACGGAGGAGGTGCTCACGCTTTTGACCTTGGGCACGCCGGGTAAGACGTGCAAACCACGACTCGGGTTTCTTACGCACTTCCACCCTGAATCAGGAATTGGTCAAGGAATGGGTGTAATTCCCTTACAGTCCGTTCCCCCGGCGGCTCGAACTCGTCTTCGGGGACCCCCGTACGGGCCCCCAAAAGGGGCCCCGTAGGGTGTGGTTATCATATGAGCGCTGCCTAGCTCGAAAGATGGACCGGACCTGTGACTGTCAACGACGACTCGTTCACCAACTGGAAGAACCGCGAGGAGATCGCGGAGTCGATGATCCCGCTCATCGGGAAGCTGCACCGCGAGCGGGACGTGACCGTCCTGCTGCACAGCCGCTCCCTGGTGAACAAGTCGGTGGTCAGCATCCTCAAGACGCACCGCTTCGCCCGGCAGATCGCCGGCCAGGAGCTGTCCGTCACCGAGACGATGCCCTTCCTGAAGGCCCTGACCACCCTGGACCTCGGCCCCTCCCAGATCGACCTGGGCATGCTCGCCACCCTCCACCAGGCCGACGAACGCGGCCTGAGCGTCGAGGAGTTCACCGCCGAGGCGGTCGCCGGTGCCACCGGCGCCGACAAGATCGAGCGGCGCGAGCCGCGCGATGTGGTGCTGTACGGCTTCGGCCGCATCGGCCGGCTCGTGGCCCGGCTGCTGATCGAGAAGGCCGGCTCCGGCAACGGGCTGCGCCTGCGGGCCATCGTGGTGCGCGGCGGCGGCGCCCAGGACATCGTCAAGCGCGCCTCGCTGCTGCGGCGCGACTCGATCCACGGCCAGTTCCAGGGCACCATCACGGTGGACGAGGACAACAGCACGATCGTCGCCAACGGCAACGCCATCAAGGTGATCTACGCCGACGACCCGTCGCACGTGGACTACACCGAGTACGGCATCCGCGACGCCATCCTTATCGACAACACCGGCAAGTGGCGGGACCGCGAGGGCCTGTCCAAGCACCTGCGCCCCGGCATCGACAAGGTCGTGCTGACCGCGCCCGGCAAGGGCGACGTCCCGAACATCGTGCACGGCGTCAACCACGACACCATCAAGCCGGACGAGCAGATCCTGTCCTGCGCCTCCTGCACCACCAACGCGATCGTCCCGCCGCTGAAGGCCATGGACGACGAGTACGGCGTGCTGCGCGGCCACGTGGAGACGGTCCACTCGTTCACCAACGACCAGAACCTGCTGGACAATTACCACAAGGCCGAGCGCCGCGGCCGCTCCGCGCCGCTGAACATGGTGATCACCGAGACCGGTGCCGCCTCCGCGGTGGCGAAGGCGCTGCCCGACCTCAAGGCGCCGATCTCCGGCAGCTCGATCCGCGTCCCGGTGCCGGACGTCTCGATCGCGATCCTCAACCTCCAGCTGGCCCGCGCGACCAGCCGCGAGGAGGTCCACGACTACCTGCGCGACGTCTCGCTGACCTCGCCGCTCAAGCGCCAGATCGACTTCACCACGGCGCCCGACGCGGTCTCCAGCGACTTCATCGGCTCGCGCCACGCCTCGATCGTGGACGCCGGCGCGCTGAAGGTCGACGGCGACAACGCGATCCTCTACCTCTGGTACGACAACGAGTTCGGCTACTCCTGCCAGGTCGTCCGCGTCGTGCAGTACGTGTCGGGCGTGGAGTACCCGACGTACCCGGCGACGGCGGTCTGACCGCACCAGCCCCAGCCTCTGGCGCCCCGGCGCCTTCGCGGCCGCCGACCGGAGTCTTCCGGTCGGCGGCCGTTCGCGTTCCCCGGCCGGTCCGAGGTTCCTTACTGGATTAGAGGTTTGCCTACACCCTATAGGAAGCTGCATAATCACCATCGGAAAGAGGGAGGAAGCCGATGGTGCGTGCGGGGCTGACCACGGAGCGGCTGGTCCGGGCCGGCGCGGAGCTGGCCGACGAGGTGGGCTTCGAGCAGGTGACGGTGTCGGCGCTGGCCCGGCGGTTCGACGTCAAGGCGGCGAGCCTGTACTCGCACCTGGAGAGTTCGCGGGACCTCAAGACCCGGATCGCGCTGCTCGCCCTCGCGGAGCTGGCCGACCGCGCCGCCGAGGCGCTCGCCGGACGGTCCGGCAAGGACGCGCTCGGCGCCTTCGCGGACGTCTACCGCGACTACGCCCTCGCCCACCCCGGCCGCTACACGGCGGCCCGGTACCCGCTGGACCCCGAGACCGCCGCCGCGAGCGCGGGCCCCCGGCACGCCCAGCTGACCCGCGCGATCCTGCGCGGCTACGACCTGCCCGAGCCCGAGCAGACCCACGCGGTGCGCCTGCTGGGCAGCGTGTTCCACGGCTACGTCAGCCTGGAGACGGCCGGCGGTTTCGCGCACAGCGCCCCCGACTCCCAGGAGTCCTGGACGCGGATCGTGGACGCCCTGGACTCCCTGCTGCGCGACTGGCCCGCCCGCTGAGCCGACTTCCTCCTACGAAACACAGGCCGACATGACGCACACCACCGCCCTCACCGCCGACCTCGTACGCGGCGCCCTCGACCTGGAGCGCACCGAGCGGGGACTGCTGCCGCACCGGCTGCCCGCGCGGGCCCGCGCCCAGTGCGCCGACCCCCAGCTCGCCCTGGCCGAGTCCCAGCCCGCGGGCGTACGGCTGGTGTTCCGCACCCGCGCCACCACCGTCGAGCTGGACACCCTGCCGACCAAACGGGTCTACCTCGGCGCTCCCCCGCGCCCCGAGGGGGTGTACGACCTGCTGGTGGACGGGCGTTTGGCGGGCAGCGCCACCGCGGCCGGGGGCGACACGCTCACCATCGACATAGCCACGGGGCGTACGGAGCACACGCCGGGCCCGGTCGCGACCGTACGGTTCACCGGGCTGCCGGACACGCCGAAGGGCGTGGAAATCTGGCTGCCGCACAACGAGCGGACCGAGCTGGTGGCGCTGCGCACGGACGCCCCGGTGACGGCCGTACCGGACCGGGGCCGCAGGATGTGGCTGCACCACGGCAGTTCGATCAGCCACGGTTCCGACGCCGCGAGCCCCACGGCCACCTGGCCGGCGCTGGCCGCCGCGCTCGGCGGGGTCGAGCTGGTCAACCTGGGTCTCGGGGGCAGCGCGCTGCTCGACCCGTTCACCGCACGCGCGCTGCGGGACACGCCGGCCGACCTGATCAGCGTCAAGCTCGGCATCAACGTCGTCAACAGCGACCTGATGCGGCTGCGTGCCTTCGGGCCCGCGGTGCACGGGTTCCTGGACACGATCCGGGAGGGGCACCCGGACACCCCGCTGCTCGTCGTCTCGCCGGTGCTGTGCCCGATGCACGAGGACACGCCGGGGCCGACCGCCTGGGATCTCGCCGCGCTCGGCGAGGGCCGGCTCGCCTTCCGGGCGGCCGGGGACCCGGCGGAGACGGCGGCCGGCAAGCTCACGCTCGGGGTGATCCGGGCGGAGCTGGCGCGCATCGTGCGGGAGCGGTCGGCCGAGGACGACAGGCTGTTCCACCTCGACGGGCGCGAGCTGTACGGCGAGGCCGACTTCGCCGAGCTGCCGTTGCCGGACGGGCTCCACCCGGACACGGCGGCGCACCGCAGGATCGGCGAGCGGTTCGCTGGGCTGGCCTTCGGCGCGGGGGGCGCGTTCGCCGACGTGGATTGAGCGGGCCGACAGTCAAACGCCGTCCGGAAGCGGTCCGTTTGCACCTGCGGCCACATCGTGGCCGATCGCGCAGTTCCCCGCGCCCCTGGGGGACTGCCGCGCTGTCAGCTGCGAGGTGCCGTCGATCAGGTTTGCAGCGGCCCGTCGGCAGCTGCGGCCACGTCGTAGCTGATCGCGCAGTTCCCCGCGCCCCCGAGGGAACTGCCGCGCCCTCGGCTGCGAGGTGCCGTCGATCAGGTTTGCAGCGGCCCGTTTGCACCTGCGGCCACGTCGTGGCCGATCGCGCAGTTCCCCGCGCCCCTGGGGGAACTGGGCCGCCGCCGGTTGTGAGGTGGCGGCGTGGGGCTATGGGGCGAGGTGGGCGAAGACCACCAGGTTGTCGGTGTAGTCCTTCGCCGTGTGGTCGTAGTCGCCCGCGCAGGTGATGAGGCGGGCCTCGGGGCGGGGTGTGTCGGCGTAGACGCGGTCGCTCGGGAAGTCGTCCTTGGCGAAGGTCTCGGCGCTGTCCACCACGAAGTTCGCGGTCCGTCCGTCGGCCCGCTCCACGGAGAAGCGGTCGCCGGTGTCCAGCTGGTCGAGGTTGACGAAGACGGCCGCGGAGACCTTCGTGTCCACGTGCCCGGCGATGATGGCGGTGCCCTTCTCGCCGGGCGCGGCGCCCTTGGCGTACCAGCCGACCAGATTGGTGTCCGCCGCGGGCGGCGGCTCCAGCTGCCCCGTGGGGGCGAGCGTCAGCTGGGTGAAGGGGGCGTCGACGCCGATCTTCGGGATGACCAGCCGGGTCGGCTCCGACCGGGGCAGCCCGACGGCCGCCGGGGGCCGCCCGGTGGAGCTGGCCCCGGAGGCCGGGGTCGCCCGCGGCGCCGGGAGCGACCCGTGGTGCCCGCCGAACATGCTGACGGCGAGGAAGAGGAGCGCCACCCCCCAGAGCACCAGCCGCCCGCCGCGAGCGGCACCTGGCGCGTCCGGCTCCGGTTCGGGGGGCTGCGCGGAGGACGGATCCGCTGCCATCGGACATCACCTCACTGGGACACGGCGGTACGGGGATGGGTCGTGACGGCGGGGGTCCCGCCCGCCCCGCGAGGGGCACACGCCGCCGGGCGCCGTCGGCGCGCCGGCGGCGTCCGCAGCCGGGTCAGGCAGCCGGCTGCGCGGCCTTCTTGCGGCGCAGGGCGTACATGCCCGCCGCGCCGACGCCGAGGACCGCGAGGCCGCCCGCGGTGACACCGGGGCCGGCGAGCGCGCCGCCACCGGTGTGCATACCGCCGCGCGGCTTGCCACCGCCGTCCGAGCCGCCGCCCCAGTCGCTGCCGCTGTCGTCGCCGCCCTTGCCGCGACCACCGCCACCACTGTCGTCGTCGCCGCCCTTGCTCCGGCCGCCGCCACCGCTGTCGTCGTCACCGCCCTTGCCGCGACCGCCGCCGCTGTAGTCGTCCCCGCCCTTGCCCCGGCCGCCGCCACCGCCCTCGTCGCTGCCGCCCTTGCCGCCGCCGTCGTCCTTGTACGTCTCGGGGTCGAACCGGACGTCGCCGCCGCTGTCGGCGCGCAGCACGGTGGCGAGCGCTCCGCCACCCGTGTGCATTCCGCCGCGGGGCCGGTCGTGTCCCCGGTCGTTGCCGCCTCCGCTGCCGTTGTCTTGGTCCCGGTCGGAACCCTTGTCGTGGTCACCGCCGGAGTCACTGCTGTGCGAGGAGTCCCCACGGCCCGAGTCGTGCCCGGCCGGGACCGCGAACGCGGCGCCGGGCGTGGCGAAGGCCAGGGCGGCCGCGGCGGCTGCCGTGGCCAGGAGGGTACGGGCAGAACGCATCGTGTTGTCCTTCCGCCGTGACCGGGCAGCGGACGCCTCATCAGCTGGATGGACCCGGTCCCGACATGAACCACCGTCAGTGAGGCCCCCGGATCCCACCATCCGGGCCGCCCAGCCGTGTCACCGGCCCACCCGTCTGCCCCAGTGCGCCCCGCCCCGGACCCCTCGTCCGGGTCAATGGATATCTGCCGCGAACCCTGCCGGAGGCGGCCGGGAGAGGTTCGTCACCCACCCTTGTTATGACAGTCGTCATAGCGCAGTCTGGTGCCGGACGGTACGACGGCACACGGCCGGCGGCGGCCGAGGCGGTGGGAGGCGGCAGTGGCGGACGGGATGGCGCGGGCCCTGTGGGAGCGCTACGAACCGGTGCACGACCTGGTGTACTTCGCGCCGCAGGCGCACGACGCGGCGCGGACGCTCGGCCTGCGCGGCTACTGGATGGGCTACTTCGCGCTGCGCGCCGCCCCGCTCGGCGCGGTCTCCCCCGCCGTCGTGACGAGCTGCTTCTACGTCTTCCACCCCGCCCGCGTCGCCAGGGCACTGCCGGACGCCTGGGGGTACGCGGCTCCCGAGCGGGTCCTCGCGGCCCGCGAGGACGCCATGGACGCGGCGATGACCGCGCTGTACGGACCGGAGGTCACCGGCTCGGCCGACTTCACCGAGGCCGCCGACCTCGCCTGGGAGGCCGCGGCTGCCGCGGACACCGCGGGCCGGGTGCTGGCCGCCGCCAATCAGGCGCTGGAGCGCCCGCGGCGGGCCACGGCCCGGCTGTGGCAGGCGCTGACCACCCTGCGCGAGCACCGGGGCGACGGGCATGTCGCGGTGCTGGTGGGCCAGGGGCTCGGGCCGGTCGAGGCGATGGTGCTCAAGGCGGCGGCCGGCGAGTCGGACGCCGGGTTCCTGCGCGAGACCCGCCAGTGGGAGCAGAGCGACTGGACGGCGGCCGGTGACCGGCTGACGGAGCGCGGGCTGCTCGCCGAGGACGGCTCGCTCACCCCGGCCGGGGCGGCGGCGCGCGCGGAGGTGGAGGCGCTGACCGACGCGGCGGCCGAGAGCCCCTGGCGTGCCCTCGGCCCGGAGCGCACCGCCCGCCTCGCCGCCCTGCTGGATCCGCTGGCCCGCGCGGTGCGGGACTCGGATCTGCTGCCGCCCGGCAATCCGGTGGGCCTGCCCGCGCGGACGACCCCGGCCGGCGGCTGACGGTACGGCGGGCGCCTCGTGTGGCCCCTTCGCGCACTCCCGCCGCCCGCGCGGTGCCGGCCCGCGCGCGAGGCCCCGCCGAACGGCTGAAAAGCGTCGTAGTAACGGTCGAAGTAGCCTCTCCTGACCTGGTGTTGTGCGCCGTACTCTGAAGCCGTGGTCACGCGAGACGAGGATCCTGGGCAGGCGGCGTCCCGGCTCACCGGGGGGCCGGCCGGTCCGGCGCGGGGGGCGGCCGGCTCGCCCGCCGAGGTACTGCTGGACGACGGCACACCGGTGATGGTCAAGCGCGGCGACGCCCCCGGTGCGGTGCGCGCCGAGGTGGCGGGGCTGCGCTGGCTGGCCGCGGCGGGCGCCGTACGGGTGCCGGCGGTGCTCGGGCACGACGAGCACTGGCTGGTCACCGAGCGGGTGGCGACCGGACACCCCGACGCGAAGGCGGCGTTCCGTTTCGGTCAGGCCCTGGCCGCCCTGCACGCGTCCGGCGCGCCCCGGTTCGGTTCGGCGCCGCCCGGCGGGCCGCAGGAGGCGTACATCGGCCTGGCGCCCATGCGCAACGCCGAGGGCGCCGAGTGGTCCGGCTGGTACGCCGAGCACCGGGTGCTGCCGTATGTGCGCGGGGCGGTGGAGCGCGGGGTGCTGCGGCCGGGCGAGGCGGCGGTGTTCGAGCGGGTCTGCGCGCGGCTGCCGGAACTGGCGGGGCCCGGGGAGCCGCCCGCGCGGCTGCACGGCGACCTGTGGAGCGGCAATGTGCTCTGGGGCGCGGACGGTGAGGTGCGGCTCATCGACCCGGCCGCGCACGGCGGGCACCGGGAGACCGATCTGGCGATGCTTCAGCTGTTCGGCTGCCCCCATCTCGAACGCGTCCTCGCGGGGTACGAGGAGTCGGCGCCGCTCGCCGACGGCTGGCGCGGGCGCGTCGGCGTGCATCAGCTCTTTCCGCTGCTCGTGCACGCGGTGCTGTTCGGACGCGGCTACGCGGAGCAGGCACTGTCCGTGGCGCGCGGGGCACTCGCTGTGTGAGCGCGGCGCCCGGCGGCGCGGTGGAACGCCCCCGTCCGCGCCATGGTCACGCAGCGTAAGGAAACCAATCACCCGTTCGAATCGTATAAGGACGTGAAAGCCGAACCAGGGAGAGACCATGCAACCGTTCACGCTCAACTACGCGCGCCCGGCTGTGCAGTTGGAAGTAACCGTTCCGTACGCGTACGACTCCGGACTGCAGTTGAACGTCCTCCCGGACGGGCGGATCGCCGCGACGGACCACGCGACCCTGCGCGCGCTGGGCACCACGACCTCGACCGCCGGTTCCAAGACGCACTTCGACGACTGAGCCACGGATCCGCAGACGATGACCGTGCTCATCCTGACCAGTGATGAAGACGTGACGGCGGACATGGTGGTCCTCCGCCTCCGCGAGGCCCAAGTGCCCGTCGTCCGGCTCGACCCCGCCGATCTGACCGACGGGGTCGCGCTGTCGGGCGAGTACGCACACGGCGCCTGCCACGGGCAACTGTCCGTCGGCGGGCGCCTGGTGGACCTGGACGGGCTGCGCTCCGTCTGGGTGCGCAGGCCCGGCGCGGCGGCCGCGCGCGCCGCCCAGCCGTCCGCCTGGCTGACCGAGGAGTCCGCGCAGGCGCTGTACGGCATGCTCCGCTGCACCGACGCACGCTGGATGAACCACCCGGACGCGGCCCGCCGCGCCCGGTACAAGCCCTGGCAGCTGCGGCACGCCCAGCGCAGCGGCCTCACCGTGCCGGCCACGCTGATCACCACGTTCCCGCAGGCGGCGCGGGAGTTCGCGGGACGCCACCCGGACCTGGTGGTCAAGCCGGTCTCCGGAGCACATCCGCAGGAGCCGCCGCGGGCGGTGCCGACCAGCAGGGTCGCGCCGGACGCGGACTTCACGGCGGTCGCCTACGGGCCGACGCTGCTCCAGCAACGCGTGCCGAAGCAGGCCGACATCCGGCTCACCGCCGTCGGCGGCACCCTGCTGGCGGCCCGCAAACCCGTCGATCCGGACGCCCATCCCGACGACGTGGACGTCCGGTTCGCCCCGTCCGTGTCACCGTGGCTGCCCGTCGCGGTGCCCGCCTGGGCCGCCGAGGGGGTCCTGCGCTATCTCCGGGGCGCCGGACTGGCGTACGGTGCCTTCGACTTCGCGGAGGACGCGGACGGCGTCTGGTGGTTCCTGGAGTGCAATCAGTCCGGTCAGTTCGGTTTCGTGGAGATGGACACCGGGCAGCCGATCGCCGCCACCATCGCGCAGTGGCTCGCGGGGGACGGGCTTTCGGAGGACGGCTGTGCCGATGCCGCTCCGGGCGCGGCCCGTTGAGGACGCGGGGACCGGTTCGACGAGAGGAACGTCATATGCGCATCGGACTGCTGGGTACGGGCCCCTGGGCGCGGGCGGTGTACGCCCCCGCTCTCGCCGGGCACCCCGGCGTGGAGTTCGCCGGGGTGTGGGGCCGCCGCCCCGAGGCGGCCGCCGCGCTCGCGCAGCGGTACGACGGCAGGCCGTACGCCGACGTGGACGCGCTGCTGGCCGACGTGGACGCGGTCGCCATCGCCCTGCCGCCGTCCGTGCAGGCACCGCTGGCGGTGCGGGCGGCGCGGGCCGGGCGGCAGCTGCTCCTGGACAAGCCGCTCGCGCTGTCGGTCGCGGACGCGCGTGCCGTGGCCGAGGCGGCGGAGCGGGCCCAGGTGGCGTCGGTGGTGTTCTTCACCACGCGCTTCCAGAAGGAACCGCAGGGCTGGATCGAGGAACAGGCCGCGGTGACGGGCTGGTTCACGGCGCGGGCGCAGTGGCTGGGGGCGGTGTTCACCACCGACAGCCCCTTCGCGGCCTCTCCGTGGCGCCAGGAGAAGGGCGCGCTGTGGGACGTGGGCCCGCACGCGCTGTCCGTGCTGCTGCCGATCCTCGGCGATGTCACCCGTGTGGTGGCGGCGGGCCATGGTCCGGGGGACACCGTGCACCTGGTCCTCGACCACGCGGCCGGAGCCTCCAGCACCGTCACCCTCAGCTTGACGGCACCGCCGGAGGCCGCCGGGGTCGAGTTCGAGCTCCGCGGCGAGTCCGGCGTCACCGCCATGCCGGCCGCCACCGGGGACAACGCCCTCGACCGGGCCATCGATGCCCTGCTGGCCTGCGTCGAGACCGGCCGCCCCCACCCCTGCGACGCGGCCTTCGGCCTCCGGGTGACGGAGATCCTGGCGACGGCGGAGGCCCGCCTGGCGGCCGACGCGGAATGACGACGCGGGACGACCCTGGGCGCCCGGCTGCTCACCAAGGGGCTTCCACCCGGCATCGGCCCTGCGGGCATTCGCCCTGGTGGAAGTCCCTTGGCCTGGTCGCCCCCCCCTTACGCCACCCCGTCCGGCCCGTGCGAGCCGGAGTCCTCTTCCCCGGCGCTCCCTTCCCGTCGGGCCGTTCGCGGTGCCGGGACCGGTTCCGCCGCGTTCCTCGACGCCGCCGCGAAGATCCAGCGGTTGGCGGCCAGGGCGTCGTTCGGTTCCGGCAGCGGGCCGCGGCCGTGGCGGCGGGTGAAGTCGTAGGGGGTGCGGGTCGTCGCCGTCCAGCCCAGCGAGGCGAGTTCGGCGGCCGAGTCGGGGCGGGGCTCGGCGTCGAAGAGGGCGAGCAGGTCGATGCCGAGGCGCCGGCGGGTCTCGGTGTAGACGGGGCTGGCCCGCACCTGCGGGGACTCCACGAGGTCCTTGATCTCGTACGCGAGGGTGCTGTCCGCCGCGCTGAGCCGGTCGACCGTGGCGACGAGACGCCGTTCGGCCGCCGCCGGCAGATAGAGCAGCAGCCCCTCGGCCAGCCACGCCGTGGGCTCGGCGGGGTCGAAGCCCGCGGACAGCAGGACGTCGGCCCAGTCCTCGCGCAGGTCGGCCGCGAGCGGACGGCGCTCGGCCACGGGGGCGGCCCCCAGCCGGTCGAGGACCGTCTGCTTGAAGGCCAGCACCTCCGCCGTGTCCACCTCGTACACCGCACACCCCGGCGGCCAGTCCAGCCGGTACGCCCGGCAGTCCAGGCCCGCGCCGAGGAGCACCACCTGACGCACGCCCAAGTGGGCCGAGCGCAGCAGATGGTCGTCCAGGACGCGGGTGCGCAGGGCGAAGTACCGGCCGAGTCTGCCCCACAGCGGGTCGGCGTCGCCCTCGGGCACCTGTCCCGGACGCACCGGCCAGCCCGAGGAGGCCGGCGCCGCGCGCACGAAGTGCTCGGCGAACGGGTCGCGGGCCAGCGCGTCGGGGCGATGCGTCTCGATCGCACGGGCCGCGGCCACCAGCAGGGCGGTGCGGCCCACGCCCCGCGCGACCCCGGCGGTCAGGCCCCCGGCCGTATGCACGGCACCTCCCCGGTCCCGAGCGTCGGCGCGGTCCAGGCCGCCGGGTCGGAGGCGGTGGTGGTCCGGGCGCCGTAGACGACGCGCATGAACCTCAGGACGTCGTCGTAGGGCAGATGCAGGGCCGCGGTGCAGTCCGTCAGGACGGTCACATGGAAACCTTTCTGGAACGCCGTGCGGGCGGTGGTGTCCACGCATACGTCGGCGTACACCCCGGCGAAGACCAGGTGGCCGATGCCGCGCGCGCCGAGGTGGTCCTCGAAGCCCTCGCCGAGGAAGGCGTCGAAGCGGGCGCGTTTGGTGAAGACGCGCTCGCCCGGCGCCGGGGCGACCCGGTGGAACTCGGCGCCCCAGGAGCCCTCCAGGCACTTCGGCCGCTTGCCGAGAGCCTGGTCCCGCGAGCGCCAGGCGGCGCCCTGGTGCTCGGGGTCGCCGGTGAACCGTACGAAGATCACCTCGATGTCGCGCGCGCGGGCCGCGGCCACCGCCCGGACGGTGCCGGAGACGGCCGCGTCCAGGACGGCGGGGTCGCCGCCGAAGCGGGCGAGGGCGGACGGCCCGGTGCAGAAGTCGTTCTGCACGTCCACCACGACCAGGGCCGTCCGCTCCCCCGGCACCCCGGTCACGATTCGCCGGCCGGGGCGGTCGCGGGTGAGCCGCCGGGCGCGTCCAGGGCGTCGAGCAGGGCGTCGGCCACGGCGGTGGTGGAGTGCCGCCCGCCGAGGTCGGGCGTGGATACGCCCCGCTCCTCCAGGATCCGCAGCGCCTTCTCCACGGCCTCCACCGCCCCGGCGCGTCCGGCATGTCGCTCGGCGACGCGCGCGGCCGCGCGGATGGTCGCCACCGGGTTGACGAGGCCCCGCCCGGCGATGTCGTCGGCGGAGCCGTGCACCGTCTGGTACTCGGTGAGTCCCGCCAGCGCGGGATCGAGGAAGACGTTCTCGGTGCAGCGGTTCTCCTGCCGCTCGGAGCCGAACCGGTCGAGCAGCATGACGTGCATGATGTCGGCCCATTCGTTCCCGGCGATCAGCAGCGTCCGGTCGGGCAGGCCGTGGGTGATGAGGTTGCGGTTGACCGTGTCCGGCTGGAACAGGCCGATCTCCACGCCTAGTTCCTCCGCCAGCTCGCTCACCCAGTCGTCCAGCGCGCCGTCCAGGAGATGGAACTTGTACGCCATGACGATGCGGCCGATCCGCCCGTCCGGCCACTCCTGCCGGGCCCGGCGCAGGGCGTAGCGGACCACGCTCGCGGTGATGTCCCGGCCGAAGGTCATGGTGCGGGTGAGCTCGCCGGGCGCGTGCCGGTTCTCGCCGGTGTAGAACCCCTGGGCCTGGTCCCGCACCAGCAGCAGGGAGCGGCCGTCGGCGCCGAGGAGGTCCACCTTGACGGCGCGCAGCCGTTGGCGGACGAGGTAGAGGGACTGGGCGTTGACGGCGGTCCGGAAGACCGCCGTGGTGCCCCGCGCGGCGCGGGTGCGGCAGAACCGCTCGTAGTGGTCCGCGTCCGCGGCGGTCAGCTCGCGGACGCGGTCGAGGCCGGGTTCGGCGCGCAGCGAGTGGTAGGAGTGGTAGAGCCGTGGGGAGCGCTCGATCGTCACCGTGCCCGGATGCCCGGCGGTCAGCGCGCCGAGCACCCGCTCGAAGACGTCCGCGAGTTCGGGTCCGGTGCCCCGGCCCACGGCCAGTCCGATGACGGGCGCGTTCGGGTCGTGGGTCACTGGTCGGTGCCCGTGGTGAGGTGGTCGCCGGGGATGCCGGACTTCTCCGGGCGGTAGTAGTCGCGGATGCCGTCGGCCCAGGTGACCACGGGGACGCGGTCGCCGTGGACGGGCTCGAAGGCGTCGAACAGGGCCTCGATGTTGGGCCGTTGGAAGCCGATGGCGGTCATCAGGGCGACGAAGTGGGGGCGTTCGACATAGCCGTCGCCGTCCGGGTCGCCCAGCGCGGCGAGAGCCTCGGCGAACTCGTTGACGGTGACGTCGAAACGCTGGGGGTCGAGCACGATGGCGTTGAACTCGGCGGGGCTGACCTGCCCGTCACCGTCGGCGTCCAGCTCGGTGCGCAGGGTGTCCCAGTAGCTCTGGAAGGCCTTGAGCATCCGATGCTTCGCGCCGTCCCCGGCCTCGGGCACGGCCTCGACGACGCGCCTGCCCATCAGCTCGAAGTCGCCGGGGTCCAGTACGCCGTTGCCGTTCGCGTCGAACAGCGAGAAGACGAGTTCGACACGGTTGTTCGCCTCGGTGGTGGCCATGGTGTTTTCCCCTCCGGTCGTGCGGTGCACACATACGCCGCCGGCCCCTTGGCCCGGCGGCGGCTCCACTATCGGCTCGCCACCCGCGTCCGGTGAGGAAAAGAGGGCCAACTGCCCCCGAACGAAGGAAATTTCGCGTCGGAGGCATGAACCCGCCGATCTTGGAAAACGCCGCGCACCGGACTGCCGTCACTCCTCGCCCCACCGGAACCACGCCCGGTTACGTACACGCGGTCGGCTCCCTCCCCGTCCTCCTCGCCCGTCAGGACGAGCTGCCGGGCGAACAACCCGCGTACGGCGGCGAAGCCGGAGGCGGGGGCGAACGCGCCGTGCAGCCACGGGAAGTCGGCTTCACGGTCAGCATGTCACCCGGCACTGACAACGCCGTCGGCCCAGAAGTTCACCCGCTCCCGTACGACCGGGTACCCGGTCGTGGCGAAGTGCGCGGCCATCGGGACGTTGGACCGGTCGGTGGCGGCGGCGATGAAGCCGGCGCCCTCGGCGGCCAGGAAGTGGGTGCACTCGGCGAGGAGGTCGTAGGCGTAGCCGTGGCCGCGGTGTTCGGGGACCACGCCGCTGAATCCGACGCACGGGCCCGAGGGGTTGCGGGCGGGGATGTGGAGGCCGACCGGGTCGCCGGCGCGGGTGCGGGCGAGCCGCCACCAGGAGCGCGGCGAGGGCATCCGGTGGAAGACGTCCAGGTCCTCCCGGGCGGCCTGCTCGACCCCGCCCCGCGCGATGGCCCGGCGGGCGTGCGCGTCCAGGGTGGCACAGTGGACGCGGCGCAGCATGCGGAGGAAGACGGCGTCGTCCGGTTCCGGGGTGAAGACCAGGCGGCCGGGGCGCTCGGGCAGGCCGTGGTCCGGGGTCCAGCGGTAGACGAAGCGCTCCACCAGCGGCGTGTATCCGGCCAGGCGCGCGGCCGCGGCGCGGGTCTCGGCGGCGGCCCGCAGCCGCGGGTCGGCGCGCCGGCCGCCGGGCAGGTCCAGTTCGAGTTCGTCCGGACGCCAGGGCGCGGTCCGCAGGAGTTCGGCGCCGGCCGCCTCCTCGCCCTCGGCGACGTCCAGCCAGTTGATCAGTATCGGCTCGGTGTCCTCGGCGCGCCCCCACCAGGCGGCGCGGGCCACGGTGCGGCCGTCGCGCAGGGCGATGCGCTGCCACTCGGGGCGGAAGGCGGCCAGCCGGTGCCTCTCGGCGAGGGCCGGCGGGTCGGGCATGGTGGGGAACAGGTGCGCACTGTGCTCGTCGAGCGTGCGCATGACCAGCTCGGTCACGGAGTCCTCCGGGATACGTGCCGCGAACGACCTCGCGGCGGGACGCGCTCCCGGTCAGGCCTGGCACACCCGGACGGCGGGGAGGGGGGAGCGCATGATGATCGCGGCCATGACACTCGCCTCCTTCGTCCGTCTGGCGTCCGTCTCGGATGTGCGCCGGGACGCTATCCGGGCCGCCCGTCCGGCGTCCAGCGGATTTCCGTACCGCCCCCGGTGGGAGCCGTCGGCGTGCGGGGGGCGACCGACGGGCCCTCCTCCCGGCGGCGGCGTAGCGTGGGCATGTGCGATCGGTGCTCGAATGGTCGTCGCGTGGGAGCCAGGAGGATCGCGGCTGGTTGCGGGGTGCTCCGCCGCCGTGGTGGATCCGGCTGCTGCCGGTGCTGCTGCTGGTCGGGGTGACCGTCGCCGCGACCGTCACCCCGCATGCCGGCGACCTCGGTTTCCTGCTGGGCGCGATCCCGCCGCTCGCCGTCCTGTCGTACGGCCCGCTGGTCACCGCCCTGCTCGGGGCCCTGGTGGTCGTGGTCCTGAACGTGCCGGTGACCCATCTGAACCGGCCCGGCAACACCGACCTGCTCACCATCGTCTTCGTCGCCCTGCTCAGCGTGTTCGTGTCGTTCGTGCGCAGCCGCCGCGACGCGCAGCTGAGGGTGGAGCGCACCATCGGCGAGGCCGTGCAGCGGGCGGTGATGCCGCCGCTGCCCGAGCGGGTGGGGCCGGTCGGCTGCGCGGGCTTCTACCGGGCCGCGGAGAACGGCACGCTGGTGGGCGGGGACTTCTTCGACGTACGCGAAGGACCGTACGGCGTACGGGCGGTGATGGGCGATGTGCGCGGGCACGGGCTGGCGGCGGTCGCGACCGTGGTCTCCCTGCTGGGCGCGTTCCGGGAGGCGGTTCTGGACCAGCAGGACCTGGAGTCGGTGGCGTCCCGGATGGACCGCCGGCTCGCGGTGGACGCGGCGGGCATGCCGGACGGGGAGCTGTTCGCGACCGCGGTGCTGGTGGAGTTCCCGGCCGGTGCGCGCACGATGCGGGTGGTGGCCTGCGGTCATCCGGCGCCGGTGCTGCTGCGCGAGGGCGACGCGCGGGAGATCACCGTGACACCGGGCACCCCGCTGGGGATCGGCCTCATCGGGGCGGATCCGCCGAAGGAGGTCACGGTGTCGCTGGAGCCGGGCGACCGGCTGCTGCTGGCCTCCGACGGCGTCTGGGAGGCGCGGGACCGCTCGGGGGTCTTCTACCCGCTGCCGGACCGGCTGGCCGCCCTCGCGCACACCCGTGACGGCGAGCTGCCCACCGCCGTGTGGGCCGATCTCGCACGGCTGCGCTACGAGGTCCGCGACGACGCGACGATGCTGGTCCTGTCACCGGCCCCGGACGACCCGCCCGCCTGACCCGTCCGCCTCGCCGCAGCCCGTCAGCCCACGTCCCAGAGGAACCGGTGCGTGTGGATGCCGAAGTACGGGAAGGACCGGATCTCCCGGACGCCCTCGATCGGGCGGACCACGTCGTTGACGAAGTCCAGCAGCGCCTTCGGGCCGGACGCGACCACCTCGGCGAAGAGGTCGAAGCCGCCGGAGGTGAGCACCGCGTACACGACCTCGGGCCGCTCGGCGAGCGCGTCGGCGACCACGCGCGGGTCGCCGTCCACGCCGATGCCGAGCAGCGCCATGGCCTGGCCGCCCATCGCCATCGGGTCGGTGACGCCGACCACTTGGACGGCGCGGGAGTCCAGCAGCCGCTGGAGCCGCTGCCGGGCCGCCGAGGCGGACAGGCCCACCCTGGGCCCGAGGTCGGCGTAGGCGATACGGCCGTCGGTCTGGAGCTCGCGCAGGATGGCCCGGTCGATGTCGTCCATGGCGGTCATCATGCCCCTCGTCTCATCCCGCCAGTTCGGCGAGGGCGGCCGCGAACACCTCGGTGTGCCGGTCGACGTCCTGCTCGGTGGTGTCGGGGCACATCAGCGCCATGTTGTGGAACGGCGTGAGCAGGATGCCCCGGTTGGCGAGGTACAGGTGCAGGAAGTCCTCCAGCTCGGCGTCGGCGGCCGCCGCCGACTCGGTGCCGGTGCGCGGGGCGGGCGCGGTGAAGCGGTACTCGGCACGTGCTCCGAGCCGGCTCACCGACCAGGGCAGGGCGTGCGCCTCGATACCGGCGCGCACGCCCGCCTCGAAGCGTTCGCACAGCTTGCCCATCCGGGCGAACGCCTCGTCGGTGAGGACGTGTTCGAGGGTGGCGCGGGTGGCCGCGACCGACAGGGCGTTGCCGGCGAGGGTGCCGCCGACGCCGCCCATGTCGACGAGGTCGAGATCGTCGCGGGCCAGCAGCCGGTCGGCCAGTTCGGCGGAGAGGCCGTAGGCGCCGGCCGGGATGCCGCCGCCGATCGCCTTGCCGATGGTGAGCATGTCCGGTTCGAGGTCCCAGGCGCCGGTGCAGCCGCCGGGGCCGGCGGAGAAGGTGTGGGTCTCGTCGTTGATCAGCAGCGTGCCGTACCGCCTGGTCAGCTCGCGGACGCCGGCGAGGTAGCCGGGCTCGGGCAGCACGATGCCGATGTTGGTGAGGGCGGGCTCCATGAGGAGGGCGGCCACGTCGCCGTGGGCGAGTTCGCGCTCCAGTGCGTCGAGGTCGTTGAACTCGGCGACCCTGCTGGTGCGGGTCACCTCGCAGGGCGCGCCGACGTTGCCGGGGCGTGCGGTGCCCTCGCCGCCGGGGCCGGTGACGATCAGCGACTCGTCCACGCTGCCGTGGTAGCAGTAGCTGTGGAACAGGATCTTCGGCCGGCCGGTGAGGGCGCGGGCGAGCCGGATCGCCCAGCGGTTGGCGTCGGTCGCGGTGAGCGAGAAGCTCCAGCGGGCCAGGCCGAAGCGCCGGGTCAGCTCGGCGCCGACCCACTCGGCGTCCTCGGTGGGCAGCATGGCGGTGGCCCCGCCGAGTTCCGCGAAGCGCCGCTGGACCGCCTCGGTGACCGCCGCGGGCGAGTGGCCCGCCATCGCGCCGGTGTCGCCGAGGCAGAAGTCGATGTACTCGTGCCCGTCCACATCGCTCACCCGCGCCCCGCGTGCCCCGGCCAGATACCGGGGGAACGCGCCGGCCGTCTTGTTCATCCAGGTCATCGGCACCCGGCCGAAGAGATGGCCGGCCCCGGCGTACGCGGCGCGCGAGCGCGGGTTGCGGCGCTCGGCCTCGGCGCTCTCGCGGGCCAGAAGGGTGCGCAGCCGGGTGCGGTCCATGGAAAACCTCGCTGGAATCGGGCGACGGAACGACGTGAGGCTACGACGGGAAGCGTTCCCTTCTCAAGAGTTCGCACGTGAATCGATTGCCGGAACACACGAATCGTGCGCCGAGACGACCCGCCACCCTCGAAAAGGTGACGCATCCGCCTCGCCCGGCTGACGAACCGGTACGCGGAGTTCGAACGCGACGACACAAACGCCAGGCCGCGCCACCCCTTCCGCCGCATAGAAATATCTACGAGCATGCATATGCCGGGTTGCTGTGCGGACGCACCGAGTGCCCGAGAACGCGGAGCAGTGCATGACGAACACGATGTGGATGCGGGGCGTGGAATGGCTGGCGGCATCGGCGGCCGATCCGCGCGCGTGCAAGTGGGAGTGGGACCACGGGGAGGGGATCGCACTGCTGGAGGCGGGGCGCTTCTGGGATGTGCTCAGCGTCCCCGAGCGGCTGGGGCTGCTCACCCTCGACCTGCTGTGGCAGCCCGCGCTGCCGGTGCCGGGCCCGACCCTGGTGGACCTCGCGGCCGGCCGGGTCGGCTTCTTCCTGCCGCCCGACCCGGACGGCGGCTGGGTCGGCGCGGGCCTGCGCTACGCGACCAGGGGCTCCTGGGTCGCCGTACCGCCGCCCTACCGGCCCGCCCGCTCCCTGGAGTGGCTGGTGCCGCCCGACGGCACCGGCACCCTGCACTCCCCCGGCACCCTGGAGGACGCGCTGCGGCAGGCCAACGGCACCCTGACGGTCCTCACGACACCACCGCGCGAGCAGCGGGAGCCGTAACGGACGCACGCGCGGGAAAACAGGCGCGGGGCCCCGACCGGCCCCCCGTCCCGGTCGTGCCCCGCTGACAGTGAACTTACGTGCGAGGCGCGGTCCGTACCAGCGCACCGGTGCCCGGCGCCCCGCGCGGAGCACTCACCGGTGCACAGTCACGTCCGCTTGGTCCCGGTTCGCCGGGCCGAGGGCGGGGACGGGAAGCTCACCGGTGACGAGGTGGGCGAGGACGACCTCGTACAGATCGGTGCCCCCGGCGAGCAGCCGGCGTTCCAGGACGGGCTCGGCGGCCCGCACATGCTCCCGTACGGTCTGGGCGTGCACCCCCCGCGCCGCCGCGGCGGGCCCGGCGTTGGCGTCGGCGGCCAGCCAGGCGCGCAGGGTGCCGCGCAGATCCCGGCCGTCGGCGTCGAGGCGCCCGAGCAGGCCCCGCGCCCAGGAGCGCAGCGCGTCACCGCCGAGCAGCTCCGCGAACCCGGCGGGCGGGGCCGGGGCGTTGCCGTCGGCGTCGTACGGGCCGTGCGCCGCCTCGGTGTTGAGCGCGATGTGCGCCACCGCGCGTACGGCCAGGGCGGAGAAGTCGGCGCCGAGCAGCGCGGCCACCCGGTCCATGCGGGCGCGCACCGTGTTGCGGCTGACGCCGAGCACCTTGGCCGTGCTCACCGCGGTGAACTCCAGGCCGAGCCGGGTGGTCGCGAGCAGTTCGGCGCGCACGTGGTACGGCAGCGTGTCCAGCGGGCGCAGCACGGCGGCCGACCAGGCGTGCAGCGCGGCCGGGTCCATCAGGCGGGCGGGGCGGGTGCGTTCGGCGTAGACGGCGGTCCGCTCCGGGCTGAAGCGGGCCACCGCGAGGGCGGTGACGGCCTGTCCGTAGGCGGTGGCGGTCAGGGCGAGGCGCTGGCGGGGGCTGCCGCCCAGGTAGATGCCGGGCCGGACCGCGACCAGGGAGCGCAGCCGGTCCTCCACCTCGGGGGCCGCGCCGAGGACGATGACGTGTTCGTCCATCGCGGGGCAGCGCACCACGAGGGCGCCGCCGCTGGTGGCCGCGCCGCATTCGTCGGCCAGCCGGTCGCGTTCGGCGGCGCTGCCCTCGACGACGTACACGCGGGCGGTGTCGCGCTCCAGCAGTCCGGGCCACAGTCCCGCGGCGACCCGGCGTGCGGAGACGGTGTCCTCGACCATCAGCAGTTGCAGGATGGCGAGCCGCAGATCGGCGGTGGCCCGCCGCAGCCGGTGCCCGGCCTGCGCCAACTCGCGCTCGCGCAGCAGGAGTTCGAGGACGCCCGCGGTGTGTCCGAGGATCTCGGTGGTGTGCCGGTCGAAGGGCTTTGGGCGGGCCACGGCCAGGACGGCGGAGGCCGCCGGGCCGGGTCCGGGATGCCGTATCCCGACCAGGCGGACATGCCGGGCGCCGTCCTCCAGCCCGGCGGCGGAGACCCGGCCCGCGGCCACGTCGGCGACGACGGCGGGGTCCAGCGCCGGCCGCTGCCCGGTCCCGGCGAGGAGGGCGCCGCGCGCGTCCAGGAGGTGCACGGCGGACCCGGTGCTGCGGGCGAGCCAGGCGACCAGCCGGTCCAGGTCGCGGGCCGCGGGACGCAGCTGGTCGAGCAGCTCGCGCGCCCAGGCGCCGCCGGTTCCGTACGACGGCCGGGACAGCGGCTGCTCGTCCGCTCGGCGTGCCACGTGTCCCCCTCCTGTCGTCCGGATCGTCCGCCGGTTCGGCCGGTGTGCGCAGCGGGACGTTACCCGACCGTTCACCCGGTCGCCCCATCCGGGCGGACCTGGCTCCGCCGGCGGCCCGGGGGGGGTGGGGCCGCCGACGGAGGCAACGCCTCCGGGGCGGGGGGAAAGCTCCGGATGGCTCAGGACTCGGGTGCCCGCGGATCGGGGGGATACACCAGGGAATTTTCCGGGGGCCGCGGGGGGCGTTTCCGGGGGGCGCGTGCCCCGTCCGGGGCGCGTGCGCGACCGGCGGCGCCCCTGCCGCCCGCACCGCCCGCGGGTACGGCATAAGCTCGGTGAATGGCGAAGTACTTCGACGTGCACCCCGAGAACCCGCAGGCCCGCAGCATCGCGCAGATCGCGGACGCGGTCAGGTCGGGGGCGCTGATCGCATACCCGACCGACTCCTGCTACGCGCTCGGCTGCCGGCTGGGCAGCCAGGACGGCGTGGACCGCATCCGGGCCATCCGCCGGCTCGACGACCGCCACCACTTCACGCTGATGTGCCGGGACTTCGCGCAGCTCGGCCAGTTCGTACGGGTGGACAACGATGTGTTCCGGGCCGTGAAGGCGTCCACGCCCGGCAGCTACACCTTCATCCTCCCGGCCACCCGCGAGGTCCCGCGCAAGCTGATGCACCCGAAGAAGAAGACCGTGGGCGTGCGCATCCCGGACCATGTGGTCACCCAGGCGCTGCTGGCCGAGCTGGGCGAGCCGCTGCTGTCCAGCACGCTGCTGCTGCCGGACGAGGAGGAGCCGATGACCCAGGGCTGGGAGATCAAGGACCGCCTCGACCACGTGGTGGACGCGGTGGTCGACTCCGGGGACTGCGGCACCGAGCCGACCACGGTGATCGACTTCTCCGGCGGCGAGGCCGAGATCGTCCGGCGCGGCGCGGGCGACACCGCACGGTTCGAGTGACGGCGGGGGCGGTACGGCGGACCGCCCGCGAAGCTCCGGATCTTGCGTGGCAGCATGAGAGCCGCCCACCGCGCCCCGCGCGTTCGTCCGGGACACCGGCGTAGCCGCGGCGCGAGGGCCATCCGCCGCCCGCCATTCCTTCCCCAGGAGGCCCGTCACCATGACCGACGTACAGGGAGCATCCGTCGACATCCCGACCGAGGACGGCACCGCCGACGCCTACCTCGCCCATCCCGCGGACGGCGAGCCGCATCCGGGCGTCCTGCTGTACCAGGACGCCTACGGTCTGCGCCCCCAGCTGCGCTCGATGGCCGACCGGCTGGCGTCGGCCGGGTACACCGTCCTGGTGCCGAACGTGTTCTACCGGCACGGCACCACCCCGCTCGGCGAGCTGCCGGAGTTCATCGGCCCGGAGGCCGGGCCGTCCCTCTGGCAGCGCATCCGCCCGGTGATGAGCTCCCTCACCCCCGAGCAGACCCGGCGGGACGCGGACGCCTATCTGGGCTTCCTCGCGGACAACCCGTTCGTCACCGACGGCCCCATCGCGCTGACCGGCTACTGCATGGGCGCCCGGCTCGCCCTGCGCACGGCCGCCACGCACCCCGACCGGGTCGCCGCGGCGGCCGGGTTCCACGGCGGCAAGCTGGTCACGGACGCCCCGGACAGCCCGCACCGCGGCGCCGGAAACGTCACCGCGGAGCTGTACTTCGGCTTCGCCGACCAGGACGCCTCCATGCCGGCCGAGCAGATCCGGGAGCTGGAGCGGACGCTGGACGCGGCCGGTGTGCGCCACACCTGCGAGGTGTATCCGGGCGCACAGCACGGCTACACGCAGGCCGACACCCCGGCGTACGACCGGGAGGCCGACGAGCGCCACTGGGCGGCCCTGCTGGCCCTGCTCGACCGCGCCTTCTGAGCCTCGGCGCCTTCTGAACCCTCCGCGCCTTCCGGACCGTCCGTCACCGCCCCCCCTTCCGGACCGTCCGTCACCGCCCCCATCCGGACCATCCGTCACCGGCCCATGGCGCCCGCCCCGCAGTGGGCGCCGGGCGGCAGGGCTCCCCCTACGGGGAACGGGAACTCACGCCCAACTCGTTGACAGGGACACGACTTCGGCACCAGGCTGAGAGCGCTCTCAGAGAGGTACGGACCAGGAACCGGGGGTCCGTACGACCCCGACCCCACACGGAGGTGGAGAGTGCCGCACATCCGAACCCGCAGCGCGCTGCCGATCGTCGCCGCCACCGCCCTCGTCGGCGGAGCGCTCGCCCTCGGCGTCCCCCAACACGCCACGGCGGCCGTGCCCGACACCATCGCGCTGACCGTCACCAACAACTCGGGCCGCGCCCAGCCCGTCTACCTCTACGACCTCGGCACCCAGCTGTCCTCCGGGCAGCAGGGCTGGGCGGACGCGAACGGTGTCTTCCACGCCTGGCCGGCCGGCGGCAATCCGCCGACTCCCGCGCCGGACGCGGCGATTCCGGGACCGGCCGCCGGGCAGTCGACCACGATCCGCATCCCGAAGTTCTCCGGCCGGATCTACTTCTCCTACGGGCAGAAGCTCGTCTTCAAGCTCACCACCGGCGGTCTGGTGCAGCCGGCCGTGCAGAACCCGTCCGACCCCAACCACGACATCCTCTTCAACTGGTCCGAGTACACGCTCAACGACTCCGGGCTGTGGCTCAACAGCACGCAGGTGGACATGTTCTCGGCGCCGTACTCCGTCGGGGTGCGCCGCGCCGACGGGAGCGTCAGCACCACCGGGCAGCTGAAGCAAGGAGGCTGGTCGGGGTTCTTCAGCGCGCTGCGCGCCCAGCCCGGCGGCTGGTCCGGGCTGGTCCAGACCGGCTCCGACGGCTCGGTGCTGCGCGCGCTGTCACCGCTGTACGGCGTGGAGACCGGCGCGCTGCCCGCGAGCGCGATGGACGACTACGTGAACCGGGTCTGGCAGAAGTACACGTCCTCGACGCTGACCGTCACGCCGTTCGCCGATCAGCCGGACAAGAAGTTCTACGGCCGGGTCTCGGGGAACGTCATGAACTTCACCGACACCTCCGGCGCGGTCGTCACCAGCTTCCAGAAGCCGGACGCGGACAGCGTGTTCGGCTGCCACAAGCTGCTGGACGCGCCCAACGACGCCGTGCGCGGCCCCATCTCCCGTACCCTGTGCGCCGGCTTCAACCGCTCGACGCTGCTGGTGAGTTCGCAGGCGCCGGACAACACGCCGGGTGACTTCTACCAGGACGCGGTGACCAACCAGTACGCGAAGGCGGTGCACGCGGAGATGGCCGACGGCAAGGCGTACGCGTTCGCCTTCGACGACGTCGGCAACCAGGAGTCGCTGGTCGACGACGGCGACCCGCAGCAGGCGTATCTCACGCTGGGTCCGCTGGACTGACCGCGTGCGAGGGTCCCGCTCCCCGGCCGGGGAGCGGGACCCTCGTGTTCAGGTGGTGCGGGTGATCAGCTGGTGGTCAGGGACGTGTCGTCCACGACGAAGCTGGTCTGGAGCGAGGAGTCCTCCACGCCGTTGAACTTCAGGGTGACCGTCTGGCCCGCCAGCGAGGACAGGTCGAAGGTCTTCAGCACGTAGCCCGAGGCCTTGTTCAGGTTCGAGTACGAGGCCAGGGTGGTCGAACCGGCGGTGACCGTCAGCTTGTCGTACGCGGTGCTGCTGGTGGTCTCGGCGGAGTCGATGTGCAGGTAGAAGGACAGGGTCGCCTTGCAGCCCGCGGGGATCGTCACCGACTGGGACAGGGAGTCGGTGTGCGAGGTGCCGTAGCCGTCCAGCCACGCCTTGTACGAACCGCCGTGGGCCGCCTGACCGCTGTCGTTGGTGATGACGCCGCTGGAGGCGGTCCAGCCGGTGTTGCCCGACTCGAAGCCGGGGTTCGCCAGGAGCTGCGTCGAGGAGCAGCCGCCGCCACCGCCGCTGGTGCTCACGGTCCAGGAGAAGGTCGCGGTGCCGGTCGCGCCGGTGGAGTCCTTCACCGTGACGGTGGTGCTGTAGGTCCCGGCCGCGGACGGCGTACCGGAGATCACGCCGGTGGAGCTGTTGATCGACAGGCCGGTCGGCAGGCCGGAGGCGCTGTAGGTCAGCGCGCCGCCGTTGGTGCTGCTCGCCTGGACCTGGAGGCTGACCGCCGTGCCCACGGTGGAGGACTGGCTGCCCGGATTGGTGACCGTCACGCCGTTGCCCGGCGGGGTGATGTGGCTGCCGACGTTGATGCCCGCGAAGGCGTTGCCGACGCCCGCGTACTGCGCGGAGTTGGTGCCGTAGAGCGCGGCGGCCGCGTTGAGCGCCGCGGTGCGGGCACCGGCGTAGTTGGTGCTGGACGTCATGTACGACGTCAGCGCCTTGTACCAGATCTGGAGGGCGGCGTCCCGGCCGATGCCGGCGACGGCGACGCCGTCCGAGGTGGGGCTGTTGTAGGTCACACCGTTGATGACCTTGGTGCCGCTGCCCTCGGAGAGCAGGTAGAACATGTGGTTCGCCGGGCCCGAGGAGTAGTGCACGTCGAGGTTGCCGACGCCCGAGTACCAGCTGTCCGCCGAACCGCCGTCCTTGCTCGGCTTGTCCATGTAGCGCAGCGGGGTGCCGTCGCCGTTGATGTCGATCTTCTCGCCGATGAGGTAGTCACCGGGGTCCGAGCTGTTGTTCGCGTAGAACTCCACGCCCGTGCCGAAGATATCGCTGGTCGCCTCGTTCAGACCGCCGGACTCGCCGCTGTACTCCAGGCCCGCGGTGTTGGAGGTGACGCCGTGGCTCATCTCGTGGCCGGCGACGTCCAGCGCGGTCAGCGGGTCGTTGTTCCCGGAGCCGTCGCCGTAGGTCATGCAGAAGCAGCTGTCGTCCCAGAACGCGTTCACGTACGAATTGCCGTAGTGGACGCGGGAGTAGGCGCCGACCCCGTCGTTCTTGATGCCGCTGCGCCCGAACGTGTTCTTGTAGAAGTCCCAGGTCTCCTGCGCGCCGTAGGCGGCGTCCGCGCCGGCCGTGGCGGCGTTGGAGTTGGTGCCGTCGCCCCAGGTGTCGCTGGTCTGCGAGAACAGGGTGCCGGTGCCGGAGGAGCCGTGGTTCAGGTTGTACGTCTTGTGCCCGCCGCGGGTGCCGTCGGTCAGGGTGTACGACGAGCCCGACTGGGTCGTGGTCAGCGAGACCTGGCCGCTGTAGCGGGTGTTGCCGACGCCGGTGTCGATGCCCTGGTACCGGTACAGCTCCTTGCCGGTGGTGGCGTCGGTGATGACGTGCAGCCGGCTCGGCGTGCCGTCGTCCTGGAAGCCGCCGATCACGGTCTCCCAGGCGAGCTTCGGGGTGCCGCTGCCGGCCCAGATCACCTTGCGGGCGCTGTCCGCGGTGGGCTTCGCGGCGTCCAGGGCCTTGGCGGCCTTCAGCGCCTTGCTCTCGGCGGCGGCCTTGGTGTAGGTCGCCGTGGTCGAGGCGACCTGGATCTTGTGCTTGTTGTTGTACGTGGTGCTCACGGTGCCGGCCGCCAGCGAGGCGGGCGGGGTGTGCACGATGAGGTCGCCGCCGAGGACGGGCAGGCCGTCGTAGGTGCGCTCGTAGCGGGTGTGCAGCGTGCCGTCGGCGTCCTTGGTGACGTCCTTGACGACCAGCTTCTCCTTGGCGCCGAGGCCGAGGGTGCGGGCGGTGTCGGCCGTCTTGTCGCGGGCGCTCTGGATCAGGGCCTTGTGCTGGGCCGGGCTGAGCCTGGCCTCCAGGGCGCCGGTGCGCAGGGGGCTGAGGTGGTGCGCGACGGGCGCGGCGGTCGCCGGGACGGTCTGCATGCCGACGGCGAAGAGGGCCGCGGTGGAGAGCAGGGCGGCTCCTACCGTGGCCCTCTTGGCGAGACGTCCCTGGGGAAGGCGTCCGTGAGAAAGGGATCTGTGGGGTCTCACTCTTACTCCTCCTGCGGAGGCCGCCGGGTCGCGGCCTGTGAGGACCGGACAGCCGGGTCTGCTGTCCGGTGGGCGGTGCTGTGCGGGACCGTGATCCGTGGTGCGTTCGTGGGGGATCAGCGTGCGCTGGGAGAATGACAGTCTTGAACCGTCCATGTCACCAGCCGGGGGGCCAATCGAGGGTTTTCCCTATGAAGTCGCTGTGTGCTCCCCCCGTGGCCAATTCACGTTCAGGAAACACCTGTTGGGGCGCCTGTGACTCAAGGGCCCGACCTGGGAAGATCGAACAGCCGGCGCGATCGAACGGCCGGACAACCCTTCACGCCACAGCCCGCGTTCACTCGACAGCCCACGGGAGGGCTCATGACACACGGCACCGAACCGACGCACCGGCTGGTGCCCACCGAGGGCGGCCGGATCCATCTCGTGGAGCAGGGCAGCGGGCCGCTGGTGCTGCTCGTGCACGGCTTCCCGGAGTCCTGGTACTCCTGGCGCCATCAGCTGCCCGCCCTCGCCGCGGCCGGTTACCGGGCGGTGGCCATCGACGTGCGCGGTTACGGCCGTTCCTCCAAGCCCGCCGCCACCGACGCGTACCGGCTGACCGAACTGGTGGCGGACAACGTCGCGGTGGTGCGCGCGCTCGGCGAGGAGACCGCGGTGGTCGTCGGCCACGACTGGGGCTCCCCCATCGCCTCGACCTCCGGCCTGCTCGCACCCGAGGTGTTCCGGGCGGTGGGCATGCTCAGCGTGCCGTACACCCCGCGCGGCGGGCCCCGGCCCACCGAACTCTTCGGCCGCATGGGCGGGGAGGACGAGTTCTACATCTCCTACTTCCAGGAGCCGGGCCGCGCCGAGGCCGAGATCGAACCCGATGTGCGCGGCTGGCTCGCGCGCTTCTACCGGGCCCTGTCCGCCGGGACCATGCCCGGACCCGGCGACCCCGCCCCGTACTTCGTCAGCCCCGGCGGCACCCTGCTCGACCGGTGTCCCGCCGGACCGCCGCCCGGCTGGCTCGGCGACAGCGAACTCGACTTCTACGCGGGCGAGTTCGAGCGGACCGGGCTGACCGGGGCGCTCAACCGCTACCGGAACATGGACCGCGACTGGGCGGACCTCGCCGCGTACGACGGCGTCCCCCTCACCCAGCCGTCCCTGTTCCTCGGCGGCGCCCTGGACGTCACGATGACCTGGCTGTCCAAGGCCGTCGAGGCGTTCCCCGTCACCCTGCCGGGCCTGCTCTCCTCGCGGTTGCTCGACGACTGCGGCCACTGGATCCAGCAGGAGCGCCCCGAGGAGACCAACCGGCTGCTCATCGACTGGCTGGCCAAGCTCCCCGGCTGAGACCCGGAGGAATCCGCGGCCGCGGGAACAGCGGGGCGGGACGGTTCGTTGTGCGGGGGTCCGTCCGCATCGACCCTCTTGGGAGAAGTGTGTCCGAGACCACGCCAACCACCGCTTCCCTACCGTTACTTCCCGGTCTGCGCGCGCAGGCCGAGCGGCTGATCGAGAGCGGGGTGGCGGACCTCGCCGGGTTGCCGCCCGCCGAGGTCCGCGACTTCGCCCTGCGCGCCGGGGCCCGGCCGGGCGGCGAGGGTGCCCTGCTCGCCGTCCACCCGGACCGGGCGCCCGCCTCCGCCCTCGCGCCCCTGTTGCGCCGCGGCGGCAAACCGGGCTTCGTCGTCGTCGACATGACCGACGTCGATCTGTTCGCGCCGATCGACGCCATCGCGCTGCCCGAGGCCCCGCTCTACCTCGTCACCGGCCTCGACCGCGGCGACGAGCTGGCCGATTGGAGCCCGGACGAGGCGCTGCCCGCCCTCACCGCGCGCTCCCGCACCCCGCTGCTGCTCACCGAGGGCATCCACTGGGTGCTCCAGCAGCCGGACGTCCTGGAGCGCAACCACTGCTTCATGACGATCGGCTCCCGGCTGCGCAAGCCGGGCGGCGCGCCGGACTCGCGCACCCCGGCGCTCTGGATCAGCAACGGCACCGGGCGGGACGGCCGGGAGCGCCGCGACGCGCCGAAGGTGGGCTGGTGCTGGGCGGGCAACCGGCACAGCTGGCTGGGCTTCGCCTCGGCCACGGCCCGCGAGCGGGTGGAGCGATCCGTCTCCGCCCAGGACGGGCCGATCGCCGTGGGCCGCTGACCCGAGCCCGGCCGCCCCCCGGTCGGAGGACGGCCGGGGGGCGGCCGGTGGGGCGCCGGAAACCGATCACACAGTTGTCACACTCGGCTGCCACACTCGGTGGGGAATCGATGTACGACCGCTGGAGGAGCCCGTGCCGCCCACCCCACGCCCCCTGCGCAAGCTGGGCTTCCTCACGATCGGCCTGTTCGACCCGGCGGACCCGGCGCGGGGACACGAGTCCACCCTGGAGATCATCGAACTGGGCGAGCGGCTCGGCTTCGACAGCGCCTGGGTCCGCCACCGGCACCTCCAGTACGGCATATCGTCCCCGGTCGCCGTCCTCGCCGCCGCCTCCCAGCGCACCCGCCGCATCGAACTGGGCACCGCGGTCATCCCGCTCGGCTGGGAGAACCCGCTGCGCCTGGCCGAGGACCTGGCGACCGTCGACCTGCTGTCCGGGGGCCGGCTCAATCCGGGGGTCAGCGTGGGCCCGCCGATGCACTACGACCAGGTCAAGGACGCCCTGTACCCGGACACCGGCGACATCGAGGACTTCGGCTACGAGCGGGTGCGGCGGCTCCTGGACCTGGTGCGCGGCAAGCCCGCCAGCGACTTCAGCGGGGTCGAGGGCTTCGAGGTGTTCAGCGATGTGGTGCAGCCGCACTCCCCCGGTCTCGGCGGCCGGCTGTGGTACGGCGGCGGCAGCCCCGGCTCCGCGCGCTGGGCGGGCGAGCACGGAATGAACTTCCTGACCAGCAGCGTCGTCAAGGCGGCGGGTCCGGGCGGCGAGCCGTACGACTTCGCGGGGATACAGCGGTCCCTCATCCGGGAGTTCCGGGCGCACCACCCCGAAGGGGAGGCGGCACGGGTCTCGCAGGGCCTGGTGGTGATACCCACCGACTCGGCGACTCCCGGACAGCGCGCCCGGTACGCCGAGTTCGCGGCCAGGAGACTGCCCCGCACCGCCGCCCCGCAGGGCCCGGCGCGGCTGCTGTTCGCGCCGGACCTGGTCGGCACCTCGGCGGAACTGGCCGAGCGGCTGCGGGCGGACCCGGCGTTCCGGGAGGTGGACGAGGTGGTCTTCGCGCTGCCGTTCACCTTCGCGCACGAGGACTATGTGCAGATCCTGACCGACATGGCGACGAAGCTCGGCCCCGCGCTCGGCTGGCGACCGTCCGCCTGACCGTCGTACCGGCCCACCAGCGGCCCGCCCGTGTACCGGTGATCGGTGTGGACGGCGGTGCTCGGCGCGCAGCCCGTCCACGAAGGCGCGCACGGGTGCGGACAGGCCCGCGTAGGCCGCGGCCAGGTTGGACCAGGTGGTGTCGCCGCCGTAGGGCGGGACGGACTCGGCGCGCAGGATGGTCGCGGCGGGCGGGTCGACGCGCGCGCCGTGGTCGCGGTGCCGGCCGCGCGGCAGGGCGGGCCGGCGGCGAGCCAGCCATTCCTCGTGGTCCATGCCGTAGCGGCCGCCCAGTTCCAGCCGGTCGGCCGTGGTCTCCACCTCGGGGAAGTCCGGGGGCGAGGCGCCGCCGCGGCGGCCGGGGACGACCGGCTCGCCGAAGCGGCGGGCGAAGGCGGCACGCCCTGCGTGGTCGAGGCGCTGCTCCCGGAAGAACACCACCTTCCAGCGCAGCACGGCCCGCCGGGTCAGGCCGGCCAGCGCGTCGTCCAGGGGTGCGGCGAGGTCGACGCCGGTGATCTCGGCACCGATGTGCCCGGCGACGGGCCGCACCTCCACACCGCCGACCCGCATGTCCACGCCGTCTTCCGTGGCCATGCCGCCGACCCGCGTGTCCTCGCCGCTGCCCGGCTCCCGCCGCTCCGGCTCCCGCGACCGTCCCGGCCCCTCCGGCCGCCCCTACTGGCCCGTGCCGTCCGCCGGCCTCGTCGCGCCCGCCCGGTTGATCGCCACTCGCCCTGTCCGTGAGGCTGGGAGCACGACACTGTCGAGCGGAAGGTTCCCCCGTGAACGGCATACCGGTGCACACGCTCAACGACGGAACGACGATCCCCGCCCTCGGCCTCGGTACCTGGCCGCTGGACGACACGGCGGCCGAGCGGGCCGTACGCGACGCGCTCGGACTCGGCTACCGGCTGGTGGACACCGCGGTGAACTACCGCAACGAGGCCGGCGTGGGCCGCGCCGTCACCGACGGCGGGGTGCCCCGCGAGGAAGTGGTGGTGACCACCAAGCTCCCCGGCCGCCACCACGGCTACCAGGAGACCCTCGCCTCCTTCGAGGAGTCCCGGCGGCGCCTCGGCCTGGAGTACGTGGACCTGTATCTGATCCACTGGCCCAATCCCCGCGTCGGCAAGTACGTCGACTCCTGGAAGGCGATGATCAAGCTGCGGGAGGACGGTCTGGTCCGCTCGATCGGCGTCTCCAACTTCACCCCGGAGCACATCGTGCGGCTGGAGAAGGAGACCGGGGTGCTGCCCTCGGTGAACCAGATCGAGCTGCATCCGCTGTTCCCGCAGGAGGAGCTGCGCGCCTTCCACGCGGACCAGGGCATCCTCACCGAGAGCTGGAGCCCGCTGGGGCGGGGCGGCCAGCTGCTGGGCGACCCGGAGGTCGGCCGGATCGCCGACGAGCACGGCGTGAGCCCCGGCCAGGTGCTGCTGCGCTGGCACGTCCAGCTGGGCGCGCTGCCCATCCCGAAGTCCGCCGACCCCGAGCGCCGGCGCGCCAACCTGGACGTCTTCGGCTTCGAGCTGGACTCGGACCAGCTGGCCGCCATCGCCCGGCACGCCCCGCGCCGGCTCGGCGGGGACCCGGAGACGCACGAGGAGTTCTGATCCCCGTGTGAGGGGGGTACCCGGTGCCCGGTGTGCCGGACGCGGGGAAGGAGCCGCACGTGGCAGCGGAGGACCGGCTGCGGACGTACCGCGGCAAGCGCGACTTCGAGCGGACTCGGGAGCCCTCGGGCGGGCGGTCGCCCGAGGGCGGCGGGCGGCCGCGGTTCGTGGTGCAGATCCATGACGCGCGCCGGATGCACTTCGACTTCCGGCTCCAGGTGGACGACGTCCTGAAGTCCTGGTCCGTGCCGAGGGGGCCGTCCGCCGACCCCGGCGACAAGCGGCTCGCGGTGCCGACGGAGGATCATCCGCTGGCGTACGAGGACTTCGAGGGCGTGATCCCGAAGGGCGAGTACGGCGGCGGCACGGTGATCGTGTGGGACCGGGGGACGTACGAGCCGTTGAGCCATGACCGGCAGGGGCGGCCGGTGGACTTCGCCGAGTCGCTGGAGCGCGGGCACGCCACGTTCCGGCTGCACGGTGCCAAGCTGCACGGCGAGTACGCCCTGACCCGCTTCCGGGGCCGGGACGGGGAGGACGCCTGGCTGCTGGTGCGCAAGGGCCGGGCCGGGAAGGCGGCGCACGGCAGCCCCGATCCCCGGCGGGCGCGTTCGGTGCGCACCGGGCGCACCCTCGCCCAGGTCGCGGCGGACGGCGAGGGGCGATGACGGTCCGGCGGGGCGCGACGACGGGCCGCCGACGCGCGATGCCGGGCCGCCATCGCGCGATACGGGTGCGCCGACGCGCGATGCCGGTGCGCGGTGGCGATCCGACGGCGCCCGACAGCGCTTGGACGGGGCGCGCTGACGACCCGGCGGGGCGCGTTGACGGTCCGGATTCCCTGATTCCGGCCCCGACGGGCGTGCGGCGGGCCTATGTTCGCGCCGACATCCTTCCCTTCCCTGGAGGCATCCCATGCGCACAGCACCGCGCGGCGCCGCCCTGATCGGCGCCGTCGTCGCCGTCACCGTACTGACCTGCGGGACCGCGGGGGCGACCCCGGCGGGCCCCGGAGTGACCGCCCGCACGCTCAGTGAGCGGACCGTCGACGGCACCGACTACACCCTGCGGGAGATCACCATCCCGCCCGGCCAGAGCACCGGCTGGCACTTCCACGACGGCCCGCTGTACGGCGTGGTGCGCCAGGGCACGCTGAGCCACTTCGACTCCGCCTGCGCCCCGGACGGGGTGTACACGGCGGGCGCGCCGATACAGGAGCCGGCCGGGGCGGGGCACGTGCACATAGGCCGCAACCTCGGGGACACCCCCGTGGTGCTCGACGTGCTGTACGTGCTGCCGCACGGCTCCCCGTTCTCCGAGGACGCGCCGAATCCGGGCTGCGCCTTCCAGTAGGGGCCGATCAGGCGTCGGGGAGCGGCTGTTCGGCCCAGATGGTCTTGCCCGCGGCCGTCTGCCTGCTCCCCCAGCGCTGGGTGAGCTGGGCGACCAGCAGCAGTCCCCGGCCGCCCTCGTCGTCGGCGTGCGCCCGGCGCAGGTGGGGTGAGGTGGCACTGCCGTCGGAGACCTCGCAGATGAGGGCGCGGTCGCGGATCAGGCGTAGCTGGATGGGGGGTTCGCCGTAGCGGATGGCGTTGGTGACGAGTTCGCTGACGACGAGTTCGGTGACGAACGCGGTTTCCTCCAGCCCCCACGCGGCCAGTTGCTCGCCGGCGGCCTGCCGGACCACGGCGACCTGGGCGGGGTGGGCGGGCACCTCCCAGGTGGCGACCCGGTCGGCGCCCAGGGCGCGGGTGCGCACCAGCAGCAGCGCCACGTCGTCGCACGGCTGGTCGGGCAGTACGGCCTTGAGGACGCCGTCGGCCAGCGCGTCGAGGGAGTCGGCCGGCGTCCCGACGGCGCGGCGCAGCGCGTCGTCGGCGCCGTCCGGGTTTCCGGCGCGGTGTGCGACCAGGCCGTCGGTGAACAGGGCCACGATCGTGCCCTCGGGCAGCTCCAGCTCGGTCGCCTCGAAGGGCAGTCCGCCGATGCCGAGGGGCGGCCCGGCGGTCATGGGCGCGAGTTCGGCGCCGTCGCCGCCGGGCAGGACGAGGAACGGGGCGGGGTGGCCGGCGGCGGCGAGCGTGAGCCGGCGCGAGACGGGGTCGTAGACGGCGTACGCGCAGGTGGCGCCGATCTCGGCGACCTCCTCACGGCCGTTCTCGGCGGCCAGGTGCGTCACCAGGTCGTCGAGGTGGGTGAGGAGTTCGTCGGGCGGCAGGTCGACGTCGGCGAGGGTGCGCACGGCGGTGCGCAGCCGGCCCATGGTGGCCGAGGAGCTGATGCCGTGGCCCACCACATCGCCGACGACCAGCCCGACCCGGCCGCCGGAGAGCGGGATGACGTCGAACCAGTCGCCGCCGATCCCGGCCTGCGAGCCGCACGGCAGATAGCGGTGGGCGACGTCGAGCGCGGCCTGTCCGGGCGGCCCGCTCGGCAGCAGGCTGTGCTGGAGGGCGAGGGCCGTGCTGCGCTCGCGGGCGAAGCGGCGGGCGTTGTCGATGCAGACCGCGGCGCGGCTGGCCAGTTCCTCGGCGAAGACGGCGTCGTCGGGGCCGTAGTCGTCCGGGTGGACCAGCCGGACGCAGACCGCGACGCCCAGGGTGGTGCCGCGGGCGCGCAGCGGTACGGCGATCATGGAGTGGACGCCCTCCCGGAAGCGGCGGCCCTCGGGCGAGCGCTCGTTGCGGTCCACGAGCCAGGCCCGGAAGCCGGGCTCACCGGCCTGGCTGAGCACCGCGTGACCCCCGCTCAGCGCGAGGGCCGGAGGGGCGGGCGGCCGGTAGATCTGGGTCTCGCCGACCCGCACGGCCACTCCGGGGCTGCCGGGCCGGGTGGACTGGTAGGCGACGCGGTGCAGCTCGACCTCGCCGGCGGCGGACATCGGGGGCTCGTCGGCGCCGAGCACCCAGTCCAGCAGGTCGACGGTGGCGAAGTCGGCGTAGCGCGGGACGAGGATCTCGATCAGTTCCTCGGCGGTGCGCACCACGTCGAGGGTGGTGCCGATGCGGGTGGCCGCCTCGTTGAGCAGGGCGAGCCGGCGTCTGGCCCAGTACTGCTCACTGCTGTCGTAGGCGGCGATGGCGACCGCGGTCCGGGTGCCGGAGGCGTCGTGCAGCGGCCACATCTCCAGGCTCCAGGCGTGCTCCCGGTTCAGCGCGGGCGCGGCGGCGAAGCTCTCGTAGCGCACCGGCAGGCCGGTCTCGGCGACCTCGCGCAGATGGCGCAGAAAGCCCCGGTTGGACTCGGTGTCGGCCACGGTGTCGGAGAAGAACCGGCCGGTCAGCCCCTCCTCGGGGACGCCGAGGACCTTGCAGGCGGCGTCGTTGAGGCGCAGGTAGCGCTGCTGGAGGTCGAAGACGGACATCGACAGGGACGCCTGGTCGAAGGCCTGGGCGGCGAGCGCTGTGCCGGGGGGTTCGGCGGTGACGGCGGGGGGTTCCGCGGTGACGGCGTAGCCCGCGAGCCGCCCGTCGCCGCCGTCGAGGGGGCAGGCGGTGACGGCGAGGTCGAGGCGGTGGCCGTCGCGGTGGCGCAGGGCGACGGTGCCGTGGCGTGTGCCGGTCGGCGCCGCGAGGGCTCCCTGGGGGAGTTCCGCGGCGAGCAGGTCCGCCGCGGGGCGGCCCACGACGTCCCCGGCCGGGTGGCCCGTGAGCAGCCGCGCGCCCTCGCTCCACCCGGTCACCCTGCCCCGAGTGTCGATGATCGCCACGGCGGCGACTCGGTCCATAAGGCCCAGAATGATCCGATTCGTTCGGCTCCTCAAGCGCGGGGCCGGGGCGGGGTCAGCCCCGGTGGGCGCGCAGGGCGGCGAGGGCCTTGTCGGCGTGGGTGTTCATGCGCAGCTCGCTGCGGACGATCTCCAGCACGGTGCGGTCCTCGCCGATGACGTAGGTGACGCGCTTGGTGGGGGCGAGGGTGAAGCCGCGCCTGACCCCGAACCGCTCACGCACCGTGCCGTCGGCGTCGGACAGCAGCGGCATGCCGAGCGTGTGCCGGCCGGCGAACTCCCGCTGCTTGCCGACGTCGTCGCCGCTGATGCCGACGGGCCGGGCGCCCAGCGCGGCGAACTCGGCGGCGAGGTCGCGGAAGTGGCAGGCCTCGGCGGTGCAGCCGGGGGTGAGGGCCGCGGGATAGAAGAAGAGGACCACGGGGCCGTCGGCGAGCAGTTCGCCGAGGCTCCGGACGGTCCCGGTCTCGTCGGGGAGGGCGAAGTCCTCCACCTTGTCCCCGACCTGGACGCGCTCGCTCATGACCGGTTCCTCCTCTGGTGGCCTGCCGCCGGATATTACTGGACGGTAAGCCGCCGGGGGGCCCGTTCGTACGACTCCTAGTCCCGATCCACGGGGTCCCGCTCCCCCGCCGGCCCCGGTCCCTCGCGCCCCGGCCCCGCCGTCCGCCCCGGCTCCCCCTCCGTCTCGGCCGAGTACGCGAGGAAGTCGTCGACCATCCGGTGGAACAGCGTGGCCAGTTGCCGCAGTTCTCCGGGCCGCCAGCCGGCGAGCGCGCGCTGCATCTCGGCGGCCCCGGCCTCCCGGACGCGGCCGACGGCGAGGCGGCCCGCGTCGGTGAGCCGGATCCGCTGGGCGCGCCGGTCGTCGGGGTCGGGCACGCGGGTGACGTAGCCCGCCCGGTGGAGCTGCTGCACGGTCCGGGTCACATGCGAGGCCTCCACGCCGAGGCGGTGCGCCACCTCCCCCGGCCGCATCGGCTCCCAGTCCGCGATCTGCCGCAGCAGCGCCACGGCGGCCCGGTCCAGCGGCACGTCGGCCAGGGTCCGCAGCCGGTCGTGGTGGCGGGTGCGGGAGCCGAGGTAGGTGACGCGGGTGAGGGCGCGCTCGATCTCGGCGACCTCCGGGGAGGCCGGGGTCGGGCCGGACGGCGTCGGCGCGGGCATGCCCCCGAGTCTACGCAGCCATTGCCCGACTCGGCCTTTTCGTCCCGGTGGCGCGCACGGCACGGACCGGTCCGCTCCGGTACGTCCGTCCGGCCCGGCGCCGTGAACGGGGATCAGGGCCCGCGCCCGCCGCACGGGACGTCCCGCGCCGTCCCACGGGACGCGGAAACGGCATGGTGAGGGCTTCGCACGGCAAGGCTGGGCGGCGTGATCACGGTTCGTGGTCACGAGATCGACAGCCGGAGGTTTCCATGATCCGTCGGGCTCTCAAGAGCGTTCTGCCGGCCGCGGCCGCGGCGCTCGCCCTGCTGCCCGTGTCGGCCGGTGCCGCCGCGGCGAGCACCGTCACCGCGCACCCGGTGGCCGCCGTCGCCGCCCCGCGGCACCCCGTCAGCACCCACCCCTACCACACCGGTCTGGTCGCCACCCGCGGCGTCCGGCTCAACGTCCGCTCCGGTCCGGGCACCGGCTACCGCGTCGTCGGCAGCCGGCACACCAACCGGCTCATCTCGGTCAGCTGCAAGACCTACGGCTCGCGGGTGCACGGCAACCACGTCTGGTACCGGCTCCCCCACCACCGGGGCTACGTCTCCGCCCACTACGTGACCACCGGCCGGTACGTCCCCTGGTGCTGACGGGCGTCCGCCGCACCACCCACTGACCGCCGAGGGCCTGTCCGGGAGCCACGTCCCGAACAGGCCTTCGGCATGAGGGCGCTTGACCCGGCCCATACCTCGTCCGGTGTTGCAGCGCCCGTCCGGCAGGGAAACCATCCCGGCAACAGGGGCGAAACGCCCATAGGGGAATGGGAGTCGAGGAACGCACGATGCGGCACCCCCAAGGATCGACCGCGCCGGACGAGTCGCTGGTGGTGACACTGCGCGAGCTGAAGGACCGTACGGGGCTGAGCCTGGCGGCGCTGGCCACGCGCACCCCGTACAGCAAGTCCGCCTGGCACCGCTATCTTTCGGGCGGCAAGCGTCCGCCGCGGCCCGCGGTGGAGGCCCTGTGCCGGCTGGCCGACGCCGATGCCACGGCCGTACTGGCGCTGTGGGAGGCGGCCGGGGAACCCGCTGTCCCGGACCCGCCCGAGGAGAGCCCCGGCCGGCGCTCGTCCTGGCTGCCGCTGTGGGTCCCGGTGTCGGTGCTCGCGCTGTTCGGCGCGGCCACGGCGGTGGCGGCGGCCGTGGCCCTGTCCGGGCGCCCGGAATCCGCGCCGGTGGCCCAGCCCCTGAGCGAGGTGCCGCGCTGCCACGGGGCGTCCTGCCAGGGCCAGTTGCCCGACGCCTCGGTGTGCGCCCGCGACGCGCAGACCAGGAGCAGGGTCGCCGACCGCGCCTATGCCGTACGGCTGCGCTACTCGCCGTCCTGCGGGACCGCCTGGTCGGAGGTGCGGGTGCGCGGCCGGCTGGCCCGCGAGGTGTCGGTCCGCGCGGGCGACGACATCCTCTCCGCGAGCTATCCGGCCGATGATGTGACCGGCGTCAACAGCCCGATGCTGCCGGTGGGTTCGCCGCGGGGCGTGCAGGCGTGCGCCGAGGTGGGCGGGAAGGTGGCGTGCACGGGCCTGGACGCGGACGGACCCCCCGTATCGGAGCACTGACGCACCGGCCGGGCGGCGGCTCGCCGGGAGGCCGGGGCACCCCGTTCAGGGGAACCGGGGCCGGAAGGCGCGTGAGGGGGCCGGGTTCGGTCGACATCTTCTGCCGTGACCGCCGTAGCCCTGCCGTTCATCGCGCCGATGCTCGCCACCCCCGGTTCGCTGCCGCCCGCCGCGCAGGACGCGTGCTGGGCGTACGAGACCAAGCAGGACGGGCAGCGGGTGATGGTCTATCTGCCCGGTGACGGCGGCCTGGTGCTGCGCGCCCGTTCGGGCGAGGTGATCACCGGGGCGTATCCCGAACTGGCGCCGCTCGGCGGCGCGCTGGGCGCCACCCCCGCGATCCTCGACGGCGAGGTGCTGGCCCTGGACGCGGACGGCCGGGCCGACTTCCAGCTGCTCCAGAGCCGGATGGGCCTCGCCCACGCGCCCGCGCGGGCCGCGCGCCGGGCCGCGCAGGTGCCGGTGCACCTGGTGCTGTTCGACGTGCCGTACCTGGCCGAACCGCTGCTGCGGCAGCCGTACGCCCGGCGCCGCGCCCGACTGCTGGACCTGGGCCTGGCCGGGCCGCACTGGTCGACGCCGGGCGCGGTCACCGGGCACGGCGCGCGGGCGCTCGCGGCCACGCGGGAGCACGGCCTGGAGGGACTGGTGTGCAAGCGGCTGGACTCGGTGTACGAGCCCGGTGTGCGCTCGCGTGCCTGGATCAAGATCCGCAACATGCGCGCCGAGGACGTGATCGTGGGCGGCTGGCTGCCCGGCAAGGGGCGGCTGACCGGGCTGCCCGGCGCGGTGCTGGTGGGCCAGCGGGACGCGGCCGGCCGGCTGCGGTACGTCGGCGGGGTGGGCACCGGCTGGAGCGAGGCGGAGCGCACCCGGCTCGCGGAACTGCTCGCGGACGCGGCGAGCGGGCGCTGCCCCTTCGACCCGGCGCCGCGCGTACCGGGCGCCCGCTGGGTGCTGCCCCGGCTGGTCGGGGAGGTCGGTTACAGCACGCGCACCCGCTCGGGTCTGCTGCGTCAGCCGTCCTGGCTAAGGCTGCGTCCCGATCTTTCCCCGCGGGACTCGGCGGCCGACCTGCCCCCGGACCTGGCGTGAGGCCCGCAGGACTCGGCGGCGGGTCCGGCATGAGACCCGCGGGACTCGGCGGCGGACCCGCCCGCGAGTCTGGCACGAGGCCCGAAGGTCTATCGTGTGCGCATGCCGGTTCCCGAACTGATCCGAATCGTCTCCCGTGACTCGCCCATGGCCCTGGCCCAAGTGGAGCGGGTCCGCGCCGAGTTGGCCGCCCTGCATCCGGGAGTGCGCACCGAGGTCGTCCCCGTGAAGACCACCGGGGACAAGTGGCTCGGCGATCTGGCGCGGGTCGAGGGCAAGGGGGCGTTCACCAAGGAGGTGGACGCGGCCCTGCTGGCCGGGGCGGCGGATCTCGCGGTGCACTGCCTGAAGGACGTGCCAGCCGACCGGCCGCTGCCCGCGGGGACGGTGTTCGCCGCGTTCCTGAAGCGGGACGACATCCGCGACGCGCTGGTGCACCCGGACGGCCGCACCCTGGACGAGCTGCCGGCCGGTACCCGGATCGGCACCTCCGCGGTGCGCAAGATCGCCCAACTGGCCGCCACCCACCCGCATCTGGAGTGCGTGCCGTTCCGTGGCAACGCCAACCGCAGGCTCCGGAAGCTGGCCGACGGCGAGGCGGACGCGCTGCTGCTCGCGGTGGCCGGCCTGGAGCGGATCGGGCGTACCGATGTGATCAGCGAGGTGCTGTCCCCGGAGACGATGATGCCGCCGATCGGCGCGGGCATCCTCGCCCTCCAGTGCCGGCAGGACGACACCGAGCTGATCGACGCGGTCAGCGGGCTCGGCGACCCGGACACCCACCGGGAGGCGACGGCCGAGCGGATGTTCCTGCATGTGCTCCAGGGCCACTGCAACAGCCCGATCTCCGGGTACGCGCACGTGGACCGCAGTGGTGAACTCTCCCTGCGGGCCTGTGTGTTCACGCCCGACGGCAAGGTCAGGCTGAACGCCCACGAATGGGCGGGCCGGCTCGACGCGGCCACCCTCGGCACCTCGGTCGCGGTGGCGCTGCTGCGGCAGGGGGCGCGGGAGATCATCGACGGCATCCCGCACTGAGCGGGGGCCTCGGGGGGCGCCCGCCGTCGCCGCCGGTGAGGGCGTCCCGGTCGCTCACGCGATCCCCGCGCTTCCTTCGGGACGCTTCACGCGCGGCCGGGGCTCAGGCGGTGCCGGGCTCCGTCTGCTCCTTCAGAAAGGCGCTGACCTGGTGGGCCAGGTCGCCCTGCCCGGTGCCCACGGGGGCGGCCTGCGCGGTCGCCTCCTGGACGCCGGTGCCGCCCGTCCACAGCCGCCGGTCGGTCCACTCCTCGTCCACCCGCAGCTGCACCTGCACGTCCACATGGGTGAGCGCGGCCTCGGGGGCGGCGGCGTACAGGACGGCGGTGGCCCGGCGCAGCGGATGGACGTCGAAGCCCTCGATGAACTGGGAGTTGCGCCAGTCGATGAACGCGCCCTCGCCGTCCGGACCGACCCGGACGTCGACCTGGCCGTCCTCCAGATGGATGCCGAAGTGCCGGGTGCCGCGGTTCTCGACCGTCACCCGGACACTGAAGTACGTCAGCCCGGCCGCGGCGTCGTCGCGTCCACGCGGGGGTTCGGCGGCCTCCAGGCGGTGGACGCGGACCCGCAGACCGGCATGCTCCTCGTATTCCTGCCAGTCACCGACCACGTTCGGCTCGTACACAGCGCCCCTCTCGACCCCGAGTGTCTATCTGTGGGCTCAGTGCACTGTCAAATGAGCGGAATGCACCGTGGCCAGGGGGTTCGCCCGCTTTGATCGGCGATCAAGCGCTGCCCAGGAGGAATCCCCCCGCCTCCCTTCCGGGCGGGCCACGGTGCGTGCCGCACATCACGTTCCGGGCAAGATCACCGGGCCAGCCGGCCGAGCAGCGAGGAGGCCGCGGTGATGCCGAGCGCGGCGGCGATCGCCAGCACCCCGAAGTCGGCGCCGAGATGCGAGGGGGTGCCCAGCAGCAGCCCGCGCAGCGCGTCGACTTGGTAGCTCAGCGGGTTGACCTTGCTGACCGCCTGGAGCCAGCCCGGCATCACGGAGACGGGGTACAGGGCGTTGGAGCCGAAGAACAGCGGCATGGTGATCGCCTGCCCGAAGCCCATCAGCCGCTCGCGGCTGAGCACGATGCCCGCGATGGTCATGGAGAGGCAGGAGAAGAACACCGAGGCGAGGATCACCGCGAGGGCGACGCCGAGCAGCTTCAGCGGGTTCCAGGTCAGGGCGACGCCGAGCAGCGCGGCGATGACGATCACGACAATCGCCTGCACCAGCGATTTCACACCGGCCGCGAACGCCTTGCCGGTGATCAGCGCCGAGCGCGGGGTCGGGGTGACCAGCAGCTTGTTCAGGATGCCGGCGTCCCGCTCCCAGATGATCTGGATGCCGTAGAAGATCGCGATGAACATGGCGGACTGGGCGATGATGCCGGGCGCCATGTAGTCGATGTACGGGATGCCGCCGGTGGGTATCGCCCGGATCCGGGTGAAGGTCTGACCGAAGATCAGCAGCCACAGGGCGGGCTGGACGGCGCGGGTGTACAGCTCGGTGCGGTCGTGGCGCAGCTTCTGGAGCTCCACGGTGCACATGGCGAGCACCCGCGCGGGCAGCAGCCGCCACCCGGCGCGCGGCACCGGGGGGCTGAGCAGCAGCGCGGTGTCCTTGCCGAGGGTGCGGTCAGCCGACGCGGCGTGCGGTGCGGCGGGTGCTTCGGACCTCACGGAAACCTCCTCCGGTGTTGTCGTCGAGGCCGCTGCCGGCGACGTCGCGGAAGACGTCCTCCAGCGTGGGCAGGGTCTCGGTGCCCTTGCGTTCGGCGAGGCCCCGGCGCAGTTCCTCCGGGGTGCCGAGGGCGCGGACGCGGCCGCGGTGCATCAGTCCGACCCGGTCGCAGTACTGGTCGGCCTCGTCCATGTAGTGGGTGGTGACGAGGACGGTCATGCCGGTCGCCTCGCGTACGGCGTTGATGTGCTCCCACACGCCGGTGCGGGCGATCGGGTCCAGGCCGATGGTCGGCTCGTCCAGGATCAGCAGCCGGGGGGCGCTGACCAGGGCCTGGGCGAGTTCCAGTCGGCGGATCATGCCGCCGGAGTAGGTGCCGGCGAGCCGGTCGGCGGCGTCGGAGAGGTCGACGGCGGAGAGCGCCAGGTCCACGCGGGCGGCACGCTCACGGCGCGGCACGTCGAACACTCGGGCGAACAGGGCGACGTTCTCGCGGCCGGTGAGCCCGCCGTCGGCGGACAGTTGCTGCGGGACGTAGCCGAGCAGCCGGCGCACGCCCATGCGCTCCCTGGCCGCGTCGTGCCCGAAGACGCGGACCATGCCGGCGGGGACCGGCAGCAGGGTGGTGATGCAGCGGATGGCGGTGGTCTTGCCGGCGCCGTTCGGCCCGAGCAGCCCGAAGACCTCGCCCTCGCGGACGCCCAGGTCGAGATCGTCGACGGCCTTGGTCTCGCCGAAGGCGTAGACGAGCCCGGTGCAGCTGACGGCCTCGGCGTGGGCGGTGTCCGCCTCGGCCGTGGCGGTGGCCGCCGGTGCCGGGGTGGTGGCTGCCGGTGCCGGGGTGGCGGACGTGTCCGCCGGGTCGGTCGTCATGATGGCGTGCCCTCCGTCCAGGGTCCCTCGGGCGCGGCGTGCGCCCCGGCCGGCGCGCTCACGGGCGCCGGCCGGTGGTTCCCGGCCGCTCCGGGATCCGCGTCGTCCTCGTGCAGCAGGTCGGCGAGCCTGCGCAGGGCCGGCAGGGCCGCGCGCAGGGCGTCGTGGTCGGCTCCGTCGAGGCGGGCGAGATGTCCGCCGACCAGCTCGGCGCGGCGGCGGTGCCAGTCCTCCAGGCGCTTCTCGGCGGCCCCGGTCAGCCGCAGGCGCGCGGCCCGCCGGTCGGCCGGGTCGGTCTCCCGCACCAGGTACTCGTCCCGCACGAGCTGGTTGACCAGCGTCGAGACGGAGTTGCTCGCCAGGTGCAATTCCTTGGCCGCCTCCGAGACGCCGATACCCGGCCGGGACTCGACCAGCCGCAGCAGCTCCACCTCGGCACCGCGCAGCCGGGGTCCGGCCAGGCCGCCGCGCAGCCGGCGCCGGATCAGCCGCTGGATGCCGACGAGCGCGTCGGTCAGCTCCACCGGGAAGGTCTCGGGCGCGCCGGGCGGCGCGTCGCCGCCGGGCCCGCGTATCGCTTCGTCTTCCACGTCTGAAGGTTACCTCTGCTACAGAGGTATCACCCCTCGGGCGGCCCCAAGATGCGGTCAAGAGGACTGAGCCACTTTCCCCTGTTTCTCCCGCTATGAGATGAATTGTTTCGCGATGTCCATGAGCGGGAAAACGCACGTATGTGCTTCGGACTGGAGGCACTTCCGTGGGAGCCGGCCCCGTGCGGCCTGACGCCCCCGAGTCCTTTCCCGTGACCGAGCGCGCGTGCCTCCCACGGTGTCTGTCCAACCGGCACCGGCGAGAGAGGTGCGCGCGATGCGTGTCACTGGCAGCACCAAGCCCAGGTCCCACCCCCATCCACATGACGACGCGCCCGACACGGGTGAGTCCTTCGCGCGGCTCGCCGAGCTGCCCGACGGCCCCGAGCGCCAGGCGCTGCGCGACGAACTGGTGCGGCTGTGGCTGCCCATGGCCGAGCGGATCGCCGTACGCTTCCGCGGTCGCGGGGAGTCCCTGGAGGACCTGTACCAGGTGGCCGCGCTGGGGCTGGTGAAGGCCGTCGACCATTACGACCCCGAGCGCGGCCGCGCCTTCGAGGCGTACGCGGTGCCCACCATCACCGGTGAGATCAAGCGGCACTTCCGGGACCACATGTGGACGCTGCACGTGCCCCGCCGGGTCCAGGACCTGCGCAACCGGGTCCGTACGGCCGTCAAGGAGCTGTCCCAGTCCACGCCGGGCCGGCCGCCGACCGTGGCCGAGATAGCCGAGTACACCCGGCTGGACGAGGACGAGGTGCGCGCCGGGATGGAGGCGCTGGAGTGCTTCTCCGCGCTGTCCCTGGACGCCGAGGTGGCGGGCACGGACGGCTACGCCCTCGGTGACTCGCTGGGCGGCCCCGACCCCGGATTCGACCTGGTGGTGGACCGGGCGGCCGTCAAACCGTGCCTCGCGGCGCTGCCGGAGCGCGAGCGGACCATTCTCTACCTGCGGTTCTTCGGGGGGATGACGCAGAGCCGGATCGCGCAGCAGCTGGGGATCTCGCAGATGCACGTGTCGCGGCTGCTGAGCGGGTGCTTCGACCGGCTGCGCGAGGAACTGCTCTCGGAGGCGCGGTGAGGCCCTGGTCCGAGCGGGTCCCGGCCGGCTTCAGCCGGGACCCGGCCGGTCCGGGGCGGCCTCCGTGTCGCCGCCGGGGACCTGGACGGGGCCGTACCGGTCCAGGGCGTCTTCCAGTTCCGCGCTGATCTCGGGCGGGATCTCGCCGCGGCGGCCCCAGATCAGGATCAGCTCGGCGACGTTGCGCAGCCTGATGTTGGTGTGCTGGGAGACGTCCCGCAGCACCTGCCAGCCCTGTTCGGGGGTGACGCGGCCGAGGGCCACCACCATCCCGATCGCCTGGTCGACCACGGCGTGCGAGGCCAGGGCCTGCTTCAGCTGCTCGACCTCGGCCCGCAACGCGGCGATCCGCTCCGGCTCGCTCTCTGCCATCCCCCCATCGTGCGCAGCCGCCTGTCCCCCTGCCACCGGGGGTACTCGACAGGCGCCCCACCCGCTTCCGGCCGGACACTGGAGCCAGACCGGTGACCGCCGGCACCAGAGAGCAGGACGTTACCGAACATGAACCGAGAAACCCCTGTCAGCGAGGGAGCGCCCGGCCACGGGCCGCGGGGGCGTGAGGTCATCTCCACGCACTCCGTCTTCGGCGCGCCGTGCTGGGTGAGCCTGACCAGCCGCGACCTCCAGGCCACCCAGGACTTCTACACGGCCGTGCTGGGCTGGCGCTGGCGCGGCGCCAAGCTCGGCGAGCACTTCCGGGTCGCGCTGGCGGATGGGGTGCCGGTGGCCGGGATCGCCGCGGTGGCCTCGATGTGGCAGATGGCGGTGGCGTGGACGCCGTACTTCGCGGTGCCGGACGCGGATGTCGCGGTGGCGCGGGCGCGCGAGCGGGGCGGCACGGCGGCGGTCGGACCGCTCTCCTTCCCGCCGGGCCGGGCCGCGCTGCTCGCCGACCGCGACGGGGCCACGTTCGGGATCTGGCAGGGGGAACTGGTCTCCAACTGGGAGGCCTGGCGGCGCGCGGCCCCCACGTTCATCCGGCTGCACACCCGCGACGCCTTCGACTCCGCGATGTTCTACGGCGAGATCCTCGACTGGGCGTCGGGGAAGCCGGGGTGCTGCGAGGTCGAGTACGACGGCGACGAGGTCGTCCTGCGCAGCCAGGGCGACGCGGTGGCCCGGATCGACTCGGGCGCGGTGGAGGCCGCCCCGGACCCGTCCGTCCGCCCGCACTGGCAGATCCACTTCGCGGTGTCGGACGTACCCGGCTGCGCCCGCACGGCGGAGAAGCACGGGGGCAGCGTCCTGAAGGAAAACGAGGCGGAGGCGATCCTGCGGGACGCGGACGGCGCCCAGTTCACGGTGACGTCCCGTCAGACCCGCTGACCCGACCCACGCCCCCTTCAGGCGGGCGCACCCTGAAGGGGGCGCGCCCGCCACAACGGCCTAACTTCCCACCCTCGACGCCCGCGTCAACAGCACCAGGCTGCGCGCCTCCACCCGCACCCTCGTGCCCGCCTTGTGTTCCCGCTCGTCCGGCATCCCCTCCGCGTCCGCGGTGTCGATCAGTGCCGTCCAGCGCTCCCCGAACGTCTCGTCCGGCAGCCGGAACACCACCGGTTCCCAGTAGGCGTTGAGGAGGAGCAGGAAGGAGTCGTCGACCAACCGGCGCCCGTACGCGTCCCGTTCGGCGATCGCGTCGCCGTTGAGGAAGACCCCGACGGAGTGGGCGTCGCCGCGCTGCCAGTCGCGGTCGGTCATCTCGCGGGCGTCGGGACGCAGCCACATCAGGTCCGGCAGCGGCTGCTCCGCGTTCGTCACGGTCTCGCCGCGGAAGAAGCGGCGCCGGCGCAGCACGGGGTGCGCGGCGCGCAGCGCGATGAGGGCGCGGGTGAAGTCCGCCAGGTTCCGCTGCTCGCCGGTGAGTTCCCAGTCCACCCAGGAGATCTCGTTGTCCTGGCAGTAGGCGTTGTTGTTGCCGCGCTGGCTGCGGCCGAGCTCGTCGCCGTGGCAGAGCATCGGGATGCCCTGCGAAAGCAGCAGTGTGGCAAGGAAGTTGCGCTGCTGGCGGCCCCGCAGTTCGAGCACGGCGGGGTCGGTCGTATCCCCTTCCGCGCCGCAGTTCCAGGACCGGTTGTGGCTCTCCCCGTCCCGGTTGTCCTCCCCGTTGGCCTCGTTGTGCTTGTCGTTGTACGACACCAGGTCCCGCAGCGTGAACCCGTCGTGCGCGGTGACGAAGTTGACGCTCGCCCGCGGCCGGCGCCTGCTGTGCTGGTACAGGTCGGAGGAGCCGGTCAGCCGGGACGCGAACTCGCCGAGGGAGCCGGGCTCGGCGCGCCAGAAGTCCCGTACGGCGTCCCGGTAGCGGCCGTTCCACTCCGACCACAGCGGCGGGAAGTTGCCGACCTGGTAGCCGCCCTCCCCCACGTCCCAGGGCTCGGCGATCAGCTTGACGCGGCTGATCACCGGGTCCTGCTGGATCAGGTCGAAGAACGCCGAGAGCCGGTCCACCTCGTGGAACTGCCGGGCCAGCGTGGCCGCGAGGTCGAAGCGGAAGCCGTCGACGTGCATCTCGGTGACCCAGTACCGCAGCGAGTCCATGATCAGCTGGAGCACGTAGGGGTGGCGCATCAGCAGGCTGTTGCCGGTGCCCGTGGTGTCGTAGTAGTGCGCCCAGTCCCCGTCCACCAGGCGGTAGTAGGAGGCGTTGTCGATGCCCCGGAAGGACAGCGTGGGGCCGAACTCGTTGCCCTCGGCGGTGTGGTTGTAGACCACGTCGAGGATGACTTCGAGGCCGGCCGCGTGCAGCGCCTTCACCATGGCCTTGAACTCGTTGACCTGCTGGCCGCGGGTGCCGAAGGCGGCGTAGGCGTTGTGCGGCGCGAAGAAGCCGATGGTGTTGTAGCCCCAGTAGTTGGACAGGCCCCGGTCCTGGAGCACCCCGTCCTGCACGAACTGGTGCACCGGCATCAGCTCCACCGCCGTCACCCCGAGCGAGGTCAGGTGCCCGGTGACGGCGGGGTGGGCGAGTCCCGCGTAGCTGCCGCGCAGCCGTTCGGGGACGTCCGGGTGGGTGCGGGTCAGCCCGCGCACATGCGCCTCGTAGATCACGGAGTCGGCGTACGCGGTGCGCGGCGGCCGGTCGTCGCCCCAGTCGAAGTACGGGTCGGTGACCACGCCCAGCATGGAGTGCCCGGCGCTGTCGGCGGGGGCCGGTCCGTCGGGCGAACGCTCGTACAGGGAGGCGTGGTTGTCGATCTGGCCGTCCACGGCGCGCGCGTACGGGTCGAGCAGCAGCTTTCTCGGGTTGCAGCGGTGGCCGAGCGCGGGCTGCCAGGGGCCGTGTACCCGGTAGCCGTAGCGCTGGCCGGGCGCGATGCCGGGCAGATAGGCGTGCCAGACAAAGCCGTCGACCTCGTGCAGCCGGACGGGCGTCTCCCGGCCGCGGTCGTCCACGAGGATCAGGTCGACCCGCTCGGCGACCTCGCTGAACAGCGCGAAGTTGGTGCCCTGTCCGTCGAAGGAGGCACCCAACGGGTAGGGCTGCCCGCTCCAGACGGGCAGCCCTTTCCGGGTGGTGCGGGCGCTCACCGGCTGCCCTCCAGGAAGTCACCGGCGGGCGCGGGCGCGGCCAGGACGGCCACCTGGTGCCGGCGCGGCTCGTTCAGGCCCGTGCTGATGAACGGCTCCGGCGGCAGCGGCACCAGCGGCACCCGTTCGCCGGCGCGGGCGCGCTGCGAGAACCAGATGATCTTGCTTCCGGTCTCGGCGGCGCAGCAGCCCCAGCCGTCGCTCATCGCGGCGATGTCCGCGAGGCAGGCGCGCAGATCCTGGTCCGGGCGCAGCTCGGGGTCGTCGTCGCCGAAGGCGGTGATCAGGTGCTGGCCGTTCCACCACATCTCGATGGAGGTGTGCTTGTCACGGGCGTGCTGGTCGATCGCCCGCAGCAGCAGTTCGGCGCCGCGGCAGACGGGGGCCACCAGATTGTCGAGGTCCCAGTGGCGGAGATGGGCGGCCAGGATGCGGCTGACCTGTCCCACCCGTTCCGGGCTGACTTCCACGTCGAGGTGGTAGTAGCAGGGCACTGCGGTCTTCATCGTCGCTTGCTCCTCACCGGCGAAGCTCTCGCTCCCCTCGCCCTGTCCGGGAGGGATCCCGGACACTCAGCGTGAGCGGTGATCGCTTCTGAGTCATCTCCCACGGTGCGGTCGCTACGCCATTCGTGCAACACGAGCACCCACCGCTCCCAATGGTTGAAGATCCAACAAGACGCTGCGTCCTCGCCCGTGCACCATGAGTGAAAGCCTCGATCGCCGTAACGGCGCCGCGCCCACCCCTGCGCGGACGCCACCCGACCGTCGGGAACGCGCCCAGTCGAGAGCGTGGAGGGTGAACAGGGCCATGCTGCTACCCGCCAAGGCCGAAGTGGCCCGGCAGTTGCGGCGTTACCGGGCGTGGGAGCGCGTGATGCTCGCCTCGCCGTACGACCGCACGGTCCGGGCCACGTTCGAGGACTCGGGGTACACCTTGTGCGTTCTGATGGGCAAACGCTGTGCCCGCGAGGCGGCGGACGCGGCGGAGCGGTATCTGCGCACGAGTCCGGTCGGCTACCTGCGCGAGCAGGACGGCCGGCCGAAGTCGCGCCGTTCGGTGCGAAGGGCGCCGGCTCCGGAGCGGCGTTCCACGGCGCCGAGCTCCTGAGCTGGCACCGTACAAGGCGTTCCCTTCGGGGACCGGCACGGGCCGGCCCCGCTCTCGGATCGCGAAGCCGGGCCGGTGCCCGGCTTCGCGCACGGCGGAGGTGAGATACATGCGCAGGACCCCGGCCATCGGCCGTGTACCGGTACGTGACGTCCGGCCGGCCGTGGAGTGCGGCAGGCGCCCGGCGAAGGCGGTGGCCGGGGAGACCTTCCAGGTCACCGCCACCGTGTTCCGGGAGGGGCACGACGCGGTCGGTGCCAATGTGGTCCTGCGCGATCCCAGGGGCCGGCGCGGCCCCTGGACCCCGATGCGCGAGGTGTCCCCCGGCAGCGATGTGTGGGGCGCCGAGGTCACCCCGGACGTGACGGGCCGTTGGACCTTCCGGGTGGAGGCGTGGAGCCATCCGCTGGCGACCTGGCGGCACACCGCCTCGGTGAAGGTGCCGGCCGGGATCGACACCGGGCTGGTCCTGGAGGAGGGCGCCGAGCTGTACGAGCGCGCCACCGCCGGTGTGCCCAAGGGCCCGGAGCGCGATCTGGTGGCCGCCGCCGCCCGCGCCCTCGGCGACGACTCCCTCTCGGTCCACGAGCGCCTGCGGCCCGCGCTCTCCCCGCGGGTGCGGGAGGTCCTGGAGCGTTACCCGCTGCGGGAGTTGGTGACCGCGTCCGATCCGATGCCGCTGCTGGTGGAGCGGGAGCGGGCGCTGTACGGCTCCTGGTACGAGTTCTT
>NZ_JBWKES010000029.1:0-39704 GCF_056435325.1 Streptomyces sp. NPDC043952
GGAGGTACGCGACGACATCCACGAAGCCTTCCTCACCCTGGGATGCGCACTCATCTGCTGGCGACGCCTGAAGTCATTGCGTTAGGAGTTCTTAGGGGCCGCGCGGCGCAGGAGACTCGGGGCCGCGCTGCGCAGGAGACTCGGGGCCGCGCGCCGTAAGAGGTGAGGGCCGTGCGCCGTAAGAGGTGAGGGCCGTGCGGAGTAGCGGGCGGCTCCGTTCGCATGACCTTGCCGCGGTGATCGCCCCGGCCATGTGTCATCGCCGCCGCGGACGGTCCGGCCCGGCGATCATGCCGGGCATGAGCATCCTCACCCAGCGCCTGCGGGCGCTGCGTTCACGTGTGGGCACCACCGGTGCCTCCTGGGCGGTCGTGGCGACGGCCGTGCCCGCGCTCGCCCTCGGCCTCGGTGCCGTCCCCGCCGCCGCGGCCACCCTGCCCGGCGGGCTCGGCCCGTGTGTCCCCGGCAGCTGCCCCGACCCGTTTCCGGGCGTCGGCAACGGCCCGCTCGCCGGCCGCGACGCCGCGATCAACATCTTCGTCGGCCACGACTTCCTGGTGCGCGGCCGGGCCGCCGAGGCCGAGGGCCGGGTGGTCGTCCTGAACGACTTCGACCAGCGCAAGGAAGCCGGCGGCAGCGCCCTGTACAACCTCGGCATCGTCGGCGTCGGCTCGCGCGTCCCCCCGCCCGGTGACGCGGACTTCCTGACCACCGGCGGCGACGTGACCATCGCGAGCGGCCAGCGCCTGGACACCACCGGCGGGCTCATCGGCGAACAGGGCACCGTGCGCTACGCCGGCACCGAGAGCGGCCAGGTCACCGGGCGGCTGGTGCACGACCCGGCGGCGGCGCGGCCGTACACCGCGCTGCGCGACGAGCTGACCGCGGCCAGCCAGTGCTACGCCCGCGTCGGCGGCGCCCACCGGCAGCCCACCGGCACTGCGGTCAACGAGGGATCGCAGACCGTGTTCACCGGCGACGGCACCTCCGCGCTCCAGGTCTTCGACGTGGACTTCGACCTGACCGGCCCGAACGGCGCCCAGCAGGGCATCGTCTTCCGCGGCATCCCGGCCGGGGCCACCGTGCTGGTCAACGTCTACGGCGCCGACCGCACCATCCGCACGTACAGCGGCGGCATCGACGACAGCACCGACCCGCTCAACGCCTACCGCGAGCGCCTGCTGTGGAACTTCCCCGACGCCACGACCATCGACCTCGCCGGCACCGGGCAGATGCAGGGCAGCTTCCTGATGGGCGACCAGGCGTCCATGACCACGGTCACCCTGCCCGGCATCAACGGCCGCTTCTTCACGACCGGTTCGCTCACCCACACCAGTGCCGCGACCGGGGGCGGCGGCCAGGAGATCCACGCCTACCCGTTCAACGGCGACCTGCCCGACTGCGCGCCGACCCCGCAGGTGACCGGTGAGGTCCGCGTCCACAAGGTCGACGAGGAGAGCGGCGCGGCCCTGGCGGGCGCCGGGTTCCAGCTGTGGCGGGAGACCAACGGCGAGCCCGGACTCCAGACCGGCGGCGCCGACCCGGACACCCACGTCACCGACTGCACCACCGGCGCCGGCGGCCGGTGCGCCGTCACGGCCGATGCGGGCACCTATTACTGGCGCGAGACCATGGCGCCCGCCGGCTACGAGCTGCCCGACCCGGACGTCTTCGGCCCGCTCACGCTGAGCGCCGAGAACGCGTCGGCGGGCGTGGAGGCCACCGTCCGCGACACGCTGACGCCGGTGCCGCCGGTGAACGGAGCGATCGAGCTGACCAAGACGGACGCCCGGAGCGGCGCCCCGCTCGCCGGTGCCGTCTTCGAGGCGTGGCGGGAGACCAACGGCGTCGACGGCCTCCAGACCACCGGCCCCAACCCGGACACCCGCACCAGCGCCGCCTGCACCACCGACACCGCCGGCCACTGCGCCTTCGGCGAGCTGCCCCTCGGCCTGTACTACCTGCGCGAGACGGCCGTACCGGAGGGCTACGTCCTGCCCGCCAACCAGGTCTTCGGCCCGTTCACCGTGACCGAGGCGAGCGGCACCGCCCCGGTGGCCGTCTCCGTCACCAACGAGCGCCGCGAAGAGGGCGGCGAGTACGGCTACGGCTACGGCACGGACGACAAGAAGGCCAAGCACTGAGGCCGTGACGGCTCCACCACCACCGGTCCGGCAGCCCGCCGTGGGCAGCCGGGCCGGTTTGCCGTCTCAGGACCGCGAGGCACCCCGGCCCCGGCCCCGGTGGGCGCCGGTCAAGGGCCCCGCCCCCCGGACACACCCCTCGGTCCCCTCGGTCTTCGCGGTCCCCTCGGTGAATATCCATTGGCGCTCACCGTGCCCCCTCACTAAAATCCTCTCCCTTGCCCGCCTCCCCTCCGGGAGTGCCGCCGCCCGGACGGAAACCGGACGGCCACGCCGTCCCGCACGGCACCGTCACCGTCGTACCGCCCGCAGCAGGCCCACCGGAGGCACCCCCTTGTCCACGTCCGCTCACGAACAGGCCATCGACCCCGCCGGGGACCCGCTCTCCCGCGAGCGCGCGCACCTCGCCGACTCGCGTGCCGCGCTGCGTGCCATGCGCGAGGACGTGGAGGCGCTGGACATCCGCGACGTCACCGCGAACTGGGTCAACGCCGCGGTGCTCGGCCGCCAGATCGACGACCGCATCAAGGCGCTGGCCGACCTCAGCGACACCCCGCTGTTCTTCGGCCGCCTCGACTACCTGCACGCTCCGGGCGTGGACCAGGCGGAGGGCGCGTCGGGCGAGCAGTTCTACATCGGGCGCCGGCATGTGCACGACGCCGACGGCGATCCCATGGTCATCGACTGGCGCGCGCCGGTCTCCCAGCCGTTCTACCGGGCGTCCAAGAAGGACCCGATGGACATCGGGCTGCGCCGCCGCTTCGGCTACACCGGCGGCGAGCTGACGGCGTACGAGGACGAGCGGCTGTCCGACCCGGCGGAGGCGGCCACCACCAGCAAGCTGCTCCAGCAGGAGATCGAGCGGCCGCGCGTCGGTCCGATGCGGGACATCGTCGCCACCATCCAGCCGGAGCAGGACGAGATCGTCCGCAGCGGGCTCGGCGGCACCGTCTGCGTCCAGGGCGGCCCCGGCACCGGGAAGACCGCCGTCGGCCTGCACCGGGTGGCGTATCTGCTGTACGCGCACCGCGAGCGCCTGGCCCGCACCGGCACCCTGGTCATCGGCCCGAACAAGTCCTTCCTGCACTACATCGAGCAGGTGCTGCCCGCGCTGGGCGAGCTGTCCGTGCAGCAGGCCACCGTGGACGACCTGGTGGCGCGGGTGGAGGTGCGCGGCACGGACGACGCGGCCGCCGCGGTGATCAAGGGCGACGCCCGGATGGCCGAGGTGCTGCGCCGGGCCCTGTACTCCCATGTGACCCTGCCGACGGAAGCCGTGGTGGTCGTGCGCGGCTCCCGGCGCTGGCGGGTGCCGGCGTACGAACTGGAGGAGCTGGTACGGCAGTTGCTGGACCGGGAGATCCGGTACGGCGCCGCCCGCGAGGCCCTGCCGCAGCGGATCGCGCACGCGGTGCTGGTGCAGATGGAGCGGGCCGGGGAGGCGCCGGACGACCGGGTGCAGGACGCGGTCGCGCGCAACAGCGCGGTGAAGGCGGCCGTCAAGGCGATCTGGCCCGCGGTCGATCCGGCGAAGCTGGTGCTGCGGCTGCTCACCGAGCCGGAGTTCCTCGCCGAGCACGCGGCCGGGCTGCTGGACGAGGACGAGCGGAAGACGATCCTGTGGGCCAAGCCGGCCCGCAGCGTGAAGTCGGCCAAGTGGTCCGCCGCGGACGCGGTGTTGATCGACGAGGCGGCCGACCTGATCGAGCGCACCCATTCGCTCGGCCATGTGGTCCTGGACGAGGCGCAGGACCTCTCCCCCATGCAGTACCGGGCGGTGGGCCGCCGCTGCACCACGGGCAGCGCGACCGTCCTCGGCGACCTGGCGCAGGGTACGACGCCCTGGGCGACCCGGAGTTGGCAGGAGGCGCTGGCCCACCTCGGCAAACAGGACGGTGTGATCGAGGAGTTGACGGCGGGCTTCCGGGTGCCGACCGACGTCATCACGTACGCCTCCCGGCTGCTCCCGCACATCGCGCCGGGTCTGACCCCGGTCGCCTCCGTCCGGGAGAATCCGGGCTTCTTCGAGGTCCGCGCGATCGAGGGCACGGCCGAAGTCGTCGCCGCCTGCGCGGAGTTGCTCGGCAACGAGGGCTCGACCGGTCTGATCGCCGCCGACGCCCGGATCCCCGCGCTGGCCGGGGCGCTGACGGCGGCCGGGATCGGATACCTCGCGCCGGGCGAGGAGACGACCCGCGAGAAGCGGCTGACCCTGGTGCCGGCCTCGCTCGCCAAGGGCCTGGAGTACGACTACGTGGTGCTGGACGAGCCGCGGGCGGTGGTCGACGGCGAACCGGACGAGCGCACCGGCCTGCGGCGGCTGTACGTGGCCCTCACCCGAGCGGTCTCCGGCCTCGTGGTGACCCACACGGCGCCCCTGCCGCAGCAGCTGACGGAGCCCGTGCACGTGCTGTGACCTCCTGCCCGTTGGTGCACGGGCCGAGGGGGACTATCGTCGGAATACCGAGGCCAGCGCGAGGAGGACGGCCGGTGATGACGCAGGACGAGGCCGTGATCGGCCGCACGGGGAAAGTCCTCATCGGAACGCGCGGATCCGCGGGACCCGGCGAGGTGCTGGTCCGGGTCCGGGGCGGCTCCGAGACGTTTCTCGCCTGGTCGGAGGATCCCCTGCCGCCGGGAGCGACGGTCCTCGTGATCGAATCACGGGGATGCCGCGAGGTCGGCGTCATCGAATGGGCCGACCCATTGGACGCGCTCGGCGGCGACGCCGTCGGCGCCAGCTGAGGAGTACGAGAAGATGTTCGGATACCGCGTACCCGCGCCGGACGAGGCGATGTTGATCTCGGGCGGACGACGGGGACTGGGGGGCGCGCCGTTCCGAGTGGTGACGGGCCACGGAAAGTTCGTGGTTCCGTTCTTCCGCAAGACCCGCTTCCTCTCGCTGGCGATGTGCGAGTCGGAGGTCACCGAGACCTGTGTGACCAAGCAGGGCATCGCGCTGCACGTGCGTGCCGTCATCGCCTTCAAGGTCGGCAATGACCACGAAAGCATCATCAACGCCGGTCAGCGCTTCCTCTCCGACCAGGACCAGATGTCGGTGCTCACCGGCCGGATCTTCGCCGGCCATCTGCGCGCCATCATCGGCTCGATGACCGTCGAGGAGATCGTCACCGAGCGGCAGAAGCTGGCCGCCGAGGTGCTGGACACCTCCAAGACGGAGATGGCCAAGATCGGTCTGATCGTGGACTCGCTCCAGATCCAGTCGATCGACGACGGCGACACCGGTTACATCGACGCGATGTCCGCCCCGCACAAGGCGGCCATCCAGCGCCAGGCGCAGATCGCCCAGGCGCAGGCCACGCAGGCCGCGGTGGAGGCGGAGCAGGAGGCGGCGCGCCGGCAGGCGGAGTACGCCCGGCAGACCGCCGTCGTCAAGGCCGAGTACTCGGCCGAGGTGGACCGGGCGCAGGCCCAGGCGGCGCAGGCCGGTCCGCTGGCGCAGGCTCACGCGCAGCAGGAAGTGCTGGACGCGCAGACGGAGTTGGCCGAGCGCCAGGCCCTGCTGCGGCAGAAGCAGCTGGTGTCCGAGGTCGTCAAGCCCGCGGAGGCGGAGGCCGAGCGGGTCAGGATCCTCGCGGCGGCCGAGGCACAGCGGATGAAGATCCAGGCCGAGGCGGCGGCGTCGTACGACCGGGTCGCGCTGGACCGGATGCTGATCGACCAGCTGCCGCAGATCGTGAAGGAGGCGGCCGGCGGTCTGGCGGGCGCCAACGTCAACGTGCTGAACGGCGCGGACGGCCTCGGCGAGATCGCGGCCGGCCTGGTCTCCCAGGGCCTGACCATCCTGGACTCGGTCCGCCAGAACCTCAGCGGCCAGGAGTCCGACGGCAACCACTCCGAGCAGCCGCGGGACAACGGCCTGCTCCAGCTCAGCGCCCGCCGCGAGAAGAAGTCGGACGACGGCCCGGTGGACGTCGACTAGCGGCCACCCGGCCCATCGTCCACGACCGCCCCGTCCCCGTCGCCGAGAGATCGGCCGGGGGCGGGGCGGTGCGCGTCTACGGCGGCTCGCAGGACGAGCTTGTACGGCGACTCGCACGCCCACGCGTACGACCGGCTCAGGTGTCGTCCCCCGAGGACGCCGCCGCGCGTGCCCTGCGCCGGGCGAGGACGGCGAGGAGGTTGTCGACCAGCCGTTCGGCGTCGGCGTCGGCGTCCAGCGGGGCGCCCAGCAGGGCGTGGGTGTAGGCGGGGGCGAGGATCAGCTCCAGCACGTCCTGGACGTCCAGCTCGCCGGTGCCGGCGGCGGTGAGCATCGCCTCGATCTGCCGGGTGCGGGGTTCGACGAACCGGTTCAGCGCGTCGGCCCCGAGCACCCCCGAGCGGGTGGCCGCGGCGACGGCTCTGGCCAGCATCAGGTTCCGGTCCGCGCGCAGGTCCGCCAGCAGGTGGCGGGTGTAGACCAGCGCGTCGGCGCGCAGGTCCCCGGTGACGGGGAGCGGCGAGCGCCGGCTCAGCTCCTCGAAGAGGGTGTCGAGGACGAGCCCTTCGGGGGTGCGCCAGCGCCGGTAGATGGTCGCGGGGTGCACCCCGGAGCGCTCGGCCACCCCGGCGACCGTGACCGTGCCGTCCGGGGAGGCGTCGAGCAGTTCCCGGACCGCCGCGTGCACCGCGTCCCGCGTCTTGGCGGATCTGCCTCCCGGACGGATCGTCCCTGCTGCCTGCGTCATGCGTCCATGCTACCGCGACACACTCGCGTTAGTGGCCGGATCCGACCCCCCTAACGCGATCCATTCGCATTAGGGGGTTTCTTCGGCGTACCCTCAAACGCAACAGATTCGCGTTAGGAATTCGCGTCAGGAAGGTGGGGCTCATGCCTCGGGTACTTGTGGTGGGTGCGGGGATCGCGGGGGACACCGTCGCGCTCATGCTGGGACGGGCCGGCTGGGAGGTCACCGTCGCGGAGATCGCCCCGGCGCTGCGCGGCGGCGGCCAGTCCGTCGATCTGCGCGGCGACTGCCGTGAGGTGCTCGCCCGCCTCGGTCTGCTCGACGATGTCCTCGCCCGGCTGGTGGACCAGCGCGGCGCGGCCTGGGTGGACGGCGAGGGGCGCCGGCTGGCCGCGATGCCCGTCGAGGCGTTCGGCGGCAACGGCTACGTCTCCAAGGAGGAACTGCTCCGCTCGGACCTCGCCCGCGTCCTGCACGACGCGGCCGGCGCGCAGGTCACGCATCTCTTCGAGGAGACCGTGGAGGCGCTGGAGGACGCCCCGAACGGGGTGTTTGTACGGTTCCGCAACGCGCCGCCGGCCGAGTTCGACCTGGTGATCGGCGCGGACGGGGCGCACTCGCGGGTACGGCGGCTGCGCTTCGGGCCCGAGGAGGTCTTCCGCCGCCCGCTGGGCCTCGCGCACGCCTGGTTCACCATGGACGAGACGCCTCAAACCCCCTCGGTCGACGGCTGGTTCCTCACCCACAACGCGCCGGGCAGCCGCTCGGTCGAGGCACGGCCGGGGCATCCGGGCCAGCAGGAGATCGGGTTCACCTTCGCCGCGTCGGCGCTGCCGCCGCGGCACGACCGGGAGGCCCAGTTCGCCCTGCTGGACCGGGTGTTCGCGGACGTGGGCTGGCGCACGCGGGAACTGCTCGCCGCCGCGCGGCTCGCGCCCGACTTCGCCCTCGACACGTTCGACCAGATCCATCTGCCGAAGTGGTCCGACGGCCGGGTGGTCCTGCTCGGGGACAGCGCCTGGTGCGCGAGCCCCCTCAGCGGTCTCGGCACCGCGCTGGCGCTGCGCGGCGCGGCGGCGCTGGCCGACGCCGTCGAGGCGGCCGGCGCCCTGCGGCTGCCGCACCGCCTCGCGGACGCGCTCACCGCGTACGAGACCGCGATGCGTCCGCGCGTCCAGGACGCGCAGCGGCTGTTTCCGGGGCGGGTGCGGCAGGCGGCGCCCCGCACCGAGTTCGGCATCCGTACCGTCGCGTGGCTGATCCGCCAGATCCAGAAGCCCCCGCTGGCGAAGACCTTCACCCGGCTGGCCTCCGAACGCGGCCACGAGCAGCCGGCCTGACGACGAACCGCGACGGCACCGCCCGGAAACCGGAGAAAGGGCCCCGGCCGGCCCAGACCGGGGCACGCCCTCCCGGCCCCGGCCGGCCAGGCCACCCCAACCCCGACCGGGCACGCCGTCCCGGTCCCGGCCGGCCACGCGGCCCCGCCCCCACCCAACCGCGCCACCCCGGCCCCGACCGAGCACGCCGCCCCCGTCCCCGGCCGGCCACGCGGCCCCGCCCCCGACCGGCCGCGCCGCCTCAGTCCCGGTCCGCCGCGCCGTCCAGTACCCGGCGCCACTCCTTGACCGCGCCTTCCGAGACCGGGCCGTGCCAGCCCTGGGGGCGGGCTGCGCCGCCGATGTGGAAGGCGTCGAGGCCCGCGGCGAGCAGCGGCGGGACGTGGTCCAGGCGCAGGCCCCCGCCGACGAGGAGGGTCTGGCCGTAGCCCGGCTCGCCGCGGCGGCCGTACTCGGCCAGCAGGGTCGGCAGGCCCTCGTCCACGCCGGTGGCGGCGCCCGCGGTGAGGTAGGTGTCGAGGCCGGGCAGGTCGGCAAGCTGCTTGCGCAGGGCGTCGCGGTCGGCGGCGCGGTCGATCGCCCGGTGGAAGGTCCACCGGCAGCCCTCCAGCGCCCCGGCCACCCGCTCCACGGCGGCCAGGTCCACCGCCCCGTCCGCGTCGAGGAACCCCAGCACGAACTGGTCGGCGCCGGCCGCCCGCATCTCCTCCACCACCGCCAGCAGCCGCGCCACGTCACCGGCCGCGAACCCGTCCGCCAGGCGGAGCATCACGCGCAGGTCGATGTCGACGGCGGCACGGATGCCGGCGACGGTGGCGGCGGACGGGGTGAGCCCGTCGGCGGCCATCTCGGTGACCAGCTCCAGCCGATCCGCGCCTCCGGCCTGGGCGGCGACCGCGTCCTCGATGTCGAGGGCGATCACCTCCAGGACTGCACGCTTGCTCATGGCACCCCATTCGTCGCGGCCAAAGATCCAGTAGAGGTCTAGTCCAATTTAAGGGTACGCGGCCGGACGCGCGCCAGTACGCCACCCCGCCCCCGCCCGCCGTTCCGCCCGCCCGCCGCTCCACCCCGCCCCGCTCCCCCGCTCCCCCGCTCCACCCTTCCCTCCACCCGGCGGCACGCGAGAATGAGCCCATGGCCGACCTCGACGCCCTCCGCCTCCGTTTCGCCCGTGCCCTGGACGCCGTCCGCGCTCCCGGAGGCGGTCCCGATCCCGGCCCCTACGCGGACGACCTGCTCGCCCGCTGGCAGGAGCCCCAGCGCCGCTACCACACGCCGGCCCACCTCACCGCCGTCCTCGATCACATCGACGTCCTGGAGCCGCACGCGGCCGACCCCGACGTCGTACGGCTGGCCGCCTGGTTCCACGACGCCGTGTACCTGCCGGAGCGGTCCGAGAACGAGGAGCGTTCGGCGCGGCTGGCGGAGCGCGCGCTGCCCGAGGCCGGGGTGCCGGGGGCGAAGGCCGCGGAGGTGGCCCGGCTGGTCCGGCTGACCGTCAGCCACGACCCGGCCGCGGACGACCGGGACGGCCAGGTGCTGTGCGACGCCGACCTGGCGATCCTGGCCGCGCCCCCGTCGGCGTACGCCGCCTACACCGCCGAGGTCCGCGAGGAGTACCACTTCGTCCCGAACGACGCCTTCCGGCAGGGGCGTTCCACGGTATTGCGCCAACTCCTCGCGCTGCCACGGCTGTTCCGCACCCCCTACGGGCAGGAGCACTGGGAGGCCACCGCTCGCTACAACCTCGCCGCCGAGCTGGAAATGCTGTCGCCGTGACGGCGGCCCCCGCCTAGGGTGCGCCCATGCGAGCGATGAGCGGGGAGCATGTGACCGAGGCCGTGGCCGGCTGTCTGGCCGTGCTGCGCGGGGCGGTGGACCGGGACTGGCGGGGCGTGCGCGCCGGGCGGGTCGAGTGGGACTGCCACACCACGGCCGTGCACGTGGCGGACGACCTGGTGGCGTACGCCGGCAATCTGGCCGGGCGCGCGCGGGACGCCTACGTACCCTTCGAACTGAGGCTGGACGAGGGCACCGGCAACGCGGGGCTGCTCCAGGTCGTGGAGACCACCGGCGCGCTGCTCGCCGCTGCCGTGGCCACCGCGCCGCCGGACGTCCGCGCCTTCCACCCCTACCCGTTCCGCAGCGCCGACCGCGTGGGCTTCGCCGCGATGGGCGTCGCCGAAGTCCTGCTGCACACCCATGACATGGCCGAGGGCCTCGGCCTGCCCTACGAGCCGTCCGCGCAGCTCGCCGAGTCCGTCCTGGCCACGATCTTCCCGCACGTCCAGCCCGGCCCGGAGCCCTGGCCGACCCTGCTGTGGGCGACCGGCCGCGGCGAGCTGCCCGGCCGCGCCCCGGTCACCGGGTGGCGCTGGCACAACAACCTCGTCCTGACCACCGAGCGCCTGACCCTCACCGGCGTCCGCCCGGCCGCCGCCCGCGATCTCGCCCTCGGCGGCGACGGCGGCTTCGAGTGGGCCGGAGGCGAACCGGAGGAGGGCACGCGGGAAGCCGCCCGGATGCTGGTCAAGGCGTACGAAGCGGGCGTCCGCCGGCCCGAGTTCACCGTCTTCGCCCTCGTCCGCGCCGAGGACGGCCGCGCGGTCGGCGCCCTGGGCTTCCACGGCGCCCCGGACGAGGAGGGGCGGGCGGAGATCGGTTACAACCTGGTCGAGGGCGCCCGCGGCCAGGGGTACGCCACGGAGGCGCTGCGCGCGCTGTCCCGGTGGGCGCTGGCCCGCGACGACGTACGGACGCTGTACGCGAGGGCGCAGCAGACCAACACCGCCTCCCAGGCGGTCCTCACCCGCGCCGGTTTCCGGCCGGCCGGCGCGCTCGACGACCGGCTCCTGGCCTACGAGCTGCGCGCGTGAGCGCGGGCCGGCAGTCGCGTGAGCGCGGGCCGACAGTCGCGTGAGCGCGGGCCGACAGTCGCGTGAGCGCGGGCCGGCAGTCGCGCGGGGCGGCTACGAAAGCCCCCGCCGCACCAGCCCCTTGGGCCGCCGCAGCCCCGACTCCCGCAGCAGCCGCACCAGTTCACGGCTGCCGACCTCCACCGCGCCGGCCGCCACCGCGTCGGCGTACCGGCGCGCCGGAAGGTCGTAGTGATCGCGGTCGAAGGCCCGCCGGGGCACCCCCAACCCGTCGGCGAACAGCCGGAGTTCGTCGTACGACACATCGCTCACCAGATGCGACCACAGGCGCCCGTGGCCCGGCCAGGTCGGCGGGTCGATGTAGACCGTCACGGGCGCCTCACGAGGACGGCGTCCCGCCGAGGGCCGAGCCCAGCAGACCGACCGCCGCGACCTTCACGCCCGCCTGGTGGCACACCCAGTGCGGGTCGGGGCCCAGCTCCGGCTCCACCTCCAGCGCGTGCGGGTCACCCGTGCCGCAGACCGGGCACAGCGGCCAGCGGCCGTACCGCTCCAGCAGCGCGTCCTGCACGTCCTGGGCCACCAGACCGGCCACGTAGTGCACGCCGTCCGGCCACTGCTCGACCCACCAGCGCCGCTGCGCCACGGAGTCCTCGACCAGCGAGACCACGTCCGCCTCCGCGACCCGGCCCGCCACGAGATCGGCGAGGACCAGGGCACGGGCCGCGTGCAGGGCCTGTTCAAGGGGACTGATGGGCTCCATACAAGCCATTGTGCGCACTCTTGACCCGGACACCGAACCGAAAATATCTTTCAGAGGTGACCCAGGACGTGAAGGAAAGTTTCGGCAGTCCGGTGGGCTCGCTCGCCGCCAAGGTGCGCACCCTCGCGCCGTCGATGACCCGGTCCATGCAGCGCGTCGCCGAGGCCGTCGCCGGCGACCCGGCCGGCTGCGCCGCCCTCACGGTCACCGGCCTCGCCGAACTGACCGGCACCAGCGAGGCCACCGTCGTGCGCACCGCGCGGCTGCTCGGCTACCCCGGCTACCGTGACCTGCGGCTCGCCCTCGCGGGGCTGGCCGCCCAGCAGCAGTCCGGGCGGGCGCCCGCCATCACCACCGACATCGCCGTGGACGACCCGATCGCCGACGTCGTCGCCAAACTGGCCTACGAGGAGCAGCAGACCCTCGCCGACACCGCCGCCGGACTCGACACCGGCCAGCTCGGCGCGGCCGTCACCGCGCTCGCCGGCGCCCGCCGCACCGATGTGTACGGCATCGGGGCGTCCGGGCTGGTGGCCCAGGACCTCACCCAGAAGCTGCTGCGCATAGGGCTCATAGCGCACGCGCACAGCGATCCGCATCTCGCCGTGACCAACGCCGTCCAGCTCCGTTCGGGCGACGTGGCGATCGCGATCACCCACTCCGGCTCGACGGGGGACGTCATCGAGCCGCTGCGGGCCGCCTTCGAGCGCGGGGCGACCACCGTGGCCATCACCGGCCGCCCCGACTCACCGGTCACCCAGTACGCCGACCACGTACTGACCACGTCCACCTCACGGGAGAGCGAGCTGCGCCCGGCCGCGATGTCCTCGCGGACGAGCCAACTGCTCGTGGTGGACTGCCTGTTCGTGGGAGTGGCCCAGCGCACGTACGAGACGGCGGCGCCCTCGCTCGCCGCGTCGTACGAGGCGCTGGCGCACCGGCACCGCAGCAGCACCCGGTGAGCGCCCGCGCCGACCGCGGGTGAGCACCGGCACCGGGGGAACACCGACCGGCATCCGAGACCGAGAGAGCCGCTTGCATGACCGCCCATGACCTGCGCAGCCAGCTTGCCTCGCTGACCACCGAGGCCTTCCGACCCGAACTCGCCGACATCGACCGCCTGCCCACCCTCGACATCGCCCGGCTGATGAACGGCGAGGACGCGGGCGTGCCCGCCGCCGTCGCCGGCCAGCTCCCCCGTATCTCCGCCGCCATCGACGCGGTGGCCGCGCGGATGAGCCGGGGCGGGCGTCTGATCTACGCCGGCGCCGGGACCGCGGGGCGCCTCGGCGTCCTGGACGCCTCCGAGTGCCCGCCCACCTTCAACACCGATCCCGCGCAGGTCGTCGGCCTGATCGCGGGCGGCCCGGCGGCGATGGTCTCCTCGGTGGAGGGCGCGGAGGACTCGGACGAACTGGCCCGCGCCGACCTCGACGCGCTCAAGCTCACCCCCGAGGACAGCGTGGTCGGCGTCTCCGCTTCGGGCCGCACCCCGTACGCCGTCGGCGCGGTCGAGCACGCCCGCGCCCAGGGCGCCCTGACCATCGGGCTCGCCTGCAACGAGCACAGCGCGCTCGCGGCCGCCGCCGAGCACGGCATCGAGATCGTCGTCGGGCCCGAGCTGATCACCGGCTCGACCCGGCTCAAGGCGGGCACCGCGCAGAAGCTCGTCCTCAACATGCTGTCGACCATCACGATGATCCGGCTCGGCAAGACGTACGGGAACCTGATGGTCGACGTGCGCGCCTCCAACGCCAAGCTGCGGGCGCGCTCGCGCCGGATCGTCGCGCTGGCCACGGGCGCGCAGGACGCGGAGATCGAGCGGGCGCTGACCGAGTCCGGCGGCGAGGTGAAGACCGCGATCCTCGTCCTGCTCGCCGGGGTCGACGGCCCGGCGGCCGACCGCCTTCTGGAGGACTCCGGCGGCCATCTGCGCGCCGCGCTGGCCCGAGCGAGCGGCTGACCCGCACGCTCAGGGGGTGCACACGGACCCCGCCTCCACCGCGACCGCCGTCCTGACCCACGTCGGCGGCCCCGCCAACGTCACCGCCGTGACCCACTGCATGACCCGGCTGCGGCTCACCCTCGCGGACGCGGACGCGGCGGACGGGCCGGGGCTGCGGGCGGTGCCCGGCGTGCTGGGGGTGGTGGAGGACGGGACCGCGTGGCAGATCGTGCTGGGGCCGGGGGTGGTGGAGGCGGTGACGGACCAAGTACGGGCGCGGGTGCCACTCGGGCCCGAGCCACGACACCGTGACGAACGCGGACACGGTGAGGAGCGCCGACGCGGTGACGAGCGCAGACGCGGTGAGGAGCGCAGACACGGCGACGAACGCCGAGACGGTGACGAACGCCGAGACGGTGAGGAGCGCCGACGCGGTGAGGAGCCCCTGCGCCCCGGTCCGGCCGCCCCCGGACGCCACCCCGAGGCAGCCGCCCCCGGACGACACCGCGACACGGCCGCTCCTGGACGCCACCCCGACGCCGCCTCCGCCGGAACCGCTCCACCCGACCCGGCCTCTCCCGGACGACGCCCCGACCCGGCCTCCCCCGGCACTGCTCCCTCCGGTCCGGGCCCCAGCCAAGCGGCTCCATCCAGCCCCGCCCCCAGCGGAGCGGCCCCGGCCCCCTTCGTGACCGTCCTTAAGCAGGGCCCGCGCCGCCACGCCCCCACCCCCGTCAAGACCGCCCTGCGCCGCGTCGCGGCCGTCTTCGTGCCGCTCATCCCCGCCCTGATCGGCTGCGGCATCCTCGCCGGCGTCAACGGGTTGCTCCAGAACGCCGGCTGGCTGCCCGGCCTCACCCCCGCGCTCACCACGGTGGCCTCCGCGTTCATGGCGCTGCTCGCGGTGTTCGTCGGCTATTACACGGCCCAGGAGTTCGGCGGCACCCCGGTACTGGGGGCGGCCGTGGCGGCGGTGGTCGTGTATCCGGGCGTGGCGAAGGTGACCGCGTTCGGCACACAGCTCGCCCCCGGCCAGGGCGGCGTCCTCGGTGCGCTGGCTGCGGCCTTCCTGGCCACACGGGTGGAACGGTTCTGCCGGGGCCGCGTCCCCGAGACCCTGGACGTCCTGCTCACCCCGGCGGTGACGGTCCTCGTCCCCGGCCTGATCACGCTGTACGGCCTGATGTACGCGGCCGGTACGGTCACCACCACGATCGGCGCGGCGGCGAACTGGCTGCTGACCACGACGGGCGCGCTGGCCGGCCTCCTGCTGGGCGGCCTCTTCCTCCCGCTGGTCATGCTGGGCCTGCACCAGGCCCTGATCCCCATCCACGCCACGCTGATCCAGCAGCAGGGCTACACCGTGCTGCTCCCGCTGCTGTCCATGGCGGGCGCGGGCCAGGTGGGCGCGGCCCTCGCGGTGTACGTCCGGCTGCGCCACGACGCCGGCCTGCGTACGACGATCCGCTCGGCCCTGCCCGCCGGGCTGCTCGGCGTCGGCGAGCCGCTGATCTACGGCGTCTCCCTCCCCCTCGGCCGCCCCTTCCTGACCGCCTGCGCGGGCGGCGCGGCGGGCGGCGCCTTCATCGGTGCCTTCGCGATGCTCGGCACGAAGGTCGGCGCGACGGCGATCGGCCCCTCGGGCTGGGCCCTGTTCCCGCTGCTGTCCGGCAACCGGGGCCTCGCGGCCACCGCGGCGGTCTACGCGGGCGGCCTCCTCACCGGCTACACCGTCGGCTTCCTGGCCACCTGGCTCGGCCTGTCACGGCGCGCGCCACACCAGGGTGTACCGCCAGAAGAAGCCCCGGCGCAGCCGGGCACCGGGCAGCAGCCGACGGGCCTGCCCGGCGATCTCTGAGAAGTCCGTCTCCGGCGGCCGCACCGGCGCGGTCATTCCGGCGGGCCGCTCCGCCGCGGGCCGCCCCCGGTTCTTCACCCAGCCGATCAGCGCGTTGAGCGGCACGGAGAGCACCCCGCGCACATCCTCGTCCCGTGCGCACCCCACGACGACCAGCGTCCCGCCGGGTGCCAGCTCCGCGCGGAACCGGGTGAGGGCTTCGGCGAGGGGGAGGTGGTGCAGTACGGCGACACAGGTGATGACGTCGTAGGGGCCGGGCGGCAGCCCGTCGGGGGCGGTGGCGAGGGTGTACCGGACGCGCGTGCCGGGCCCGCCCAGCTCCCGCGCCCGCGCCCGCTCCAGGATCGCCGGGTCGGAGTCGACCGCCTCCACCCGGTCCGCCCGCCCGGCCAGCAGCCGCGCGAGTTCCCCGGCGCCGCACCCCACGTCCAGCGCCCGGCCGAACCGCGGGGGCAACTGCCGTAGCAGCCACGGGTGATAGTGGGCGTTGTGATCCCAGGGGTGGGCGTCGTTGAACCGGCGGAGCCTTTCGGTCAGCCGCCCCGGTGAGGTCGCCATGGCCCCACCCCACCACAGCCTGCCCGGCCGCCCGGCGGCATCCTGGACACTGGGGAGCGAGAACGCGCCAGGAACTCGTCTACGGACCGGAATCCACCACCATGAATCACGCCCAGCTGACCGCCCTAGGCCGAGCGCTCCGGCTGCTCGGGGAGCACGGGGAGGCGTTGACCGCCGACACTCCGGACGGGCGGCTCCAGGAGATCAGGACGGATCTGCGCAGGGCGCTGGACCTGCTGGAGGAGAGCGTCGGGGCGAACGCGCCCGCCACCCGGTGCGCCGAGCACCCGCACGGCCCGGTGGACGAGAGCGCCCCCGATCTGTGCCTGCTGTGCGAGACGCGGCGCCGGGCCGCCCGCCGCTCCGAGTACGGGGGCCGGCCGAGCCCGGCCGGGCCGGCGGCCACCGCACCCTCGCGCTACGGCGTCCGGGGCGACCGCCCGCAGCCCCAGCAGCGCTGGCTGCCGGAGCTGTGGAACGGCCAGGAGTGGCAGCTGTGCGGGACCCCCCGCCGGGACCGCCGGGAGGCCGAGGCGTACCTCGCCGCCCAGCGGCGCGGGGCGCGGCCCGCGATGGCGTACCGGCTGGTGCACGAGTTCACCGACTACGAGGTGCTCCGCGTGTGGGGCACCCCGGTACGCGTCGACATCGAGCCGCTGAACGGCAACATCGGCGGGATCTGAGCCCTTCGGCCGCGCGATCCGGGCCCTCAGCTGAGGGTCTTCAGCGACGCCGCGTCGTACGGCGCCAGCTCCGACACCCGGCCCGCGAGCACCTTCGCCGCCCACTCGGGGTCCTGGAGCAGCGCCCGCCCGACCGCGACCATGTCGAACTCCTCGGCCTCCAGCCGGTCGAGCAGGTCGTCGATGCCCTGCACCGGGGAGCCCTGGCCGGCGAACGCGCCGGTGAAGTCGCCGTCGAGGCCGACCGAGCCGACGCTGATGGTCTGCTTGCCGGTGAGCTTCTTCGTCCAGCCCGCGAGGTTGAGGTCGGAGCCCTCGAACTCGGGGAGCCAGTAGCGGCGGGTGGAGGCGTGGAAGACGTCGACGCCGGCCGCGGCGAGCGGGGTCAGGATCGCCTCCAGCTCCTGCGGGGTCTCGGCGAGCCGGGCGGTGTAGTCCTGCTGCTTCCACTGCGAGTAGCGGAAGAGGATCGGGAAGCCGGCCGAGACCCGCTCGCGGACCGCGGCGACGATCTCCGCGGCGAACTTGGTGCGGGCCACCGGGTCGCCGCCGTACGCGTCGGTGCGACGGTTGGTGCCCTCCCACAGGAACTGGTCGAGGAGGTAGCCGTGGGCGCCGTGCAGTTCCACGCCGTCGAAGCCGATGCGCTCGGCGTCCGCGGCGGCCTGGGCGAACGCGGCGATGACGTCGTCCAGGTCCTGCTGGGTCATGGCCTTGCCGGTGGGCTCGGCGCCCGCGGTGACCAGACCGGAGGGGCCCATCGCGGGGGCGGCCGGGAAGGGGGCGTCGCCGTCCTTGCGGACCATGCCGATGTGCCACAGCTGCGGGACGATGGTGCCGCCCGCCGCGTGCACGTCCTCGGCGACCTTCGCCCAGCCCGCCAGCTGCTCCTCGCCGTGGAACCGCGGCACCCGGTCGCTCTGGCCGGCCGACTCGTGGCCGACGTAGGTGCCCTCGGTGACGATCAGGCCGACGCCTGCGGCGGCGCGCCGGGAGTAGTACGAGCGCACGTCCTCACCGGGGATGCCGCCGGGCGAGAACATCCGGGTCATCGGGGCCATCACGATCCGGTTGGGGACGGTGAGGCCGCCCAGGGTGATGGGGCGGGAGAGTACCTGGGCCGCGCGGGAGGCGGGCTGCGTGTCGACGGTCACGTGAGGGCTCCTCGGAAAGCTGCTGACCGGGCGGTATGTGAATGCGCATTGTTGCAGACGCTTAAGTAACTCGCTCGGCGCGGGCCGGCATTCCCGCCCCCGGCAGCCGTCGTCTGTGACCCCGGACACGCCCGAGGGCGGCACCCCCTGTCCCTGACAGGAAGTGCCGCCCTCGGCAAGGACGTTGATCAACCGGAGGTCGATCAGAAGTCCATGTCACCGCCCGGCATGCCGCCCGGAGCGGCCGCGGCGGCCTTCTCCGGCTTGTCGGCGATGACGGCCTCGGTGGTGAGGAACAGCGCGGCGATGGAGGCGGCGTTCTGCAGCGCGGAACGGGTCACCTTCGCCGGGTCGATGATGCCCTCGGCGACCAGGTCGACGTACTCGCCGGTCGCGGCGTTCAGGCCGTGGCCCGGAGTCAGGTTGCGCACCTTCTCCACCACGACACCGCCCTCAAGGCCGGCGTTGACGGCGATCTGCTTCAGCGGGGCCTCCAGGGCGATGCGCACGGCGTTGGCACCGGTCGCCTCGTCACCCTCCAGCTCCAGCTTCTCGAAGACCTGGGAGGCCTGGAGCAGGGCCACGCCACCACCGGCGACGATGCCCTCCTCGACGGCCGCCTTGGCGTTGCGCACGGCGTCCTCGATGCGGTGCTTGCGCTCCTTGAGCTCCACCTCGGTGGCGGCACCGGCCTTGATGACCGCGACGCCGCCCGCGAGCTTGGCCAGGCGCTCCTGGAGCTTCTCGCGGTCGTAGTCCGAGTCGCTGTTCTCGATCTCGGCGCGGATCTGGTTCACCCGGCCGTTGACCTGCTCGGAGGAGCCGGCACCGTCGACGATGGTGGTCTCGTCCTTGGTGATGACGACCTTGCGGGCGCGGCCCAGGAGGTCCAGGGTCGCGTTCTCCAGCTTGAGGCCGACCTCCTCGGAGATGACCTCGCCGCCCGTGAGGATGGCGATGTCGCCGAGCATGGCCTTGCGGCGGTCGCCGAAGCCCGGAGCCTTGACGGCGACGGACTTGAAGGTGCCGCGGATCTTGTTGACGACCAGGGTCGACAGGGCCTCGCCCTCGACGTCCTCGGCGATGATCAGCAGCGGCTTGCCCGACTGCATGACCTTCTCCAGGAGCGGGAGCAGGTCCTTGACGGAGCTGATCTTGGAGTTCGCGATGAGGATGTACGGGTCCTCGAGCGACGCCTCCATGCGCTCCATGTCGGTGGCGAAGTAGGCGGAGATGTAGCCCTTGTCGAAGCGCATGCCCTCGGTGAGCTCAAGCTCCAGACCGAAGGTGTTGCTCTCCTCGACGGTGATGACGCCTTCCTTGCCGACCTTGTCCATCGCCTCGGCGATGAGCTCGCCGATCTGGGTGTCGGCGGCGGAGATGGACGCGGTGGAGGCGATCTGCTCCTTGGTCTCGACGTCCTTCGCCTGCTCGAGGAGGGCGGCGGAGACGGCCTCGACGGCCTTCTCGATACCGCGCTTCAGAGCCATCGGGTTGGCACCGGCGGCGACGTTGCGCAGGCCCTCCTTGACCAGGGCCTGGGCGAGCACGGTCGCGGTGGTCGTACCGTCACCGGCGACGTCGTCCGTCTTCTTGGCGACTTCCTTGACCAGCTCGGCGCCGATCTTCTCGTACGGGTCCTCGAGCTCGATCTCCTTGGCGATGGAGACACCATCGTTGGTGATCGTGGGGGCGCCCCACTTCTTCTCGAGGACGACGTTGCGACCCTTGGGGCCGAGCGTCACCTTGACGGCGTCCGCGAGCTGGTTCATGCCGCGCTCGAGGCCGCGCCGCGCCTCCTCGTCGAACGCGATGATCTTGGCCATGTGAAGTGGTCCCTCCAGGACTGGGGGTGATTCCTTCGGACCGCGCCCGCGCCCGCGACGGACGGCTCGCCGGCCTGTGGTTCCTTGCCCCACGTGGCCCGCGGACCTCACCGACCCGGTCCTTCGTTGTCACTCTCACCTTCAGAGTGCTAACGCCAATGATTAGCACTCGGCATGCCCGAGTGCAAGCGCCTCGGGTGCCACGGCGGGCGGGTCAGCCGGGGGCGAACACCGTCCGGGGCCGGGCACGCCGAAGGGCCCGCACCCTGTGCGAGGTGCGGGCCCTTCGGTGGAGAAACGTTCAGACGGCGACGCGAACCATGTCGGCCTGCGGACCCTTCTGGCCCTGCGAGATCTCGAACTCGACTCGCTGGCCCTCCTCCAGGGTGCGGTAGCCGTCCATCTGAATGGCGCTGTAATGGACGAAGACGTCCGCACCACCGTCGACCGCGATGAAGCCGTACCCCTTCTCCGCGTTGAACCACTTGACGGTGCCCTGAGCCATGCCTAACTCCCCTATTACTGGCCCTTGCACAGATCCGCACTTCGCGGACCCGGGTCAGACCTCGCCCCCGATGCACCGGGGGCGTGCGCCGGAACGCGTCGACCGCGGCTGAATGTATCTGTCCAACTGCCCTCTGCAACAGGTCAATTGGACGAGAATTCTGGACGAGAACGATCCGGAATGTAGGGAGAATTCACCCGAATTCAGGGCAAGTCGGGCCCCGTAAAAGACACAAAAGCCGCGGAATGCCCGTGCATTTTGGCTACTTCTTATCGGGCCCGCGGAAGAGAATCGAGGGCTAACCCTCGATCGACTCAGGGCGCCTTCCCCAACTGTACCGCGCTCAATCACGCAGAATTGCCCCCTCCGCTTCTCTCACGGAGAGGGCAATCCGATACACCTTCGGTGACCGTCATTACCGAAGGTAACGTCCGGTCGTCCGGTCAGCAGCCGCCGGCCACCGCCGGGATGATGGAGACGCCCGCGCCGTCCGGGGTGGAGGTCTGCAGGCCCTGCTCGAAACGCACGTCGTCGTCGTTGACGTACACGTTCACGAACCGGCGCAGCCGGCCCTGGTCGTCCAGGACGCGGGCGGCGATGCCGGTGTGGTTCTTCTCCAGGTCCTCGATGACCTCGGCGAGGGTCGCGCCCTCGGCGGCCACCTCGGACCGCCCGCCGGTGTAGGTACGCAGGATGGTGGGGATGCGAACGGTCACGCTCATGCGAGGCCAGCCTCTCGGAAGGAGTCCAGGGTCGGGCGGATGGTGGCGGTCAGGCCGGTGCCGGCCACCGCGTCGAGGGTCTTGAGGCCGTCGCCGGTGTTCAGGACGACGGTGGTCTTCGCCGGGTCGAGCACTCCGCTCTCGATCAGCTTCTTCGTGACGCCGACGGTCACGCCGCCCGCCGTCTCGGCGAAGATGCCCTCGGTGCGGGCCAGCAGCTTGATCGCGGCCACGATCTGCTCGTCCGTCACGTCCTCCACCGCGCCGCCGGTGCGCCGGGCGATGTCCAGGACGTAGGGGCCGTCGGCCGGGTTGCCGATCGCGAGGGACTTGGCGATGGTGTCCGGCTTCTGGGGCCGGACCACGTCGTGGCCCGCCTTGAAGGCCGTGGACACCGGGGAGCACCCCGCCGCCTGGGCGCCGAAGATCTTGTACGGCCTGTCCTCGACCAGCCCGAGTTCGATCAGCTCCCGCAGCCCCTTGTCGATCTTGGTGAGCTGGGAGCCGGAGGCGATCGGGACCACGATCTGGTCGGGCAGCCGCCAGCCGAGCTGCTCGCAGATCTCGTACGCCAGGGTCTTGGAGCCCTCGGCGTAGTACGGCCGCAGGTTCACGTTGACGAAGCCCCAGCCCTCGCCGGCCGGGTCGCCGATCAGCTCGGAGCAGAAACGGTTCACGTCGTCGTAGTTGCCCTCGATGCCGACGAGTTCACCGCCGTAGACCGCGGCCATGACGACCTTGCCCTGCTCCAGGTCGTGCGGGATGAACACGCAGGAGCGCAGGCCCGCGCGGGCGGCGGCGGCGCCGACGGCACCCGCGAGGTTGCCGGTGGAGGAGCAGGACAGGGTGGTGAAGCCGAAGGCGCGGGCCGCCTCCAGGGCCTGGGCGACCACCCGGTCCTTGAAGGAGTGGGTCGGGTTGCCGGAGTCGTCCTTGACGTACAGACCGCCGGTGACGCCGAGTTCGCGGGCCAGGTTGTCGGCTTTGACCAGCTTGGTCCAGCCGGGGTGGAGGTTCGGCTTGCCGGCCACGTCGGCCGGGACCGGCAGCAGCGGGGCGTAGCGCCAGATGCTGGCGGGGCCGTCCTCGATCCGCTTGCGGAGTTCCCCGGTGTCGTAGCCGGAGAAGTCGTAGGCGATCTCCAGCGGGCCGAAGCACTCCTCGCAGGCGAAGACCGGGCCGAGCGGCACGCGGTGGCCGCATTCGCGACAGCTGAGGGCGGCGGCGGGGCCGAGGTCGACGGTGGAGGTACCGGAGGTGGCAACTGTCTGCACAGCCATGAGAGGCGAGGCCCTTTCTCCTCATCTTCCTCACGACGCACTTCGCCGTGAGACGGATTTGGCACCTTCCCTAGCCGGGAGCCTCGCTGCTATGAGAACGAGAACCGGCTGGAGGGTTGCCGGGGCTTCATCGGGCCGTGTCCCTCTGCCCCTCTGGATGAGCGGTATTCGATTGTGTCCGCACTGCTGCGGCAGGTCCGCGCGCGACCCCGACATGCGATGGTCATCGGCGTTGCTCAAGACTGTAACCGAAGGCCTGGAGAGTTGAGATAGTCGTCCGTACCGCGAGACGAGACCGCGAGGCGAGCGTGAGGAGCCGGGGACCGTGCTGGAAGAAGTCGAGCGCTGGATGGGCAACCGCTCCTGGTCCGTGCGCGACCGTCCCTCGCACCAGGTCCTCGCCGCGAAGCAGCGCACCGGCCAGACCATCAGCGTGGTGCTGCCCGCCCTCGACGAGGAGGAGACGGTCGGCGAGATCGTCGCGGTGATCCGGCGCGATCTGATGGAGCGGGTGCCGCTCGTCGACGAGGTCCTGGTGATCGACTCGGGCTCCGCCGACCGCACCTCCGAGGTCGCCGCCGCGGCGGGCGCGCGGGTGGTGCACCGGGACGCGATCCTGCCCCGGATACCGGCCGTGCCGGGCAAGGGCGAGGTGCTGTGGCGCTCGCTGCTCGTCGCCACCGGGGACATCATCTGCTTCGTCGACGCGGACCTGCGGGAGTTCTCCTCCGACTTCGTCCTCGGCATCGTCGGCCCGCTGCTCACCGAGCCGGACGTCCAGCTGGTCAAGGCGATGTACGACCGTCCGCTCGCCGGTGCGGCGGGGCAGGGCGGCCGGGTCACCGAGCTGATGGCGCGCCCGCTGCTGAACATGCACTGGCCGCAGCTCGCGGGCTTCGTACAGCCGCTGGGCGGGGAGTACGCGGCCCGGCGCTCGCTGCTGGAACAGCTGCCGTTCCCGGTCGGGTACGGGGTCGAGCTGGGCATGCTGGTGGACGCCCTGCACCTGGTGGGGCTCGACGCGCTGGCCCAGGTGGACGTCGGGGTGCGCAAGCACCGGCACCAGGACGGGCAGGCGCTCGGCCGGATGGCGGCGGCCATCTACCGCACGGCCCAGCTGCGGCTGGCCCGCGGCCATCTCGTGCGCCCCGCGCTGACCCAGTTCGAGCGGGGCGTGACCGGTTTCGAGCCGCGCACGTACGCGGTGGACACCGAGGAGCGGCCGCCGATGACGCAGATCGCGGAGTACGCCCGGCGCCGGGTGGCGTGAAAGCGCGCGGGCGGCCGTATACGACCGGCTCCGGACCGGGTCCGCGGGTTTGAGTGTTCCCAGGTCGGGCTAGGTTGTGGACCATGGCTTCCACGCACGGTGCTGAGGTGCTGGTCGCGTCCAATCGCGGCCCGGTTTCGTACGAGGCGGGCGAGGACGGTTCGCTGCGCGCCAAGCGGGGCGGCGGCGGGCTCGTCTCGGGCCTGTCGGCGATCGGTCCGGAGACGAACGCGGTCTGGGTGTGCGCCGCGCTGGGCGACGGCGACCGCGAGGCGGTGCGCCGCGCCGGGGGCGGGCTGTTGCCGGAGGCGGACACCGGCGGGCAGCGGGTGCGGATGCTCGGCATCGACCCGGAGGTCTTCGCCGACGCGTACAACGGGATCGCCAACTCGGTGCTCTGGTTCGTGCACCACATGCTGTACCAGACACCGCTGGAGCCCGTCTTCGACGCGGACTTCCGGCGGCAGTGGGCGGCGTACCAGGCGTACAACCAGGCGTTCGCCGAGGCGCTGGCCGAGGAGGCGGGCGACGGCGCGGCGGTGCTGATCCAGGACTACCACCTGGCGCTCGCCCCGCGGATGCTCCGCAGGCTGCGGCCCGATCTGCGCATCGGCCACTTCTCGCACACCCCGTGGGCTCCGGCGGAGTACTTCCGGCTGCTGCCGGACGACATCGCGGCGGAGCTGCTGACCGGGATCCTCGGCGCGGACCGGGCGGCGTTCCTCACCCGGCGCTGGGCGGACGCGTTCACCGGGTGCTGCCACGCGGTGCTGGGGCCCGGCATCCCCGCGGGCACCCGGATCGGGGTGCACGGTCTGGGCGCGGACGCCGACTTCCTGCGCGAGCGCTCCCACCGGCCGGACGTGGAGGAGCGGATGGCGGCGCTGCGCGCGGAGATCGGGGAGGGCCGGCGGACGATCGTCCGGGTGGACCGCACCGAGCTGTCCAAGAACATCGTGCGCGGGCTGCTGGCGTACCGGCAGCTGCTGGACGACCACCCCGAGTGGCGGGAGAAGGTCGTGCACGTCGCGTTCGCGTACCCCTCCCGGCAGGACCTCGCCGTGTACCGGGACTACACGGCCGAGGTGCGGCGGGTCGCGGAGGAGATCAACTCGGCGTACGGGACGCCGGGTTGGACCCCGGTGGTGCTGCATGTGAAGGACGACTTCGCGCGCTCCCTGGCCGCGTACCGGCTCGCCGACGTGGCGCTGGTCAACCCGATCCGGGACGGCATGAACCTGGTCGCCAAGGAGGTGCCGGTCGTCTCCGACGAGGGGTGCGTGCTGGTGCTCTCGCGGGAGGCGGGGGCGCACGAGGAGATGGGCGAGGACGCGCTCACGGTCAACCCGTACGACGTCACGGGCACGGCCGAGACGCTGCACACGGCGCTGACCATGCCGGCGGCGGAGCGTGCCGAGCGCTCGAAGCGGCTGGCCGCGGCGGGCACGGCGCTGCCGCCGGCCCGGTGGTTCCTGGACCAGCTGCACGCCCTGGACGATCAGTCCAGCTGAGCCGCCAGCGCGGTGAGGAGTCCTACGACGCCCTCGGGGCCGTCGACCACCAGGTCGGCCCGCTCGGCCAGTTCGGCGACCTCCGTGCTGCCGCTGCACACGAGGAGTCCCGGTGTGCCCTCGGCGCGGAGTTTGTCGACGGCGGCGTAGGCGGGGAGGTCGCCGAGGTCGTCGCCGGCGTAGAGGACGGACCCGGCGCCGGTCTCGCGGAGGTACTCGCCGAGGGCGACGCCCTTGTCCATGCCCGGCGGGCGCAGTTCGAGGACCATGCGGCCGGGTTCGACGATCAGGCCGTGCCGGGTGGCGAGGTCGGTGAGCGGGGCGCGCAGGGCCTCGTACGCGGCCTGCGGGTCCTGGGCGCGGCGCGTGTGTACGGCGACGGCGCGGCCCTTCTCCTCGATCCAGGTGCCCCGCCAGGCGCCGACCCGGTCCAGCAGGCCGGGCAGCTCGGCGCGGACGGCGGCGACGCCGGGGTGCGGGGCGGGGGCGGTGACGGTGCCGGTGGCGGCGTCCCAGCGTTCGGCGCCGTAGTGGCCGAGGACGGTGAGGTGGTCGAGGCCGGGGACGCCGGCGAAGCCGCCGTAGCGGACCGCGACGCCGGCGGGGCGGCCGGTGATCACGGCGATGTGGGCGACCTTGGGGGCGAGGGCGGTCAGGGCGGCGACGGCGGCGGGGTGGGCGCGGGCCTGTTCGGGGTCGGCGACGATGGGGGCGAGGGTGCCGTCGAAGTCCAGGCCGATCACCGCGGTGCCGGGGTTCGCGAGCAGCGCGGCGAGTCCGTCCCGGCCGGCCGGGGTGGCGGGGGTCGGCAGAGGGTCCATGTACCGACACTATCCAGCGGAGCCGCATGTCACGCCTGGGCCCCGGCCCGCGTTCCCACCGGCACTCCGCCCCACCCCCCGCCAGAGGCTCCACCCCCGTCCCGCGCCTCGCCCACCCCGGCCCGCGTTCCCACCGGCACTCCGCCCCAGCCCCCGCCAGGGGCTCCGCCCCCGGACCGCGCCTCGCCCACCCCGGCCCGCGCCTCGCCCACCCCGGCCCGCGCCTCGCCCACCCACCACCCGACTCGGTCGGCAAGAAGGCACCGCCGCAACCCGCCCCGCCCCGCGCGAAGCCGACACCGCGACTCAGCCCGCACGAATCCCGCGCCGCGCCCCGGCCCACGCGAAGACCGAGTCACCCCCCGGCCCGCGCGAAGACCGCGTCGCGGGCGGCCCGCGGCCTTCGCTCGGTCGGTCGGTCGGGGGAGCAGGGGGCGGTCCGGCTCAGCGTTCCGAGCGTCGGGTCTCGCGGATGCGGCGCAGGCGGTTCACCGTGACGGGGTCGTGGGAGAGGGCGCGTTCGTCGTCGAGGAGGGCGTTGAGGAGCTGGTAGTAGCGGACCGGGGAGAGGTGCAGGTCCTCGCGGATGGCGCGTTCCTTCGCGCCGGGGCCGGGAAAGCCCCGGCGTTCCAGCGCGAGGATCGCCTTCTCGCGGTCGCCCAGTTCCGTGTCGCCCGGTTCCATGGGGAAACCGTAGCGCTCAGCCGGCGCTGGCCGCGCTGTCCGCCGCGGTGGCCGTGGCCTGGAGGCGGGTGAGGACGGACGCGGGGTCGCCGCCGGGCGCGACGGCCTGGCCGATGTTCTGCTTCACGGCCGCGCTCACCGCCGCCCAGGAGGTCTTGCCCACCGGGTACAGCTCGCTCGTGGGGAGCTGGTCCAGGAAGGGGTGCAGCGCCTTGTCGGGGGCCGCGTCCGACGCGCTCATGGCGTTGGAGGCGGAGGTGGTGACCGGCAGGAGCCCGTAGTCGCGGGAGAAGTCGAGGACGTTCTTCTCGCTGTAGACGTAGTTCAGGAAGTCGCCGATCTGGTCGGCGTGGCCGTTCTGCTTGAACGCCATCATCCAGTCGGTCACCCCCATCGACGCCCGCGCCCGCCCGGTCCGGCTCGGCGTCGGCACCATGCCGAAGCGCACGCCCTTCGCCTCGGCCTGCTGGATCAGCGTGGGGTGCCCGTCGACCATGCCGACCTGTCCGTCGGCGAACGCCGCGAACGCCTGCGCCCGGTTCAGCTTCCCCGGCGGCACCGGCCCGGTCAGCCCCTTGGCGACCAGGTCGTCCTTCAGCCAGGTGAAGGTCCGCACGTTCTGCTCGGAGTCGATGGTGTAGCTGCCGATGTCGTCGGTGTAGCCCGTGCCCCCGGTGCCGCCGTCGCCGCCGCTGAGCAGCCACTGCATCGTCTCGGCCTGCGCCTCCTCGGGCCCGAGCGGCAGCGCGAAGGGGTACTTCACGCCCTTCGCCTTGAGCGCTTTGGCGTCCGCGGCCAGCTCGTCCCAGCTGGTCGGCGGGGTGATCCCGGCGCTCGAGAAGAGGGTCTTGTTGTAGAACAGCACGCGCGTGGACGCGGCGAAGGGTATGCCGTACTGCGTATGGCTCCACTGGCCGGCGTCGGCCAGCTGGGAGAGGAAGTCCGCCTGGGTGCGGATGGAGAGCAGGTCGGAGGCCGCGTAGAGCTTCCCGGCGGCCGCGTAGTCGGCGTAGGCGCCGATCTGCGCCATGTCCGGCGCGTGGCCCGCGTCGACCATCTCCTTGACCTTGCGGTCGACGTCGTTCCAGGAGTAGACGCTGACCTGGATCTTCACGCCCGGATGCGTCGTCTCGTACTCCTTGACCAGCGAGTCCCAGTACTTCTGCGAACTGTTCGCCGCCGAGTCGCCGTAGTCCGCGGCCACGAGTCTGAGGGTCACATCGGAGGAGCCCGTGCTCCCACAGCCGCCGAGGAGCGCGGTCATGCCCATCGCGGACACCATCGCGATCATTCCTGCCGTACGCCGACGCACCGTCAAAATCCCAACCCTGCTGTTCGAACGATTCATGAGATGAACGCCTAAGGTCTACACCACGTGAATGGACTAGACCTCTTGCGGGTCAGCGGGCCACACTGTCCCCGTGAGACATGTCATCGCCCTGGACGTGGGCGGTACCGGGATGAAGGCCGCCCTCGTCGGGGACGACGGCGCCCTGCTGCACCGCGCCCGCCGCGCCACCGGCCGCGAGCGCGGCCCCGACGCGGTGGTCGCCGGCATCCTCGACTTCGCCGCCGACCTGTTCGCGTACGGCACCGAGCACCACGGCCCGCCGGCCGCCGCCGGCATCGCGGTCCCCGGCATCGTCGACGAGGCGCGGGGCACCGCCGTCTACGCCGCCAACCTCGGCTGGAAGGACGTACCGCTGCGCGCGCTGCTCGCCGAGCGGCTCGGGGTGCCCGTCGCGCTCGGCCACGACGTGCGCACCGGCGGCCTCGCCGAGGGCCGGATCGGCGCGGGCCGGGGCGCCGACCGCTTCCTGTTCGTGCCGCTCGGCACCGGCATCGCGGGCGCGATCGGGATCGACGGCCGGGTGGAGTCCGGGGCGCACGGCTTCGCGGGCGAGATCGGCCATGTCGTCGTACGGCCCGGCGGTGCGCCCTGCCCCTGCGGACAGCGCGGCTGCCTGGAGCGGTACGCCTCCGCGTCCGCCGTCAGCGAGGCCTGGGCGGCGGCCGGCGGGGGCCCGGACGCGGACGCGGCCGACTGCGCGCGGGCCGTCACGGCGGGCGACCCGGAGGCCCGGCGGATCTGGCAGGAGGCGGTGGACGCGCTCGCCGACGGCCTGGTCACCGCGCTCACCCTGCTGGACCCGCGCACGCTGATCGTCGGTGGCGGTCTCGCGGAGGCGGGGGAAGTGTTGTTCCAGCCCCTGCGGGACGCCGTCCGGCGCCGGGTCACCTTCCAGAAACTGCCGTCCATCGTCCCCGCCGCCCTCGGCGACACCGCCGGCTGCCTGGGCGCGGGGCTGCTCGCGCGGGATCTGCTGACGACCACTTCTACTCCGGAGGTAGACACCTGATGGCCAGCCCCACAGGAGCCGCGACGCACCCGCAGGTGCTCACCGGCGCGAACGTGGTACTTCCCACGGGCACGGTGAAGAACGGCACCGTGGCCATCGACGGCCGGCGCATCACCGGCGAGACCCCGGCCGGCGCCCGGACCCTCGACGTCACCGGCCACTGGCTCGTCCCCGGCTTCGTCGACCTCCACAACCACGGCGGCGGCGGAGCCTCCTTCGCCGGCACCGCCGAGCAGATCCTCACCGCCGTCCGCACCCACCGCGAGCACGGCACCACCACCCTCGTCGCCTCCACCGTCACCGACGAGATGGACCTGCTGGTCCGCCGCGCCGGGCTGCTCAGCGAGCTGGCCGAGCAGGGCGACATCGCGGGCATCCACTTCGAGGGGCCGTTCATCTCGCCGTGCCGCAAGGGCGCCCACTCCGAGGCGCTGCTGCGCCACCCGGAGCCGGCCGAGGTCCGCAAGCTGATCGACGCGGCGCGCGGGCAGGCCCGGATGCTCACCCTGGCCGCCGAGCTGCCGGGCGGCATCGACTCGGTACGGCTGCTCGCCGAGCACGGGGTGATCGCCGCGATCGGGCACACGGACGCGACGTACGAGCAGACGGTGGACGCCATCGAGGCGGGTGCCACGGTCGCCACGCACCTCTTCAACGCGATGCCCGCCCTCGGCCACCGGACGCCGGGCCCGGTCGCCGCCCTGCTGGAGGACGAGCGGGTGACGGTCGAGCTGATCAACGACGGCACGCATCTGCACCCGGCCGCCCTGGAGCTGGCCTTCCATCACGCGGGCGCGGACCGGGTCGCGTTCATCACGGACGCGATGGACGCGGCCGGCGCCGGTGACGGCCGCTATCTGCTGGGCCCGCTGGAGGTCGAGGTCAGCGAGGGGGTGGCGCGGCTGGTGGAGGGCGGTTCGATCGCGGGCTCCACGCTGACCCTGGACCGGGCGTTCAAGCGGGCGGTGACCGTGGACCGGCTGCCGGTGGAGGACGCGGTGAAGGCGCTGTCCGCCAACCCGGCCCGGCTGCTGGGCCTTTCCGACCGCGTCGGCTCCCTGGAGCCCGGCAAGGACGCGGACCTGGTGCTGCTGGACGCGGACTTCGACGTGCGGGGCGTGATGCGGCGCGGCGAGTGGGTGGTCGCTCCCCAACTGGGCTGATACGCCCGGCTTTTCCTTTGGCGGCGGCCGCCCCGCGACTGGGCCGGCCGCCGTCTCTTTGGCATGATCGGGGCCCGGAACGACGGCTTCGAGGGAGGCAGACCGGGTGATCCTCACGGTCACGCTGAACACCGCTCTCGACATCACCTATCGGGTGCGGTCACTGCGTCCGCACGCCTCGCACCGGGTCTCGGAGGTCAGCGAGCGTCCGGGCGGCAAGGGCGTGAACGCGGGCCGGGTGCTCGCCGCGCTCGGGCACCAGGTGACGGTCACCGGGTTCGCGGGCGGCGGCACCGGCCGGGCGGTACGGGACCGGCTCGCCGGGACCGGGGGCCTGACGGACGCGCTGGTGCCGGTGGCGGGGGCGAGCCGGCGCACGATCGCGGTGGTGGACGAAGTCTCCGGCGACACGACCCAGTTGAACGAGCCGGGCCCGCAGATCACGCCCGCCGAGTGGGCCGCCTTCCTGGACCGCTACGCGGAACTTGTGCCGGGCGCCTCGGCGGTGGCCCTGTGCGGCAGCCTGCCGCCGGGGGTGCCGGTGGGGGCGTACGCGGGCCTGATACGCACGGCGCGCTCCCTGGGCGTACCGGTGCTGCTGGACACCAGCGGAGAGCCGCTGCGCCGCGGGGTGGCGGCCCGCCCCGACATCATCAAGCCCAACGCCGACGAGCTGGCCGAACTCACCGGCTCCCACGACCCGTTGCGCGCCACCGAGGACGCCCGCCGCCGGGGCGCCCACACGGTCGTCGCCTCCCTGGGCCCCAACGGCCTCCTCGCCGCCACCCCCGAGGGCCGCTGGCGCGCCACCCCACCGGGCCGGGTGCACGGCAATCCGACCGGCGCGGGCGACTCGGCGGTCGCCGCGCTGCTGTCCGGCCTGGTGAGCCGCCTGCCCTGGCCGGTCCGGCTCGCCCACGCCGTCGCCCTCGCGGCGGCCACCGTCCGGGCGCCCGCCGCGGGCGAGTTCGACCGGGGGACGTACGAGGAGCTGCTGGGACGGGTCACGGTGACCGGCCAGGCCGGCCACTGAGCCGCGCCGGGCTCAGCTGGTGACCCGGCCCGCCTTCAGCCACAGCTGGTCCAGCAGGACGTTGCACTTGTCGCCGGGCTGGCAGGAGATGGAGATGGTGTTGTTGCCCTTCTTGAGGGTGGGCCACACGTAGGAGCGGGTCCAGCCCTGGGCGAAGTCGTTGTCGGCGGCGTGCCGCCAGTTCCGCAGCCCGAGCTTGCTGCCGTACTCCTTGCCGTTGATGGTGACCGTCATCGACTGGTCCTCGCCGGTGGCGCTGTACCCGGTGAAGAGGGTGTAGTCGCCGTCCGAGGGGACGTCCACGCTCCAGGTGACGGAGGCGCCGACCTGGTTCAGACCGCCCACGTACTTGCCGCCCGCGGCGCGCGAGCCCTTGACGTCGGTGGCCGGCGCGGCGCCGCCCGACAGCTGCACCGAGCTGTCCGCGGCATCGGTCTTCGGCAGGCCCGAACCGGCCGAGCTGCTGCTCGTCGGGGTCGGGTTCGTGGACTGGCTCTGGGTCGGGGTGGTGTCCGCCTGGCTGTCGGACGTGTCGTCCGAGTTGCCGTGGATCATGGCGACGCCGATGCCGATGACCACCGCGGCGACCACCGCGATCGCGCCGATCAGCAGGCCCTTGGTGTTGGGGCCACGGCGGCCGGGGCCGGGCTGCGGGGCGGGGGCGCGGCCCGCGGGCGGTGCTCCGCCGGGAAGGGTCTCCGGGGCCTGGTAGTGCGCGTTCGGCTGGCCGTAGGCGCCCTGCTGCGGAACGTAAGGGGGCTGCTGCTGGCCGTACTGACGCTCGCCGACCGTGCGCACCCTGCTGACCGAGTTCGGGTAGCCGTAGCCACCGGAGGGCGGCTGGGCTCCCCTGGCCTGGCCGTCTGCGTACAGATAGCCGAACGGGTCGTCTTCCTCGGGCGTGCTCGCGCCGTTGTCGCCGGGCGTCATCCCTTGGTACTCCTCAACAGGTGCGAACGGATACGGTCATGGCTGGAAAGGCGAGCCTACCCGTTCCGGTTGCTTCAAACGGGTGACGCAGACCGCATCAACTCGCTGACCTGGGGCTCATCCCGCGCGGCGGTGCTGTTTGGGACGAGATCGTTTCTCTACGTACATCCGCTCGTCGGCGGACTTCAGCACTTCGTCGGCCGTCATGCCGCAGTGCGCCCAGCCGATGCCGAAGCTCGCCCCCACCCGGACCGCCCGGCCCTCGGCCCGGATCGGCTGGATGATCTCGTTGCGCAGCCGTACCGCCAGGTCCTCGGCGTCGGCGCGGCCGAGCCCGTCGGCGAGGATCACGAACTCGTCGCCGCCGAGCCGGGCCACCGTGTCGCCGTCGCGCACCCCCTGGGACAGCCGCCGGGCGACCTCGATCAGGACGGCGTCGCCCGCGTTGTGCCCGAACCGGTCGTTGATCGACTTGAAGCCGTCCAGGTCGCAGAAGAGCACCGCGAGCCCCTTGGTGCCGTCGTCCTGCTCGCCCTCGGGGGCGACGGTGTGCACATGGTGGTCGTAGCCGTCGTACGACTCCGTGCCGGGCGCGAAGTCGAAGCCGTGCCCGGCGGGGCCGTCGAAGCCCGGGTGGCCGTAGGCCGCGTCCAGGGACTCCAGGGCGTGCGGCGGACGGCGGCACAGCCGGGCGGCGAGCCGTGAGCGCAGCTCGGCGGAGTTCGGCAGGCCGGTCAGCGAGTCGTGCGAGGCGCGGTGGGCGAGCTGCAGCTCGCGGCGCTTGCGCTCCTCGATGTCCTCGACGTGGGTGAGCAGGAAGCGGGGCCCGTCGGCGGCGTCCGCGACCACGCTGTTGCGCAGCGACACCCAGACGTAGCTGCCGTCGCGGCGGCCGAGGCGCAGCTCGGCGCGGCCGCCCTCGGCCGAGGTGCGCAGCAGGGTGCCGATGTCCTCGGGGTGCACCAGGTCGGAGAAGGAGTAGCGGCGCATCGCGGAGGCCGGGCGGCCGAGCAGCCGGCACAGGGCGTCGTTGGTGCGCAGGATGCGGCCGTGCTGTTCGCCGCCCATCTCGGCGATGGCCATGCCGGACGGCGCGTACTCGAACGCCTGCCGGAAGCTCTCCTCGCTCGCCCGCAGCGCCTGCTGCTCGCGCTCCAGGCGGACCAGGGCGCGCTGCATGTTGGAGCGCAGCCGGGCGTTGCTGATCGCGATGGCGGCCTGGAAGGCGTACATCTGAAGGGCCTCGCGGCCCCAGGCGCCGGGCAGCCGGCCGTTGCGCGGGCGGTCGACGGATATGACGCCGAGCAGTTCGCCGCTGGAGCCGCCCGGCGCGCCCGGTGTGTACATGGGGGCGAAGAGGCGGTCGGAGGGGTGCCACTCGTCCTCGAAGCGGGGCGCGGGGCCGTCGGTGAACCACTGGGGCACATCGTCGTCGTCCAGCACCCAGCCCTCGGTGTGCGGTATGAAGACGAGGTCGCCCCAGCGTTCGCCCATGCCCAGGCGCCGGTCCCAGGCCGCGCGGGAGCCGACCCGGCCGGTGATCAGGGCCTCGGCGGCGGAGTTGCCGGCGAACGCGGCGACGACGAGATCGCCGTCGGGGCGTACCAGGTTCACGCCCGCCATCTCGTATCCGAGGGCGTTGACCACGCCGTCGGCGACGGTCTGCAAGGTGTCCGCCAGGCTGCGCGCCGTGTTCATGTCCGCCATGACCTGGTGCAGCTGCCGCAGGGACGCAAGACGGACGTACGGCTCCGACTCGGTCTCCATGCTCGCCCTCCCCCCGAGACCTCGCAGCGAATCAAGGGTCGTCGTCTTCGGCGCCTCGTGGTTGCTCCAGCAGTTTCACCGCCACTGAATCACAGCGCGCTGCTCACCCGGTACACAGGGTCAACAATTCCTGCCCCTTGTGACTCAAGTCACAGCAAAACATGAACAATTGGGCGGGGTTTCAGCGTTTTCCGTGCGTTCACCCCATGGCCTGTTCCCGGTCCCGCTCCGCCGCTGGTCCTAGGACCCGGCTCGGGCTCGGGCCCGATGCGTCGGGCGCAGAGCGCAGACTAGCGTTTCCGGCGTGCTGAAGACGCCTTCTCCCGCCGCCCTCGCAGCTTCCGGGCATGCTGAGGGGGTGAGCAACGACGAGTTCCGGGCCGCGATGTCCCGGCTGGCCGCGGGTGTGGTCCTGGTGACCGCGCAGGAACCGCCGCTCGATCCCGGCGACCCTGACGCGCCGGGCGTGGAGGACGTCGGCATGACCGCGACGGCCTTCCTGTCGGTCTCCCTCGATCCGCCGCTGGTGCTGGTCAGCCTGCGGGAGGGCTCGCGCATGGACGACCTGCTCGCCGAACAGCCGCTGTGGGCGGTGTCGGTGCTCGCGGAGAGCCAGCGGCACATCGCGGGCCGCTTCGCCATGAAGGGCCGCATCAGCGACCGGCTCCTCTTCGAGGACATCGCCTACACGCGGGGCGAGGTCACGCACGCCCCGCTGGTCGGCGGCGCGCTCGCCACGCTGGAGTGCCGCACGGAGCAGCGGGTGGCGGCGGGCGACCACACCCTGGTCATCGGCCGGGTGCTGACGGCACGGGTACCGAGCGCGGAGGGCGGCCCGCTGACGTACTTCCGGGGCCGCTACCGGCAGTTGGGCTGAGCCTCACCGCGCGGGGCGGGGTCCCTACCCCCAGTCGCGCCCCGAGCGCCCGCGCTTGGTCTCGGCGCGCTGCTTCTTCTCCCGCAGCCGGCGCTCGTTGATGCCCCGCGGTATCCGGGTGGGCCTGCGGGGCTTGGGCGGGGGTGCGGTGGCCTCCGCGAGGAGGGCGGCGAGGCGGACGGCGGCGGTCTCGCGGTTGCGCCACTGGGAGCGGTGCTCGGACGACCGTACGGTCACCACCCCGTCGACGAGCCGGGTGGCCAGCCGCTCCAGGGCGCGCTCCTTCCACACCGGCGGCAGCGCCTCGCTGGCGGCGAGGTCGAAGCGCAGCTCCACCTGGGAGTCACTGGTGTTGACGTGTTGCCCACCGGGCCCCGACGACCTGGAGAAACGCCACATCAGCTCGGCCTCGGGGAGCGAGACGGAGCCGCGGATGACGTAAGGACCGGACATGCCCCCATGTTCCCGGCCGGGGCCCGTCCACGTCATCCGGATTTCCCGGAACCCGTGGAGAAGTCCGGGTAAAAAAGGTAAAGGGGTGCGGAACCACGGGGACCCCCCTGGACGTTCTTCCGGGTGCCGGTAGCTTCGTCGGCACGCACAGGGACAACTAGGAAGGGACTCCCAACATGGCTGTAAGCCTGTCCAAGGGTGGCAACGTCTCGCTCTCCAAGGAGGCTCCGGGCCTGACGGCCGTCACCGTGGGGCTCGGCTGGGACGTCCGCACCACCACGGGCACGGACTTCGACCTGGACGCCTCCGCCATCGCGGTCAACGCGCAGGGCAAGGTCTACTCGGACGCCCACTTCGTCTTCTTCAACAACAAGCAGACCCCGGACAGCACCATCGTGCACACCGGCGACAACCGCACGGGCGAGGGCGCCGGCGACGACGAGGCGATCAACGTCAACCTGGCCGGCCTCCCGGCCGACATCGACAAGATCGTCTTCCCGGTCTCCATCTACGACGCGGAGAACCGCGGCCAGAACTTCGGCCAGGTGCGCAACGCCTACATCCGCATCGTCAACCAGGCCGGCGGCGCGGAGATCGCGCGCTACGACCTGTCGGAGGACGCCGCCACCGAGACCGCCATGGTCTTCGGCGAGCTGTACCGCAACGGCGCGGAGTGGAAGTTCCGCGCGGTGGGCCAGGGTTACGCCTCGGGCCTGGTCGGCATCGCCCAGGACTTCGGCGTCAACGTCTGACGTACCGCACCTGCGCCCTTCCCCGCCCGAGTACCGGGGAAGGGCGGCAGACGGCCCGCGCGGGCGCGCCCCGGTCAGGGGTGGGCCGGTTTGCCGTCGCCGTACAGCCAGTCCTTCCAGATCTCGCCGAAGTCCTGGTCCGGGAAGCGGTGTTCGACGAACGCCGTGAAGTCCGCGGTGTTCGCGTTGCCGTAGCGGTGGGCGGCCGGCCAGGCGCGCAGCAGGGCGAAGAAGGCCTTGTCGCCGACCTTCTGCCGGATCTTGTGGAGCACCATCGCACCGCGCTCGTACACCGGCGAGCCGGAGATGTGCGCGGCGCCGGAGGGGTTCGCGGGCGGGAAGGCCCAGATAGCGCTGTCGTGGGCCCGGTAGTAGGACTGGAACGTCTGCTCGGCCGTGTCCCCGCCGTGGTCCTCGTCCCACAGCCACTGGGCGTACGTGGCGAACCCCTCGTTGAGCCACATGTCCCGCCAGGACTCGGGGGTCACGCAGTCGCCGTACCACTGGTGCGCCAGCTCGTGGACGAGGGTGCTCAGCTCCGGCGCGCCGGGGAAGAAGGGGCGGTTCTGGGTCTCCAGCGCGTACCCCGCGTCGTCCGGCCGGTCGATGATGACGCCGACGGAGGAGAAGGGGTACGGCCCGAACGTGTCCTCCTCCCACTTGACGACCTCGGGCAGCTTCGCGAGGACGCCCGCGCTCGCCTTGGCCTGCGTCGGATCGACCGCGGTGAGCACGGGCAGCCCGCCGGGGCCCTTGGACCGGGTGAGGTCGAAGTGCCCGATCGCGACGGTGGCGAGGTAGCTGGCCATGGGCTGCGCGGTGTGCCAGTGGTAGCTGGTACGGCCGCCACGGGTGGACTGGTCCGCCAACTCGCCGTTGGACAGGGCTTGCAGGCCCTGCGGGACGGTCACGGTGATGTCGTACGTGGCCTTGTCGGAGGGGTGGTCGTTGCCGGGGAACCACGCCATGGAACCGACCGGCTCGCCGAGCCCGAGCGCGCCGTCGGCCGTGCGCAGCCAGCCCTCCGCGGAGCCGTCGGGGTCGGTGAGGGTGCCGGGGACGCCGGAGTAGCGGACGGTCGTACGGAAGGTGTGGCCCTTGCGCAGATCGTCGTGCGGGCGGACGGTGAGTTCCTGCCCGGCCCGGTTGTAGCGGGCGTCCCGGCCGTCGACGCCGACCGAGTCCACGTGCAGCCCGGCGAGGTCCAGGTCGAACGCGGACAGGTCCTTGGTGGCGCGGGCCGTGATGACCGCCGTACCGGTGAGGCGGCGGGTGGCCGGGGTGTAGTCCAGGGTGAGGGCGTAGTGGCCGACGTCGTACCCGCCGTTGCCCGCCTTCGGGAAGTACGGGTCGCGCACGCCCGCGCCACCCGGTGTGCCGCGCACCCCGCTCCCGCACCCGGTGCCGGCCAGGGTGAGCACCAGCGCGACCGCGGCGGCCGGTACCAGGCGTACGGATCTGGACATGTCAGCGATCTTAGGCGGAAGCCGATCACGGGGGGAGTCTGCTCCGGGGGCGGGTCCAGCACCGGTCCGCACGCCACCCGCCTGCGCAAACGGCTCCGATACACAGGCGGCTCACAGGAAGGGCCGGAGTCCGGGACCGGGACCGCGCCCGGCGGTCCCGCGCCGCCGTGACACCATCGGTCCGTGCTCGACATCGGCTACGCCCTCTCCAACCGCTTCCCGGACCCCCCGCAGACCGACTACCGCCGCGCGGACGTCCGCGCGCTGCGGCACGATCTGTTCTGCGGGGACGTGTACCTCGCGGACACCAGGACGGACCGGGAGCTGTCCACGGCCTGGGGATGGGTGCCGGTGCTGGACTTCGCCTGGGCGCTGTGCGACATCGTGGAACGGCTCGACCGGGATCCGATGGGCTCCCGCGCCGCCCGGCCGCAGCGGGCGGAGCTGGACTTCACCGAGTCCAGTGACCGGCTGCTGTTCGAGCGCCGCTTCGGCTGGGTCGACATCACGGCCGACTGGCAGCCGCTGGACGAGGCCCCCCTCTCCTTCTCCCATGCCGAACTGCGCCGCGAGGCACGGGACTTCCTGCAGGACCTGGTCGCCGACCTCGTGGACCTGCACGAGGACCTGGGCGAGAACCCGGCGATCTGGACCCTCCAGGCCCGCTTCCCCCGCGTCGCGTAAGACCCCGCCGCCCCCGGTACGCCGCCTACTCCACGCGTATCCCGAGCGCCGCCGCCAGCGCCGGGGCCAGGTCGAGGAGCTGGCCGGTGCCGATCACCGCGCCGGACAGCCGGTCCAGACCCCGCGCGATCTCCAGCGGGGCGGCGCCGCGCAGATCGACGTCCTTCAGCGTGGCCCCGGTGAGGTCCGCGCCCTTCAGCGCGCAGTCCACGAACTCCACCCGCTCCAGGCGGGCGCCGCCGAAGTCCGGTTCGACCAGGACGCAGGACTCGAAGACGACGTCCCGCAGCCGGGCCATGCGCAGATTCAGGTAGTCGATCTTGCCGCCGCGCACCACGACCCGCTCCAGCACCGCGCCGTGCAGCTGGGTGCCGCCGAGGCGCGGGTCGGTCAGCTCGACGTCGCGCAGGGTGGCCTCGGACAGATCGGTGCCGACCCCGCGCAGGCCGGTGAGCGCGCAGTCGAGGACGCGGGCGTGGCGCAGCCGTGTCCCGTCGGCCGCGCAGCCCCGCAGCGCGCAGTCCATGAACCGGGCGCCCGCCGCGTCCTGGCCCGTCAGATCCGCGTCCCGGAACTCCAGCCCGTCGTAGTCCCCGTCCGGGTCGAGCCCGCCGCCGGTCCACGGCCGCAGCTCCGGCAGCCGCAGCTCCGGCCGCCGTGCGCCCCGTCCCACCCGGCTCCCGCCGGTCGTTCCCCTCGCCATGGGTCCCATGCTGCACCCGACCACTGACAATCACCCCCACCCGAGCCGTCCAGGTCGCGTCACCCGGATGCGATACGTCCCGATCCATGCTGTTCTGGCCAGATGAGCATCGGCCGAACGGGTGAGTTCCGGGCCGCCGCGGAGGGTACGGATCCGCACCGCTGGTGGGGGCTGGTCGTCATCGCCCTGGCCCAGCTGATGGTGGTCCTGGACGCCACGATCGTGAACATCGCGCTCCCCTCCGCGCAGCGCGCCCTGCACATGTCCGACGGCAACCGGCAGTGGGTGATCACCGCGTACACCCTCGCCTTCGGCGGGCTGCTCCTGGTGGGCGGCCGGATCGCCGATCTCGTGGGCCGAAAACGCGCCTTCGTGACCGGTCTGGCCGGCTTCGCGCTCGCCTCCGCGCTCGGCGGGGCGGCGACCGGCTCCGGGATGCTGTTCGGCGCCCGCGCGCTGCAAGGGGCCTTCGCCGCCGTGCTCGCGCCCTCCGCGCTGTCCCTGCTGACCACGATGTTCACCGATCCGCGCGAGCGCGGCAGGGCGTTCGGCGTCTTCAGCGCGCTGGCGGGCAGCGGTTCGGCGATCGGGCTGATCGTCGGCGGGGTGCTCACCGAGTACCTGACCTGGCGGTGGTGCCTGTACGTCAACGTGCCCATCGCGGCGCTCGCGGTCTTCGGCGCGTTCACGCTGCTGCACGACCGGCCGGGGCACGGCGACGTCCGGCTCGACGTGCCCGGCGCGCTGCTGGGCTGCGGCGGTCTGGCCGCGATCGTCTACGGCGTCGGGGGGGGGGGGGGGGGGGGGGGGGGGGGGGGGGGGGGGGGGGGGGGGGGGGGGGTGGTGGGGGGGGGGGGGGGGGGGGGGGGGATGTTGGTGGGA
>NZ_JBWKES010000029.1:39714-81347 GCF_056435325.1 Streptomyces sp. NPDC043952
GGGGACAGGAGGGCGTCTGGCTCGATGTGCCCGGAGCGTGGGTGTGTGGGGGCGGTTTGGCCGGGCGCCTTCACGGTGTGGGGGAGCCAAAACCGCGCGGCTGGCCCTCCCCGCTGGTGCTCGCGATGCTGGCGGCCGGAGTGGCGCTACTCGCGGCGTTCGTGTGGTGGCAGGCACGCGCGCCGGACCCGCTGCTGCCGCTGCGCATCCTGCGCAGCCGGGACCGGGCGGGCTGCCTGCTGACGATGGCGTTCGCGGTGATCGGCATGTTCGGGGTGTTCCTGTTCATGACCTACTACCTCCAGGTCATCCTCGGCTACTCGCCGTTCAGGACCGGGCTCGCCTTCCTGCCGATGACCGCCATGATCCTCGCCGGGGCCACCCAGATCTCGGCGCGGCTGCTGCCCCGTGTGCCGCCGCGGCGGCTGCTGGTGCCGGGGATGCTGCTGGCGGCGAGCGGGCTGCTGCTGCTCACCCGGCTGACCGTGCGCTCCTCCTACGCGGGGGAGATCCTGCCCGCCCTGCTGCTGCTCGGGCTCGGCATGGGGCTGACCTTCATGCCGGTGTTCGCCACCGCCACGGCGGGGGTCGCGCCGCGGGACGCCGGGATCACCTCCGCGACCGTCAACACCGCCCAGCAGGCCGGCGGTTCGATCGGTACGGCGCTGCTGAACACGATCGCCACCACCAGTGCCGCGGCCTATGTCGCCGCCCGCCCGCACCGGCCCGGCACGGTCCAGGCCGGCGTCGTGCACGGCTACACCGTCGCCATCGCCTGCGCCGCCCTGATCATGCTCGTCTCCGCCCTGACCGCGGGCCTCATGGTCACCGCCCCGGCCCCGAAACACGGCACACGGGCCGGCCACCCGGTGCGGGAGCCGGTGGGCTGAGACCGGGACGCGCCCCCGCGCCCACCGCGACGGCCGCCGGGACGCGCCCCCATGCGACGCGCCCCGTTCCGTACGCGTCAGTCGAGCGGGACGTCGAAGTTCTTCGCGGTGATGTTCGTGCCGTCCGACGCCTTGGCCGCCAGGCGCTTGTAGCGCAGGACGAGCTTGTCCGCGTCCTTGGCGGGCGTGAAGACGACCCAGCCCGTGGAGGTCTTGCCGGTCTCGGCGTCCTGCAGCGGCGGGTAGCCGGCCGCCTTGATCTCGTCGTCGAGGATGGTGGTGCTGGCCTGGTCGATGCCGTTGGGCATGCCGGTGAGGTAGAAGGACGTGGCGCCGAAGCTGTCGTAGTACTTCGAGCTGGCGGTGACCTTGACGTCGACCAGGACGACCTTCTCGTCGGCCAGCGCCGCGTACTTGGCCTTCGCCGCCGCCGAGGGCTGGAAGTCCTTGACGTACTTGATGACGGTGGCCTTCTCGCCCATCACGTCGTCGTCGATCGTCTTGTTCACCGGCACGGCGGTGCCGGTGGCCGCGCCCTTGCTCCCGGCGGCCGACTGCGAGGGCGACGCCGAGGGGGCGGAGCCGCCGGCGGCCGACGCGCTCGGCGCGGGTGAGGGCGCGGAGTCGGCGCCCGAGCCGGAGTCGTCGTTGCACCCGGTGAGCAGCAGGCCGCAGGCGGCTATCGCGGCGACGGCGGGAACGCGGGTGGCGACACGGATACGCATGAAAAGAGAACCTCTCCCCGTAGACGAACGCGGGCCCGCCGCACGGTTGCCGTGGCAGAGCGGACGCGGTCGTTCATCTGGTTGATGTGCGGCGAGGATCATACTGGCCGCCCCGCGTCGCGCTTTTGTCGTGATCGCGTTCCGCTTTCGTCAGCGGATCAACGGCCGGCCCCTCAGTGCCGTCCCGCCACCCGGTCCGCCGCCTTCGCCAGCCGCGAGGACTCCGTCGCCGGGCGGCGGCGTTCGCGCTGATCGGCGGTGTGGTAGGTGGCGTACATGCCGTGGACGCCGAGCCAGCGCAGCGGCTCGGGCTCCCACTTGCGGACCTTGTGGCCGACCCAGGGCAGCTCGGTGAGTTCGGTGCGGCCGGCCTGCCCGGAGTCCTGCTGGACGAGGTCGCGCAGGGTGCGGGCGGCGAGGTTGGTGGTGGCGACGCCGGAGCCGACGTAGCCGCCGGCCCAGCCGAGGCCGGTGGCACGGTCGAGGGTGACGGTGGCGCACCAGTCGCGCGGCACGCCGAGGACGCCGGACCAGGCGTGGGTGACGGCGACCCCGGCCAGGGACGGGAAGAAGCGCACCAGGATGTCCCGCAGCGCCTCGACGGTCGCCCGCTGGGTGCGGCCGTCGTTGTCCGTGCGGGAGCCGAAGCGGTACGGCACCCCGCGCCCGCCCAGCGCGATCCGGCCGTCGGCGGTGCGCTGCGCGTACATGTAGGCGTGCGCCATGTCGCCCAGCGTCTCCCGGCCCGCCCAGCCGATCGCCGCCCACTGCTCCTCGGTCAGCGGCTCGGTGGCGATCATCGAGGAGTTCATCGGCAGCCAGGTCCGCTTCTGGCCCTTGAGGGAGGCGGTGAAGCCCTCGGTGCAGCGCAGCACGTAGGGGGCGCGGACGGTGCCGTAGGGGGTGACGGCGTGCTTGGGGCGGATCTCGGTCACCGGGGTCATCTCGTGGATCACCACGCCCAGTGCCTCGACCGCCGCCGCCAGGCCCTTCACCAGCTTCGCCGGGTTCAGCCGGGCGCCGTGCGGGGTCCAGGCGGAGCCGACGGCGTCCGCGACCCGGATCCGCTCGGCCGTCTGCCGGGCGCCGTACAGCTCCCGGTCCTTCTCGCCGTACGACAGCTCGTGCTCGTGGAACGCCTTCAGCCGGGCCAGTTGCGCGGGCGTCGTGGCCACCTCCAGGACGCCGCCCTTGTGCACGTCGGCGTCGATGCCCTCGGCCCCGGCGACCGCGATCACCTCGTCCACGGTGTCGTTCATCGCCTGCTGGAGCCGTATCGCGGCCTCGCGGCCGTGCAGCTTCGCGTAGCGGTCGCGGCCCGCGACGCCGTTGTACAGCCAGCCGCCGTTGCGGCCGGAGGCGCCGTAGCCGCAGAACTTCTGCTCCAGGACGGTGATCCGCAGAAAGGGCGCGGCCTTCTTCAGGTAGTACGCGGTCCACAGACCGGTGTAACCGCCGCCGACGATCACCACGTCGGCCGTGGCGTCACCGGGCAGCGGCTCCCGCACCGCCGGGAGGCCGTCGTCCGCGTACCAGAAGGAGATGCCACCGTTCACGACACTGCTCGCCGAGCTGCTCATGGCCGGGAACCTAACCCCTGAGCAGGGTCAGTGTCTCCTTCGGATTCCATGCTTTTCCGCGGCCTCGGGTCAGCGGATAGCAGGCCAGGCCGATCAGCATGGCGAGGAAATGTCCGGTGTCGGTGAAGGTGGGCGACCCGGCCAGGGGCAGCGCGAAGACGGCGAGGACGACGGCGAGGTAGGCGTAGCGCCAGGGGGGCGCGATGCGGTAGGTGAGCACGGCGACGACGCCGGCCAGGGCGTAACTGACGCCGATGTCCAGGGTGTTGACCGCCGAGTGGGGCGCGATGCCGTCCCGGATCGCCTTCAGCAGCAGCCCCTCGCTGACCAGCGACGCGAGCACGTGGGAGGCCGCGCACACCAGGAGCCAGCGGGCGGTGCCGAGCCAGCGTTCGGCCGGGGCGTGGAAGACGGTGTACAGGAACGCGTACGGCAGCCAGTGCCCGCCGTCGATCCACATCGCGCTGGTGACCAGCACCCGCAGCGGGGTGCGGGACAACTCGTGGATGTTGGTGGACCTGCGGCGCAGGAAGTGCTGCTCGAAGCCGGGCGACATGTGGTGCACCGCGACCGTGGTGACGAACAGGACCGCGAGCCAGACGTAGGTGCCCGGGGCGCTGCGGACGTAGCCCGCGACCGCCCCGAGTCCACGGCGGAGGGGGCCGGCTCGGGTCACGCCGCCAGTATGCGTCGACTCGCGCGGACACGCCGCCGATTGGCCTATCCACACATCTACGGATTATTCGGTCATAACGTACCCAGTATGAAGAGATGTCACCTCGCTTACGCCGCGAGTGCCGTCGCGGCCCTCGTCGGTACGGGAATCGGACCGGGCGCCGCCCCCGCGGCAGCCCTCCACCAGACCCTCGTGGTCCACCAGGGTGAATCGATCCAGCAGGCCGTGAACCGCGCGCGGCCCGGCGACACCGTGCTCGTGCTCCCCGGCACCTACAAGGAGAGCATCACCATCAGCACGCCCCGCGTCACCCTGCGCGGGATGGGCGCGGGCACCGTGATCGAGCCCGCCGCGAAGACGACGGCCGGCCCGGCGCCGGGCAAGGACACCAAGGCCACCAAGAGCTGCGCCGAGGGCGGCAACGGCATCTGCGTGATCGGCACCAAGACGACGGACGTCGAGGGCGTGACCGTCGCCGACCTGAAGGTGACCGGCTTCGCCCGCGCCGGGGTGTTCGGCATGGCGACCGACACCATGACCGTGCACGGCGTGCAGGCCGTGCGGAACGCCGTGTGGGGCATCGCCCAGGAGCGGTCCGTGCACGGACGCATCACCGGCAACTACGCGCAGGGCAACGGAGACGCGGGCGTCTTCCTCGCCAACACCATCACCGAGGAGGCCGGCGCCCTCGACACCCGGCGGACGGTGATCGACCACAACCGGCTGGAGGACAACCGCATCGGCGTCACGGTGCGGCGGCTGCGCAACCTCTCGGTGGCCGAGAACCACATCTCGGGCAACTGCGCCGGCGTCTTCGTCGTCGGCGACGAGAACAAGCCCAAGGCCGGTGACCTGGAGGTCGCCTACAACGACGTCACCGAGAACAACAAGTCCTGCCCCAAGACCGACCGGCTGCCCGCCATCCAGGGCTCCGGCATCGTGCTGACCGGCGCCGAGAAGACGGTGGTGGACGGCAACCGGGTCACCGGCAACTCGGGCACGTCCCCGCTGTCCGGCGGCATCGTGCTGTTCAAGAGCTTCGTCGGCGTCACCAACGACCAGAACCGCGTCAGCGGCAACGCGCTGGCCGGCAACGCCCCCGCGGACCTGGTGAACACCGAGACCAAGGGCATCGGCAACACCTTCGACCACAACGCCTGCCGGGTCTCCAAGCCCGCCGGCCTGTGCTGACCGCCCGACCCCGCCCCCGCTGGACCGACGCACGCCGAGAACGAAGGAAGGCGGCAGATGACCACCGCTGAGACGGCACCGCCGAACCGGGCCACCGCCGAGGCCCCGACCGCCCCGCCCCCGCCGATGCGGCTGCGCGAACTCGCCTTCGGGGCGGCCCTGTCCGCCGCCGTACGGGCCGCCGCCCGCCTCGGCGTGCCCGACGCACTCGGGGACACCCCGCAGAGCGCCGAGGCCCTCGCGGCCAGGGTGGGGGCCGAACCCGGCCCGCTGCGCCGCATGCTGCGGGCCCTGACCTGCTACGGCGTCTTCACCGAGCGGCCCGACGGCACCTTCGCGCACACCGACATGTCCCGGCTGCTGCGCGAGGACGACCCGAACAGCCTGCGCGCCATCGCGCTGTGGTGCACCGAACCGTGGACCTGGGCCGCCTGGCCCAAGCTGGACGAGGCGGTGCGCAGCGGCCGCAACGTGGTGGAGGGCCTGTTCGGCAAGGAGTTCTTCACCTATCTGAACGAGGACGCGCCGGAATCCGCGGACGTCTTCAACCGGGCGATGACCCGTTCCAGCGAGCAGTCGGCGCGGGAGGTCGCGGCCCTGCTCGACCTGTCGGGCGCCGCGTCCGTCGCCGACCTCGGCGGCGGCCAGGGCCATGTGGTGGCCTGCCTGCTGGACAAGTACCCGCAAATGCACGGCAGTCTGCTGGACCTGCCCCGCGTGGTGGAGAACGCGCTGCCGCGGCTGCGCGAGGGCGGCGACCTGGCCGGCCGCGCGCAGATCGTGCCGGGCGACATCCGCGAGGCCATCCCGGTCAAGGCGGACGTCTACGTCATCAAGAACATCCTGGAGTGGGACGACGAGAGCACGGCCCGGCTGCTGCACAACGTCGTCCAGGCGGGCGGCCCCGGCACCCGCGTGATCGTCATCGAGAACCTGGTCGACGACACCCCGTCGATGCGGTTCAGCACCGCGATGGACCTGCTGCTGCTCCTCAACGTCGGCGGGGCCAAGCACACCACCGACAGCATGGTGGGCCGGCTCACCGCGGCGGGGCTCGACGTGGACGGCGTCCGGCCGGTGAACCCGTACCTGCACGCCTTCGAGTGCCGTGTGAGGGCGTGACCGCGAGGCCGTACCCGGACCGCCGGTCGCCGGGCCCGTCGCACCACGGGCCCGGCGACCGACGTCCGTCCGGTTCGAACGCGCGTATCAGGAGCGCTCCCAGACGTAGAAGCGGCGCGCCATCGCGTCCTTGGGAGAGCGCCAGGTCTCCGGGTCGTACGCGCTGACGTATGCCGTCAGCCGTTCGCTGACGTCCCGGAACTCGGGGTGTTCGGTGACCTTGGCGATGGCCGGGCCCGGTTCGCGCTCGGACTCGATGAGGTGCATGTACACATCGCCGAACTGGAAGAGGCTGCGCCGGGTGACGCCCACGAGGTGGGGCAGCTCCCCCCGGTCGGACTCCTCGAAGATCTTCGCGATGCCGGGGGCGGAGCCCGGAGCCATCCGGGCGACGATCAGGGCCTGGTGCACGGTACTTCCCTTCGGGTGCGATGGCGCTCAGTCGGCGAGCGCCGGGGCGGGCCGGTGTCCGGCGGCGGCCTTCTCGATCTTGTCGCGGATCAGGGCCATCTGGACCTTGGAGTTCTTGTTGATGTTGTCGGTCATCCAGTCGTCGTCGACCGGGGCCTCCGGCTTCATCGCGAAGTCCTGCGTCCACACCATGCGGGTGCCGGCCGGGACCTCCTCGTAGGCCCAGTGGATGTCCATGTGGGCGAAGGGACCGGTCTCCACCCGGCGGGCCCGGACGGTGCGGGTGGCGCGGTCGGGCTCGCGCTCGGAGACCCAGCTCCAGACGGTGCCGTTCTCGTCCGGGTGCATGGTGAGCCGGAAGGTGGTCTTCTCGCCCTCCCGCTTGAGCACCTCGACGGCCGCGTACTCGCTGAACAGCTGGGGCCAGCGCTCCAGGTCGTTGGTCATGTCCCAGACCAGGTCGAGCGGGGCCGCGATGGTGATCTCGTTCTGCGTGTGTCCTGCCATGTCAGGCTCCTGCCATCAGCGTGTTGTTGACGAGGTTGAGGAACTGCTGGGGGGTCTTGCAGCGCTCGGCGTCCACCGGCATCGGGGTGCCGTGCTCGTTCTCCAGCTCGCCGACGATGCCGAGCAGGCCGAGCGAGTCGACGCCGAGGACGTCGAAGCCGGTGTCCGGCCTCTCGTTGAGCTGCTCCGGGCTGACCGTGACCCCGGCCGCCTTCTTCATGAGGGCTGCGAGTTCTTCGACGGTGATCTTGGACATTGCTCTCCTCCTTTGCTGTTCACCGCGCGCTGGGGTGCCGCAGCACCAGCGCCGAGTTCGACCCCATGAGGCCGCGGCTGAGGACCAGCGCGGTACGCGGCTGGGCGACGCGGGCGCGGCCGGTGACGAGGTCGAGGTCGTGGCAGACGTCGTGGACGTTCGGGGTCGGCGGGATCAGTCCGTGCTCCATCGCGAGGACGGCCGCCGCGGTGTCCAGGACGGGGGCCGCGCAGTAGCCGCGCCCGGTGCCGGTCTTGGGCGCGGTGACCGGCACCCGGCCGCCGTGCGCGCCGAGGGCGTCGGCGATGGCCAGCGCCTCGGCCCGGTCGGCCGCCGGCACCCCGAGGGCGTCGGCGAAGACGACGTCGACCTCCTCGGGCGCGCACTCGGCCTCGGCCAGCGCCTGCCGGATGGCCCGGGCGAGGCCCGCGCGGGACTCCTCCCAGCGGGAGGCGCCGGTGAAGGTGGCCGCGTGCCCGGCGACGAAGGCCCGGATGTCGGCACCGCGGGCGCGGGCGGCCCCGGCGGCCTCCACCACGAGCATCGCGCCGCCCTCGGCGGGCACGAAACCGCACGCGTCCTTCGTGAACGGCCGGTAGGCGCGCTCCGGTTCGCTCGCCCGGCTCAGCTCCGCGTAGCCGAGCTGGCAGACCATCGAGTACGGCGCGAGCGGGGCCTCGGTGGAGCCGGCCACGATCGCGTCGGTGCCGCGCCGCACCGCACGGGCCGCGTGCGCGAGGGCGTCCAGACCGCCGGCCTCGTCGGAGGCGACGACCGAGCAGGGGCCCTTGAAGCCGCGGCGGATGGAGACCTGGCCGGTGCTCGCGGCGTAGAACCAGGCAATGGACTGGTACGGCCCCACGAACCGGCTGCCCTTGCCCCACAGCCGCTGCAGCTCGCGCTGGCCGAACTCGCCGCCGCCGGAGCCCGCGGCGGTGACCACGCCGATGGAGTACGGCGACTGGTCGGTGTCGGCCTGGCCGAGCCGGGCGTCGGTGAGCGCGAAGTCGGCCGCGGCCATGGCGTAGTGGGTGAAGCGGTCGGTCTGGACGAGGAAGCGCTCCTCGATGGTGTCCGCCGCGTCGAAGGCGCGGACCTCGCCGGCCACCTTCAGCGGCAGGCGCTCACAGCCCTCGCGGGTCACCCGGTCCAGGACGCTCAGTCCCTCGTGGGTGGCCTTCCAGAAGGTGTCGGTGCTGATGCCGTTGGGCGCGACCACGCCGATGCCGGTGACGGCCGCACGCCGGTCCTGGGGTTCGCTCATCTCGTCCTCACTCCCTCGGCCGGGTCAGGATCACCGCGGACTGGAAGCCGCCGAACCCGCTGCCCACGGAGAGCACGCTGGTCAGCTTCCGCTCGCGGGCCGTACGCGGCACGTAGTCGAGGTCGCACTCGGGGTCGGGGGTCTCGTAGTTCGCGGTCGGCGGTACGGCCTGCTTGGCCAGGGCCAGCACGCAGGCGACCAGTTCGATGGCGCCGATCGCCCCGAGGGAGTGGCCCACCATGGACTTGATGGAGCTCATCGGGGTGTCGTAGGCGTGCTGCCCGAGCGCCCGCTTGACGGCCGCCGTCTCGTGGCGGTCGTTCTGCCGGGTGCCGGAGCCGTGCGCGTTGACGTAGTCGATCGCCGTGGGGTCGAGCCGGGCCTGGTCGAGGGCGGTCGAGATGGCCCGCGCCATCTCCAGGCCCTCCTTGGTCAGACCGGTCATGTGGTAGGCGTTGCCGAAGGTCGCGTAGCCGCCGAGCTCGCAGTAGACGTGCGCCCCGCGGGCCCGTGCGTGCTCCAGCTCCTCCAGGACGAGCACCGCGCCGCCCTCGCCCATGACGAAGCCGTCACGGTTGTTGTCGAAGGGCTTGGAGGCGTGCGCGGGGTCGTCGTTGTTCGGTGACGTGGCCTTGATCGCGTCGAAGCACGCCATGGTGATGGGGGATATGGGCGAGTCCGACGCACCGGCTATGCAGATGTCGGCCCGCCCCTCCTGGACGGTGTGGAAGGCGTACCCGACGGCGTCCAGGCCCGAGGTGCAGCCGGTGGAGACGGTCTGCACCGGACCCTGGGCGCCGAAACGTTCCGCCACCGCGGAGGCCGCCGTCGCCGGGGTGAAGGCCCGGTGCAGCTGCGGCTGGGCCCGCTCGGGGTCCACGTCCCAGCGCTCGCCGCCGTGGCTGACCAGCACGTAGTCGTGCTCCAGACGGGTGGTGCCGCCGACCGCGGTGCCCACCGACACCGCGATCCGCCAGGGGTCCTCCCGCGCCAGGTCAAGGCCCGAGTCGCGGACCGCCTCGTCGCCCGCGACCAGGGCGAACTGGATGTAGCGGTCCGCCCGTGCCACCTGCTCGGCGTCCAGGCCGTGCGCCGCCGGGTCGAAGTCGCACTCGGCGGCGATCCGCGAACGCAGCTGGGAGGGGTCGAAGAAGGTGATGCCCCGCGTCGCGGTCCGGCCGTTCGCGAGCAGATCCCAGAACGCGGGGGTGCCGATGCCGCCCGGAGCGACGATGCCTATGCCGGTGACCGCCACGCGCCGGTTCATGACCGGACCCCTCCGCCGTCGGCGACCGCCCCGGCCGGCTCGGCCCCCGGCTCGGTCAGCACCGCCGCCGCGCCGATCACCGACGTCTCCTCGGTGTCGACGTGCCCGAGCTGCGGACGGGGCGCCAGCGGGCCGAGGTGGAAGACCATCCGCGCCTCCACGTTGCCGACGTTGCGGAACCGGTGGCGCATGTCGATGGGGATCATCAGCCCCTGCTCCGGGCGCAGCACGTGCGGCTCGCCGTCCAGGTCGACCTCCAGCTCGCCGCAGACGACGTAGACGAACTCCTCGGAGTAGGGGTGGTAGTGCTCACCGATGCGGTCGCCGGGCTGCACGATGGCCACACCCATGAAGCCGCTGGTGGAACCGACCGTGGCCGGGGTGAGCATGGCGCGCAGATCACCGCCGCGCCGCGTGTTGGGCTCGACCTCGCTGAGGTCCACGATTCTGGGACGGGGTTTGATCACGACGTTCCTCCGGTGGATGTGATCGGGCTTCGGTGGGTGTGATCGGGCTAGCGGGTGTGGTTTGAGGAGCGGGTGTGGGGCTGGGGGCCGGTGTGGCGTGGGAAGTGGGTGTGGGGCCTGGGGGGGGCGGGCGGAGCCCGGGGAGCGGGTGGGGCCGCTCAGACGGCCGGTGAACGGCGGTCGGTGATCAGCTCCATCCGGGCGGCCTCGCCGGCCAGCAGCTCGCGCACCTCGGCGGCCAGCGCGGCGTCGCCGGGCAGCGGGTCCACGTCCGCGCCCTCGGCGGCGAGGTCCACCAGCCGCACCACGACGTCCTCGCGCTCGAAGACCGTGCTGCGCAGCACCTGGCTCGACGGGTCGTCGGCCGCCGCCGAGTCCGCCTTGGCGAGCAGCTCCGCGAGCTTCATCCCGCGGCCCGCCCTGGCCGGGTAGTACAGGGCCCGCCGGGTGCCCTCGGGCCGGTCGTCCGCCATCACGTGGTGCACGGCGGGCAGCGCCGCACGGGTGAAGAACAGCCGGGCCGACTCCTGGTCGTTCAGGTCCCGGTCCTGCTCCAGATAGGGGTTGATGGCCTCCTCCACGGCCCGCACCTCGGGCGAGCGCGACACGTGCCGCAGCGCGGCCAGCAGGTCGCCGCGCACCTCGATGGCGCGCACCACCCGGTTGCCGTGCATGAACAGCGAGGTGCGCAGCAGCCGCGTGGAGTCGTCCACCCGCGGCTCGGGCGCCGCGTAGTCGGCGAGCAGCTTGGCGACCTTGTCCTCGGTGCCGGGCTTCACGGTGAAGGTCAGCGCGTGCCGGATCACTCCGTCGCCGATGCGCACCTCCGTCTGGAGCCGGCCGCGGGCGGGCGCGTCCGTCTCGTAGGCGCGGCCGGTCTCGCGGACGATGTGGAAGCGCAGCGAGCGGGTGTTGCGCACGCAGGAGTGCAGCGGCTCCACCATCCGCACGTGCTCCTCGCTGTTCACCCAGGTGAGGAACGGCGGGGCGCTCTCCCACTCGCTGGTGATGAGCCATTGGGATGGATTCTCGATGGACTGGCAGAGTTGGTCGCTGACATGGCCGGGCACCGACGCAACCTGGTTGCAGAGCTGCTCGTACGCCTCCAGGAACTGCTGCTGCGCGCCGTCGTAGACGTCGACCAGCAGGACGACCCGGAGCCGCGAGCCGTCGAACACGGACTGGGAGACACGCTTCGACGCGTCGCGCGCCGGTACTTCTGACAGGCGTTCAGAGGTGGTGGTCATGGTGCGGGCATCTCCTTGGCGGGGGATCTCGGGTGCGCCGGTCACCGCCGTGACGCGACGTCAGCGCTTCTTGATCCTGTGCCGATGCCGGTAAGCCCGCGACTCGTAGGAACCACGTGGGTGATCCCGTGCGCAAATGGCCCCAACAACGGTGATACCGGGCAAGAGACTCACAGGCGCCTTGTACGCACCCCTGCCTCTGGAGGCTCGATGCATCACACAGCCGACCACCGGGTTCCCGTCCTCATCGTGGGCGGCTCACTGGTGGGCCTGTCCACGTCCCTGTTCCTCGGCCGCCTCGGCGTGCGCCACCTGCTCGTGGAGCGGCACTCCGGGACCTCGCACCACCCGCGCGGACGCGGCAACAACGTGCGCACGATGGAACTCTTCCGGGTGGCCGGCATCGAGCCGGACATCAAGGCGGCGGCCTCCCTGCTCGCCGACAACCACGGCATCCTCCAGACCCCGACCCTGGTCGGCGACGCCGGCGAGTGGCTGTTCAAGGAGATCGACCCCGGCGGCGGCCTGCGCAGGTTCAGCCCCACCTCCTGGTGCCTGTGCAGCCAGAACGACCTGGAACCCGTCCTGGTCGACAGCGCCCGCGAACTCGGCGGCGACCTGCGCTACCACCACGAGATGGAGTCCTTCGAACAGGACGCCGACGGGGTGACCGCCGTCGTCCGCGACCGTTCCACCGAGGAGCGCTACACCGTCCGGGCGGACTACCTCGTCGCCGCCGACGGCCCCCGCAGCCCCGTCCGCCGCGCCCTCGGCATCGGCCAGAGCGGCCCCGGCGAGCTGTTCGCCAACGTCAGCGTCACCTTCCGCTCCACCCGGCTGGCCGACGTGGTGGGCGAGCGCCGCTTCATCTGCTGCTACCTCACCCACCCGGACGCCGACGGCGCCCTGCTCCCCGTCGACAACAAGGAGCGCTGGGTCTTCCACGCCCCCTGGCACCCCGAACGCGGCGAGCTGCTGGAGGAGTTCACCGAGGAGCGGCTCCAGCGGCACATCGCCGCCGCGGTCGGCGTGCCGGACCTCGATGTGCGGATCACCGGAATGGCGTCCTGGCGCGCCGCCGAACGGGTCGCCGACTGCTACGCGCGGGGCCGGGTCTTCCTCGCCGGCGACTCCGCCCACGAGATGTCCCCGACCGGCGCGTTCGGCTCCAACACCGGCATCCAGGACGCCCACAACCTCGCCTGGAAGCTCGCCGCCGTCCTCGACGGCTGGGCCGGCCCCGCGCTCCTGGACAGCTACGGCGCCGAGCGCCGCCCGGTCGCCGTCGCCACCAGCGCCCGCGCCTCTGCCCGCTCCGTCGAGCACAGCCACCCCGGCTTTGCCCCGGCCCCCGGCGTCGGCGGCGCCAAGCGCGGCGGCATCCTCAACGTCGTCCTCGGCTACCACTACCCCGAGGGCGCCGCCGTCGGCACCGACCCCGAGGCGCCGGTCGTCCCGGACGCCCTCTCCCTCACCGGCCGCCCCGGCACCCGCGCCCCCCACCTGTGGCTGCGCCAGGCCGCCCGCCGCCTGTCCACCCTCGACCTGTACGAGCGCTCCATGGTGCTGCTCACCGACGCCCCGGACGACGCGGGCTGGTACGACGCCGCCCGGCGCGTCGCCGCCCTGGACGGGGTACGGCTCGACGCCTACCGGATCGGCCCCGGCGGCGACGCCGACCTGATGTACGACACCGAGGGCGACGACTGGGCCGCGCTGCACGGCGTCGGCACCGACGGCGCGGTCCTCGTCCGCCCGGACGGCTTCATCGCCTGGCGCGCCGAATCCGCCTCCCCCGACCCCGAGACCACCCTCCGCGATGCCCTGAACGCCGTCCTACACAGGCGCTGACCCGCAGGAACAACACCACAGGGCCGCCCAAACGGGCGGCCCTGTGCCATGCGCTGCCGTCTGGGGTCACGGGCGGGCCCGTGGTCCGACCAACTGCTCGTAGAGGCGCCGGCGTTGCGGTGAGGCTTCTTCGGTTTCGGCGAGTGCCTGGTCCCAGTCCCGTTTGATCTCGTCCAGGTAGGCCCGCCAGTCGCCGCTGGGGTGGGATGAGCCCATTTCCCTGAGGTCGACCAGGCGTTCGTTCTTGCCGAGACCGCCGGATCCGACCTTGTCCCGTTTGTGGCCGTGCAGGACCGACTCCGGGTTGGACGTGGCCTCGGTGGAGCGGAAGTCGTGCTCGTAGCCGACCGGGCTGTCCGCGTGTGGCGCGATGGTTTCGATACCGATCTGGAGGGAGCCGTCCTTCTCCATGGTCGGACGGTGGTAGACCAGCAGGACGTGGCCGTAGGAGCCGTTCGGCAGCACCATGTCGCCGTTCCAGTCCTTGGAGCCGAGTCCGCCACCGGAGATGTCCTGGCCCCACAGTTTCGGGCTGGCGGCGCCGACGGCGACCTTGTTCGTGAGGGAGGCCAGGACGCCGCCCTTTTCCTTGAATTTGCCGGGCTTGCCGTCCTTGTTGGGGCCGATGGAGGTGCGGTGGGTGGCGAAGCCCCGTTCGGACACGCCCTGGGCGGTCTCCCCCTTGGTGTCGTCTTTGGACACGCCGAGGAAGTGCGGTAGTGAATAGGCGGGCTCATCCTTCGAACTCAGCGCCGGGATACGTATGTTGACACGACCGCCATGGGCCAGGGCACGGACGACGTCCTGCTCGTAATCGGCGGTGTGCCGGCCCTCCGCCGGGTTGTAGAGCTGAAGCCCGTGACGCAGGACGAGGAGGATCCTGGTGAGCATCTCGCGGCCCTGGGCGTCCTTCTTGACGTAGTCGGGGGCCGTCCTGCCCTTGCCCAGCACAGTGCCCTCCGCCGGGATGGCACCGCTGTGCCGGCGCTCGGGCGCCATGCCCTCCGGGTGGAGCGTGTCGACGGCCGTGTCACGGATCTGCCGGTCGCGCTCCTGCTCCAGCATCTGCCGCTCGTCCGGCGCGGTGCCGGGTGCCTGGGTGCGCATGAACCGGCCGAGCGTGTAGGCCGGGTCCGTCGGCGTGCGGACCGCCGGGTCCCGCAGGATCGGGTGGTTCTTCCGGACGGCCAGCGTCGCGGTCAGCACGCGCTTGCCTGCGGCCAGTTTCAACCAGTCGACGAACGGCCCCTCGGCGTATTTCTCGGCCTCGTCGTACGTGCCGATCCCCACCTCCTTCAGCCACTGCGGATCGGTCTCGGAGAGCTGCCTGATGTCGGCCAGGTCCTGCTCGTTGAACACCTCGCCCCGCATCACCCGCCGGTCCAGGGTCCTGCGCAGCCGGGCGGGCCCCTCGACCATCCATTGCTCGGGCCACCATGTGCCGGGCGCGAAGATGTTCCGCTTGGCCGTCGCCTGGACCGTGTGCTGCTCGATCGACTGGCTGAGACGGGCGATGATCTCCTGGCTCTCCGGCACCGCGTCCTGCGCCGGACCGGCTGCCCCGGCGGCGAGCGGCTCGGCCGTGTCCGTCGCTTCCGTACGCTGGACCGCCGTCACCGCGAGCCGGGCACCGCCCGAGCGTCCCACGGCCTCATCGCGCCGACGCCCGTCTGCCTCCTGCTCGCGGCGCATCATCCTCAGCACCGCTTCGTTCCCGACGGTGGCCTGTAAGCCCATCAACCCGCTCGGTGCAGGCGCACGCTCACTTCTTTCCCGGACACCCGACGCAGCGGTGCGCTTCCTGTCGTGAGACTTCACCGGCACCCCTTGACACGAGACCCGAGACTTTTGAGGTCGACGGTAGATCCACCGGCGTCACCTCCGAAACCCCCCTTTGACTACGAAACCTGTGCCCCAGGGCCGACTCCGGAGGGTGTCGATGGCGACCTCCGCGGTGGCGGCCGGCCGGGTAACCGCCCGACGCAGATCGCGGCGTGGAGCGTGGCACCCGCACGTCGGCGGCCATGGGCTAAGGGGCTGACGGTCCACACGGAGGCGGTCCGGTTCCTGCGTCTGCATACGCCGCCGACGCGGCCGCCGGTCGGCACCATGACCAGGCTCTGCTCGGCTGAAGACGTGAAAGTCCAGGTCAGAAGCTTCCTGACCTGGGCCTCGGTGGAGCCCCCTGTCGGATTCGAACCGACGACCTTCGCTTTACAAGAGCGGCGCTCTGACCAGCTGAGCTAAGGAGGCGTGCCGCGCGTGCTGCGCGGGCGTGCCTGTGCAGTGTACCCACGTCACCTCGTGGGCCCGTCGAAAATTTCCGCGAAGTTCACCGGCGCCCATGTACTGACAGACCGCGTGACCGCCGGGTACGGTCTCGGAGCGGTTCACTCGCGTGGACCGCGCAACCACCTTCCTACAACGGATCGTCCGGCACGTTCCTGCCGGTAGAAGGGGGCCCATTCACCATGGCCACTGTCACGTTCGACCAGGCGACCCGGATCTATCCGGGCTCCACCAAGCCCGCCGTCGACAAGCTCGACATCGCGATCGAGGACGGCGAGTTCCTCGTCCTGGTCGGCCCGTCCGGCTGCGGCAAGTCCACCTCGCTGCGGATGCTCGCAGGGCTGGAGGACGTCAACGCCGGCGCCATCCGCATCGGCGACCGCGACGTCACCCACCTGCCGCCCAAGGACCGGGACATCGCCATGGTGTTCCAGAACTACGCGCTCTACCCGCACATGACCGTCGCCGACAACATGGGCTTCGCGCTCAAGATCGCCGGCGTCAACAAGGCGGAGATCCGGCAGAAGGTCGAGGAGGCCGCGAAGATCCTCGACCTCACCGAGTACCTCGACCGCAAGCCGAAGGCCCTGTCCGGCGGTCAGCGCCAGCGGGTCGCGATGGGCCGCGCGATCGTGCGCGAGCCCCAGGTCTTCCTCATGGACGAGCCGCTGTCCAACCTGGACGCCAAGCTCCGCGTCTCCACCCGCACCCAGATCGCCTCGCTCCAGCGCCGGCTGGGCATCACCACCGTCTACGTCACCCACGACCAGGTCGAGGCCATGACGATGGGCGACCGCGTGGCGGTCCTCAAGGACGGTCTGCTCCAGCAGATCGACACCCCGCGCAACATGTACGACAAGCCCGCCAACCTCTTCGTCGCCGGCTTCATCGGCTCCCCCGCCATGAACCTGGTCGAGGTCCCGATCACCGACGGCGGCGTGAAGTTCGGCAACAGCGTGGTGCCCGTCAACCGCGAGGCCCTCAAGGCCGCCACCGACAAGGGTGACCGCACGGTGACCGTGGGCGTGCGCCCCGAGCACTTCGACGTCGTGGAGCACGGCGGCGGCGCGGCGACCTCCCTCACCAAGGACGCCGCCGACGCCCCGGCCGGCCTCGCCGTCTCGGTGAACGTCGTCGAGGAGCTGGGCGCCGACGGGTACGTGTACGGCAGCGCCGACATCGACGGCGACCTGAAGGAGCTGGTCGTGCGCGTGAACGGCCGCCAGGTGCCGGAGAAGGGCGCCACCCTGCACGTCGTCCCGCGCCCCGGCGAGACCCACGTGTTCTCCACGTCCACCGGCGAGCGGCTGTCCGACTGAGCCCGCCCCGGCACTGTCCCGCGCAGAGGGCCCCGCGGTACTCCGCAGGGCCCTCTTCGCATGATCGTTACGGGTTCGGGCGTCAACCCCTTACCCAGAAAACCGCCCTTTCTCATCCCCCGTAAGAGTGACGGAATGTCCGCGCGCCATTACCGGCCGCTACCCTCAGGCGCGTGAAGCACTCCACCACCACTCAGACGCGACGCAGCCACCGGGGCCCTGCCCGCCGGGTCGGCCGCTCCCTCGCCCTCGTCCTGCCCGTCGTCCTGGTGCTCTCGGGAACCCTCGCGGTCACTCGGGTCAACTGGACCGGAAGCCCCGCCGGCTCGGTGCTCACCGCCTCGGACATCACCGCGCAGACCGCCCCGAAGGCCGCCGCCCACGCCCCGGAGGACGTGCTGCGCGACCGCCTGCTGAGCGAGCTGCACGAGAAGAATCCGGGCGTGGTCCTCACCCACCTCCAGGAGGCCGTCAACGGCCATCCCTCGCTCGCCCGGCACTGCACCTCCATCGCCCGCTCCCTCGGCCGGGCCGCGGTGCGCATCTACGGCGCCTCGCGCGCCCAGTCGTACGCGCGCCCGGTGTGCGACACCTCCTTCGCGACCGGGGTGCTGGCCGCACGCGGCTGAACCGGGCACGGGGCGCCACGTACAGTGCGGTTCATGACCCATCCGAACGCCGCGTCGCGCCCCACTCAAGCCGTGATCCTGGCCGGTGGCCAGGGCTCACGGCTGCGTCCGTACACCGACGACCGGCCCAAGCCGATGGTCGAGATCCCCGGCACGGGCACTCCGATCATCGGCCATCAGCTCGCCTGGCTCGCCGAGGAAGGTGTGACGGACGTGGTGGTCTCCTGCGGCCACCTCGCCGAGGTCCTCCAGGACTGGCTGGACTCGGCCCGGCTGCCGGTCTCCGTGCGCACCGTCGTGGAGACCGAGCCCCTCGGCCGCGGCGGCGGCCTCCGGTTCGCCGCCGCGCACCTCCCCCACCCGGACCGGCCCTGGTACGCCACCAACGGCGACATCTGGACCCGCTTCTCCCTGCGGGACATGGCCGACTTCCACACCGAGCGGGACGCCGTGGCGACGCTGGCGCTGGCCCGGCCGCGGATCCCCTGGGGCGCGGTGCGGACCGACGGCTTCGGGCACATCACCGACTTCATCGAGGCCCCGCCGTCCACGTTCGAGATCAACGCCGGTGTGTACGTCTTCTCGCCGGAGTTCACCACCCTGTTGCCCGAGCGCGGCGACCATGAGCGCACCACGTTTCCGGGGCTCGCCCGCGACCGTAAGCTCGCGGGCTTCCCGCTGCCGCAGGGCGCGTACTGGCGGGCCATCGACACGGCGAAGGATCTGACCGAGGCGGCCAAGGAGCTGGCGGGCCTGGGCCGGTAGCCAGCAGCCGGTAGCCCATGGCCAGTGGCCGTAGCCGGCCGCCGTAGCCGGCCGCCGTCGGCCGCCGGCCGGGTGCGGGTCCGTGGGGGCTGGTCGCGCAGTTCCCCGCGCCCCTGAGTCGGCACGCGTCTTCGCATGACATCGGGCCCGGTACCGCACGCGGTACCGGGCCCCTTTCCTGTCGCCGTCCGTCAGCCCAACAGGCCGCCCAGCACGCCCGGTTGGCCCGTGGAGGAGCCGCCGCTCGACGTGGAGGTGCCGCCCGGAGCGGAGCCGCCGGAGGTGGTGGAGCTGCCGCCGTTGCCGGTCGGGCCCGCCGTGGTGCTGGGGGCGCCGCCCGTGGGGGCGGACTGGCGGGACGGGAGCCGGCCCGTGGTGCCCTGGGTCGCGCTCGGGGTGGTGGTCGTACCGCCCGCCGTGTGGCTCGCGCCCGGAGGCGTGGCGGAACCGGAGGGGCTCGCGCCGGCCGTGGCGCCGCCCGAGGGGGCGGTGGACGCCGACGGGGTGCTCTTGTGCCGGGCGCCGGGCTCGCCGGGGAGCGGGGAGCCGGGGACGTTGTTGCGGGGGGCCTCGCCGGGGCCGGGGACGACCACGCGGCTGGAGTCGCGGACCGCGCCGCCGAGCAGCGAGCCCACCAGCAGGGTGACGCCGACGGTCAGCGCGGTGATCAGGGCGCCGCGGCGCAGCACGTAGCGGCGCAGCTCCCAGATGTCGGAGCGGGGACCGAGCCGCCGCCAGGCGCTGCCCGCGAGCCGGCCGTCCACCGAGTAGACGGGGGCGCCGGCGATGATCAGCGGGGACCAGGCGGCCAGGTAGATGATGTCCGGGGCGTCGTACGCCGGGACCGTCTTCCAGCTCACCGTGACGATCAGCGCGGCCGACAGCAGCACGCCGACCACCGCGGCCACCCGCTGCCAGCAGCCGAGGATCGTCAGCACGCCCACCACGACCTGGAGGAAGGCGATCACCAGCCCGGAGCCGACCGGGTGGTGCAGCGCGAACTGGCGCAGCGGCTCGGCGACTTCCCAGGGGTGCAGGGTGTTGAGCCAGGTGACCATGGAGCCGCGCTTGCCGCCGTCGAAGTAGACGGGGTCGCACAGCTTGCCCATGCCGGCGTAGATCGAGATGAAGCCCAGGAAGATGCGCAGCGGGAGCAGCACCACGCCCAGGTTCATCCGGCGGCCGGGGTAGTACGCGTGCCGGGCCGGGTCGTCCCCGTGCCGTTTGGCGGGGCGCGGGGCGTCGAGGTCGTCGTCGGAGTCGCCGTCGTGGTCCGCGGGGTACGCCGGGAACGGCTCCGTGGGGTCGCCGTCGTACCCCTCGTACTCGTCCTGGCGCCCGAAGTCCGGGCGTGGGTACGGCGGTTGGTCGTACGACCCGGTGCGCATGTGCGGCAGGAGGCGGGTGCCCCCCTCGTCGTCGGCGGAGGTGCGCTGGTGGCCGACGACGGGGGTCTCGACGGTCGGATCCAGCGCGTCGTACGTCTCGTCGTAGCCGGTGGTGCCGACGCGCGGGATGACGCGGGTGGCGCCGGTGTCGGACTCCTCGGCGTGACGGACGATGCTGCCCCGCACGGCCTGGAGGAGCCGGTGGGCGCCGGTGTCGTCCGGCGCGGAACGGCCGCTCCAGACGACGGGACGGCGACGGCCGGCGCCGGGACGGGCCGCCGAGGCCGCGACGGGCATCCGGGCGGTGTCCTGGGCGGCGCTGAGATGGCGGGCGATCCGGGCGGACCGGGTGCGACCGGCCGTCGCGCCCAGCTGCACGCGGAAGCTGGCGTGGTTGACGATGATCTGCGCCGGGTCGCTCGGCACCTTCACCATGCTCAGCGCGGGAGCGTCGTCGAATCCCGACGAGCGGTCCCCCGTGGGTGTGCGGGGTGTTCTGGTGTCCACACTCATCTAACCGAGTGACGTGGAGTTAGGACACTGCTTTGACCGGCCGGATGTGTCCGGGCCCCGTCAAAGCAGCGTCGAACGCCATATGGACGCCGGAATTCCCGCGTAAGGGTGAAGTTCCGGACGGGTGTTCAGTCCCGTCGGCGCGTCGTCGCGACGGCTCAGCTCCGCCTGCGGGCGGCCTCGTAGAGCACGATGCCCGCGGCCACACCGGCGTTGAGGGACTCGGTGCCGCCCGGCATCGGGATGCGCACCCGGAAGTCGCAGGTCTCGCCGACGAGCCGGGACAGGCCCTTGCCCTCGCTGCCGACCACGATCACGACCGGGCCGGACAGGGCCTCCAGCTCGCCGATCTCGGCCTCGCCGTCCGCGGCCAGACCGACGACCGTGACGCCCGCCTTCTTGTACTGCTCCAGCACGCGGGTGAGGTTGGTGGCGCGGGCCACCGGGGTGCGGGCGGCGGCACCGGCGGAGGTCTTCCAGGCGCCGGCGGTCATCCCGGCCGAGCGGCGCTCGGGCACGACCACGCCGTGGCCGCCGAACGCGGAGACCGAGCGGACGACCGCGCCGAGGTTGCGCGGGTCGGTGACCCCGTCGAGCGCGACGACCAGCGGGTCGGCGCCCTCGTCGGCGGCGGCGTCGAGCAGGTCCTCGGGGTGCGCGTACTCGTACGGCGGGACCTGGAGGACCAGACCCTGGTGGTTCAGGCCGTTGGTCATGCGGTCCAGCTCGGGGCGCGGGGCCTCCATGAGGTTGATGCCGCCGCGCTCGGCGGCGAGCTGGAGGGCCTCGCGGACGCGCTCGTCGTTGTCGATGAACTGCTGCACGTACAGGGTCGTCGCGGGGACGCCCTCGCGCAGCGCCTCGACCACCGGGTTACGGCCGACGACCAGCTCGGACGCCGACCTGCCGCCGCCCCGGCGCGCCTGCGGGCGGCCCTGCGAGCGGCGGACCTTCGCGGCGGCGGCGCGCTGCTTGGCGTGCCCCTTGCGCATCTCGGCGGGCGGGGTCGGGCCCTTGCCCTCCAGGCCCCGGCGCCGCTGGCCGCCACTGCCGACCTGCGCGCCCTTCTTGCCGGACATGCGGCGGTTGTTCGCGGCCATGAGTCACCTGTTCCGTGAGCTTTGTTCGTACGTACGTCTTATGCAGTGTGCCGCCCGGACGGCCGGGCGGCACAATCGATCAAGGGGCGCCCGCGGTGGCTAGCGCGCCCCGAGGGTCCAGCGCGGGCCCTGCGGGCTGTCCTCGATGGCCAGTCCGGCCTGGGCGAGCTGGTCGCGGATGGCGTCGGCGGTGGCCCAGTCCTTGCGGGCGCGGGCGGACTCGCGCTGGTCGAGGACGAGCCGTACGAGGCTGTCGACGACGCCGTGCAGGTCCTCGCCCTGACCGGACTCGCCGGCCCAGTGCGCGTCCAGCGGGTCGAGGCCCAGGACGCCGAGCATGGCGCGGACCTCGGCGAAGCGGGCCACCGCGGCGTCCTTGTCGTCGGCGGCGAGCGCGCTGTTGCCCTGCCGGACGGTGGTGTGCACCACCGCGAGGGCACCGGGGACACCCAGGTCGTCGTCCATCGCCTCGGCGAAGGCGGGCGGCACCTCGGCGGCGGGCTCGACGCTCTTGCCGGCCAGCTCGGTCACCCGCTGGAGGAAGCCCTCGATACGGCCGAACGCGGCCTCCGCCTCGCGCAGGGCCTCCTCGCTGTACTCGATGGTCGAGCGGTAGTGCGGGGTGCCCAGGTAGTAGCGGAGCACGATGGGCCGCCAGCGCTTGACCATCTCGGAGACCAGCACGCTGTTGCCGAGCGACTTGGACATCTTCTCGCCGCTCATGGTGACCCAGGCGTTGTGCACCCAGTACCGGGCGAACTCGTCGCCGAAGGCCTTGGCCTGCGCGATCTCGTTCTCGTGGTGCGGGAAGATCAGGTCCAGGCCGCCGCCGTGGATGTCGAAGGCGGAACCCAGGTACTTGTGGGCCATCGCCGAGCACTCCAGGTGCCAGCCGGGCCGCCCCCGCCCCCACGGCGTCTCCCAGTCCGGCTCGCCCGGCTTGGTCGCCTTCCACATCGCGAAGTCACGCGGGTCGCGCTTGCCGGTGATGCCCTCCTCGGCGGGCTGGCGCATCTCGTCCAGGTCCTGCTTGGACAGCTCCAGGTAGCCGGGCCAGGAACGCACGTCGAAGTACACGCTGCCGTCGGCCTCGTAGGCGTGCCCGCGCTCGATGAGCGCCCGCATCATCTCGACCATCTCGGTGACATGGCCGGTGGCACGGGGCTCGTAGCTCGGCGGGAGGCAGCCCAGGGCGGTGTAGCCGTCGTTGAACGCCCGCTCGTTCTCGTACCCGATGGACCACCACGGGCGGCCCTGTTCGCGCGCCTTGGTGATGATCTTGTCGTCGATGTCCGTGACGTTGCGGACGAACGTCACCTCGTAGCCGCGGTACTCGAACCAGCGGCGCATGATGTCGAAGTTGAGGCCCGAGCGGATGTGCCCGATGTGCGGGGCCGCCTGCACGGTGGCACCACACAGGTAGATCGAGACACAGCCCGGCTTGACCGGGTCGAAGTCACGGATCTGCCGGGCGCTGGTGTCGTACAGGCGAATAGTCACCACTCCAGAGTAGTGGGCCCTGCCTAGTGCCTCACGCCCCTTCCCCGCTTTACGGCGCCCTGTCCGCTGTTTACGGCGCCTGTCCGCGCGGCGTCCGCCCCTTCGCCCCCTCCGCCCGCGTCCGCCCGGCGCTCAGAGCCGCCCGACCACCTTGCGCGGGGTGATGCGGACGACGACTCGTTCGGCGTCCCGGGAGGCCTCGGGGTTGAACTCGGCGTACTTCTTGCCCGTGTACTTGAGGCTCAGTTCGTCGATGAGGGCCTGGCCGCCGTCGGTGGTCAGTTCGGCGGTGCCGCGGATCTCGGCGTACTCGTAGGGCTGCTCGGGGTTCATGACGACGACGGTGACGCGGGGGTCGCGGTCGAGGTTCAGCTTCTTGCGGCGGTCGACCGTGGTGGAGAAGAGGAGCTGCTCGCCGTCGCGCTTCACCCAGACCGGGGACATCTGCGGACTGCCGTCGGGCTGGACGGTGCCGACGACGATGAACACCTTGCCGTCGAGCAGGGACTTGAGCCGGTCGGACAGGGCGGCGGGCATGGGTACCTCCAAAAAGGCCGCGGACGGTGACTCTCCGGGTACCCTCGCACGCTCCCGGCTCACCCGCACCAGGAGAGCGCGGGTTTCAGGCGGTCCGCACCACCAGCGCCGTCGCGACCGCCATCAGCCCCTCGTCGCGCCCGGGGAAGCCGAGCCCGTCGGTCGTGGCGCCGGACACGGACACCGGTGCGCCGGCCGCCGCGGAGAGGATCTTCTGGGCCTCGTCCCGCCGCTTGCCGATCTTCGGGCGGGGGCCGATCACCTGCACGGCGACATTGCCGATGGTGAAGCCCGCGGCGCGCACGATCCGCGCGGCCTCGGTGAGCAGCGTGACCCCCGACGCGCCCGACCACTCGGGCCGCCCGGTGCCGAAGTGCTGCCCGAGGTCGCCGAGCCCGGCCGCGGAGAACAGCGCGTTGCAGGCGGCGTGCGCGACCACGTCCGCGTCCGAGTGCCCGGCCAGCCCCGGCCCCTCGCCCTCCCACTTCAGGCCGGCACACCACAGCTCGCGGCCCTCCTCGAAGGCGTGGATGTCGGTGCCGATGCCGACCTGGGGCAGCACCGTCTCAGTAGCCATCGTTGAGCCTCCTGCGGGCCAGGACCGCCTCGGCGAGGACCAGGTCCAGCGGGCGGGTCACCTTGAACGCCTCCTCGTGGCCGGGAACTGTCACCACCGGCAGGCCCAGCTGCTCCACCATGCTCGCGTCGTCCGTGACGTCCCCGGTCACCGTCTCGTGCGCGCGCACCAGCGTCGCCCGGTCGAAGCCCTGCGGCGTCTGCACCGCCCGCAGCCGGGCCCGCTCGGGCGTGGCCACGACCGGTTCGGGCGCGCCCGGCTCGGTGGCCGGCGCGACCTCCTTGACGGTGTCGGCCAGCGGCAGCGCGGGCACGACCGCCGGGGCGCCGGCCCGCACGGCCTCGATCACGGCGTCGACGGTGTCGACCGGGACCAGCGGGCGGGCCGCGTCGTGGACGAGGACGACGCCGTACTCCGGCGGTACGGCCGCGAGGCCGAGCGCCACCGACTCCTGGCGGGTGTCGCCGCCGGGCACCACCACGAAGTCGGTCCGCTCGGGCAGCGCGTGCGCGTCGAGCAGCGACTTCACCTCGCCGGGACCGTCCGCCGGGGCGACCACGACGACGAGGCAGACATGGCGGGAGGCGGCCAGGGAGTGGACCGCGTGGATGAGCATCGGCGTGCCGCCGAGCGTCCGCAGCGCCTTGGGGGCGCCCGGTCCGAGCCGTACGCCCCGGCCGGCGGCCGGAATCACGGCGGCGACGGGGGCCTGCGCGGGCGCCGGGGGCGGCACGGCGGGCGAGGAAGGCGATTCGTCAGACATCGGTTCCTGTCAGGTTTGTGTGCTCGACCTAGTTGGGTATGGCCTTCAGGAGTGCCGGGCGCGACGCCCTGACCGGACCCTTTCCGTGACCCTGGTCGAGCGCCCACCCAGGGCGCGGCATCTCGAGTATCGGGGGCCCGCTTCGTTTTCAGGGGCTTTCCGGGGGGTACGCCACAGACGGCGCCGCGGGGACGAACATGCCGCAGCGCCCGGCGACAAAAACGAATGTCATCGGGCACCGCGGCATTTTCGCTGTGCTGAGAATGTGCGAGAGCACTGTGCTGAGCGTGCGGGAGTGGGGGCGAGGGACAGGGACCGATCAGTTCAATCAGCCATTGACCGGGAATCGCCGCCCACGGCACGGGCACGTCAGGAGGCGAGCACCTCGTCGAGCAGGGCCTCGGCCTTGTCCTCGTTCGTGTTCTCCGCGAGAGCCAGCTCGCTCACCAGGATCTGGCGGGCCTTGGCGAGCATGCGCTTCTCACCGGCGGACAGTCCGCGCTCGCGCTCGCGACGCCACAGGTCACGCACGACTTCCGCGACCTTGATGACATCACCGGAGGCGAGCTTCTCCAGGTTTGCCTTGTAGCGACGGGACCAGTTCGTGGGCTCCTCGGCGTACGGCGCGCGCAGCACCTCGAAGACCCGGTCCAGTCCGTCCTGACCGACCACATCACGCACGCCGACGAACTCCGCATTGTCCGCTGGCACACGCACCGTGAGGTCACCCTGGGCGACCTTCAGCACCAAGTAGGTCTTGTCCACGCCTTTGATCTGGCGAGTTTCGATGGCCTCGATCAGCGCGGCCCCGTGATGGGGATAGACCACGGTGTCGCCAACCTTGAACGTCATGTGACAGGTACCCCTTCCGTGGCTATCCAGGGTAACACGGATACGGCGTCTTCTGAATGGCGTTTTCGCAGGTCAGGGCATATCTCGGGGCTTGACAACAGCAACCGGAACGTGCTTCGAAGGGCCTCCGGAAGCGGGAATTCGCAGGTGGGAGGGGCTGTCCGGACGGGGTGAAACGCGTACGTCACACACCTCGCGCACGCGCTCCGAGCGGGGAAACATCCCGATTTGTCCGCTTCCTAGCGTACGACTTCCGCTACTCCGTTCGGAGGCCGGGGGGCCATGTGAGCCGATTCAAGAATTGATCAGTGACGGCCGGACGGGTGATCCGGTGATCAATTTCGGGACGCCCGCGCATTCCTTCACGGAAATTTTGCGCGCGGTTATGCGAATGGCGTACCGCCACCCGGCAAAGCGGCTGGAGCGGCCGTTGTGACCGCCGGGGCGCCCGTGGTGCCGTCCGGCCACGTACCCCCACCTGGCGGGAAGCCCGGCGCGAGGGGGAGGGTCGGGTGCGATCGCGTGGGGACGGCTCGGTAACCTGAAGCCGCCGACAGACACTTAGGGTGGCTTTACAAGGGAAGCCGCCCCTGCGTTCAAGGAGTTGCCGCCGCCGTGAGCAGCAGCCTTCGACGCGGCGCCCTCGCCGCGTCCGCCATTGTCTTCTCGATCGCCTCGCTCGCCGCTTGCGGCGCCGGCAACGACTCGCAGACGCTCGAGGTCAAGCCGGACAACGCGGCGACCAGCGTCGGCGACATCAAGGTCCAGAACGCCCTGGTCATCACCCAGCCGGACCCGAAGTCGACCGGCCCCGCCGTGGTCTCCGCGACGCTGTTCAACTCGGGCAACGGCGACGAGACCCTCCAGTCGATCAGCATTCCGGGCACCAGCGACACCGTGAAGCTGACCCCGGCCAAGGGCGGCAGCCTGACCGTCCCGGCGCACGGCTCCCTGATCCTGGGCGGCCGGGACAACGCCTCCGCCGAGATCCCCGGCGGCCACCAGAGCGTGCAGGACGGCAACGCCCAGCCGGTCACCTTCACCTTCAGCAAGGCCGGCGCGGTGAGCCTGCGCGCCTTCGTGGTCCCGGCCACCAGCTACTTCGACAAGTGGGGCCCGTCCCAGCTCCCGTCCGCGCCGGCCACCAACTCCCCGGCCCCCGGCGCCACCGCCTCGGGCGACACCAAGCCGGGCAAGCACGGCAAGGTGAACCCGTCGGCGAGCACGGGTGCCACGGGCTCGACGGGCGCCACCAGCTCCACCGGCCCCGACACGACCCCGAGCGGCTCCGCCTCGCAGTCGTCCGGCACGGGTCACTGAGCGGTCGTACGGCCCTCGCCCACGCGCCACGCGGAAGGGCGGCACCCCCGAGGGGTGCCGCCCTTCCGCATACGCCGGCCGGTCTACGGCTCGAACTTGTAGCCCAGGCCGCGCACCGTCACCAGGTAGCGCGGGGCGCCCGGATCCGGCTCGATCTTGGCGCGCAGGCGCTTGACGTGGACGTCCAGGGTCTTGGTGTCGCCCACGTAGTCGGCGCCCCAGACCCGGTCGATCAGCTGCATCCGGGTCAGCACCCGGCCGGCGTTGCGCAGCAGCATCTCCAGCAGGTCGAACTCCTTGAGCGGCAGGTCGACCTTGGCGCCGGCGACCGTCACCACGTGCCGGTCGACGTCCATGCGGACCGGGCCGGCCTCCAGGGCCGCCGGGGTGACCTCCTCCGGCTCGCCGCGGCGGCGCAGCACCGCGCGGATGCGGGCGACCAGCTCACGGGAGGAGAAGGGCTTGGTGACGTAGTCGTCGGCTCCTATCTCCAGCCCGACGACCTTGTCGATCTCGCTGTCCTTCGCGGTCACCATGATCACGGGGACGTTCGAGCGGCCGCGCAGCTGGCGGCACACCTCGGTGCCGGGCAGGCCCGGCAGCATCAGGTCGAGCAGGACGAGGTCGGCGCCGTTGCGCTCGAACTCGTCGAGGCCGTCGGGGCCGGTGGCCGCCACGGCGACCTCGAAGCCCTCCTTGCGCAGCATGTAGGACAGAGCGTCGGAGAAGGACTCCTCGTCCTCGACGACGAGCACTCGGGTCACGGAAGGACCTCCGGGGAGGGAAGCGGTTCGTACGGGGATGGCTCGGTGGGACCGGTCTCGTCGTCGAGGCCGGGGTCCGGATGCTGGAGCGCGCGGTCGCGGGCCGCGCCCGCCTCCGGCAGCCTGAGGGTGAAGGTGGAGCCTTGGCCTTCGGCGCTCCAGACGGTGACCTCCCCGCCGTGCGAGGCGACCACGTGCTTGACGATGGCGAGCCCCAGGCCGGTGCCGCCGGTGGCCCGCGAGCGGGCCGGGTCCACGCGGTAGAAGCGCTCGAAGATGCGCTCCTTGTCCTTGTCCGAGATGCCGATGCCCTGGTCGGTCACGGCCAGCTCGATCATGTCACCGCCGGGGGCGCTCACCCGGCGGGCGGCGATGCCCACGCGGGTGCGGGCCGGGGAGTAGTTCACCGCGTTCTCGACCAGGTTGCCGAGGGCGGCGGCCAGCTGGCCCCGGTTGCCCCAGACGTGCAGGTCGGCGGTGCCGCCCGCCCGTCGCCCGCCACCACCCTGATCGAGCCCTTCGGGCACACCCACATTCGTGGCCATGGTGATCTGCTTGGTGCCCGCCTGGTGGCGGCAGCGGTCCACGGCCTCGGCGACCAGCTCGTCCACCTGGACGGACTCGGCGTCCTCCAGGGGGTCGTCGTTCTGCACCCGCGACAGGTCGATGAGCTCCTGCACCAGGTTGGTCAGCCGGGTCGCCTCGATCTGCATGCGGCCCGCGAAGCGCTGCACGGCCTCGGGGTCGTCGGAGGCGTCCATGACGGCCTCGGACAGCAGGGAGAGGGCGCCGACCGGGGTCTTCAGCTCATGGCTCACATTGGCCACGAAGTCCCGTCGGACGGCCTCGATCCGGCGCGCCTCGGTCAGGTCCTCGACCAGCAGCAGGACCAGACGGGAGCCGAGCGGCGCGACCCGCGCGGAGACGGCGAGGGCCTCGCCGCGTCCGCTGCCGCGCCGGGGCAGATCCAGCTCGACCTGGCGTATCTCACCGTCGCGCCGGGTGTCGCGGGCCATCTGGAGCATGGGCTCGATGGAGAGTTTGCCCCCGCGCACCAGCCCGAGGGCGTAGGCGGCGGAGCTGGCCTTGACGACGGCGTCGGCCTCGTCGAGGACCACGGCGGAGGAGCGCAGCACCGAGAGAACGGTGTCCACGCCGGGCGGGAGTACGGGATCGGTGTGCAAGGAAGTCCTGGTCGGTCGCTTCTGGTCGCGTTCGCTCCAGCGGAACGCCAGCATGGCGATGACGCCGGTGAGCACCCCGGCGATCGCTGCCGCTGCGGCGACCGCCGCGTTCACGTCCATGTCACCAGGTTAGGCATGGGGTACGACATGCCCACAGCCGATCGGGTGCGACCTCGAACACTCGTCGCCCAGAGTTCACCTGGGGGCCAGTACCGGTTCATTTGGGGAGCCGGAAACGGACGCGTACGGGGCACACCGTGGGAGCGTGGGGTTCGCACCGCCGGTTCTGCCGCCGGGCCCCCGGACAACGACCCCCGGAACACGTATGACGAGAGGGAACCCTGATGCGGGACGCGTACCACGAGGAACTGGACTCGATCGGCGACGGTCTGGTGGAGATGGCCCGGCTGGTCGGCTCGGCGATCGGACGCGCCACGACCGCCATGCTGGACGCCGACCTCAAGCTCGCCGAGAGCGTGATCGAGGCGGACCAGAAGGTCGACGAGCTCCAGCACGACCTGGAGGCGCGGGCGATAGCGCTGCTGGCCCGGCAGCAGCCGGTGGCGACGGACCTGCGCATCGTCGTCACGTCGCTGCGCATGTCGGCCGACCTGGAGCGCTCCGGCGACCTCGCCCAGCACGTGGCGAAGCTGACCCGGCTGCGTTTCCCCGAGCGTGCCGTCCCGCAGGACCTGCACGCGACCATCCTGGAGATGGGCCAGCTCGCGCAGCGCCTGATGGCGAAGGCCGCCGAGGTCATCGTGACCAAGGACGTCGATCTCGCGCTCCAGCTGGAGCAGGACGACGACGAGATGGACCTGCTGCACCGCACCCTCTTCCAGCACCTCATCGACGACCGCTGGAAGCACGGCATCGAGACGGCCGTGGACGTCACGCTGCTCGGCCGCTACTACGAGCGCTACGCCGATCACGCGGTCGCCGTCGCCAAGCGTGTGGTGTACCTGGTGACCGGTGAGCACGCGGACGAGATCCAGTCGGACATCCAGCCGGTGACGGGGGTGGAGGGCGCGTAGGCCCTGGCCGGGCGGGGGCCGGGGGCGGGGGCGAGAGGTCGGGTGCCGTAGGTGAGATGCCGTAGGCCACGTCCCGTAGGTGAGATGCCGTAGGTGTGGAGCCGCGGGCGGGGGTCGGCTGCCCCCTGGGGCCAACTGTGGCGCATCCGTGCGCCGTTGATGCGCCCGGTCGGCTGGGCATGGAATGGGTGAGGGCATGCCTGCCCCGGCAACTAGGCCCCGGCGTCTAGGAGGGACCCATGACCGACTCCCCCAGCACCACCCCCGACCCCGCGCAGGAGCGCGAGACCGAGCAGCCCGCGAAGATCAGGGGCCTGCCGCTGGTCGCCGCGTGCGGCTGCGGCTCCGGCTGCGGCTGCGGCTGCCAGTCGGGCGCGCCCTGCCAGTGCGGCTGACGGCAGAGCCGTCGTAGGGCCGGTACGGACTCCCTTCGTACCGGCCCTTTCCGCGCGCCGTCACGCTCGTACGACCGGATTCAGCCGCAGCAGGCCGACGGCGGGACCGGTTCGGTGGCCCGCGTGGCGCAGCAGCCGTCGGGGGCGGCCTCGGGGTCGGCGCTCCTGCCGAGGCTGTCGGCGTCGCCCTTCACGACGTACACCTCCCACGGTTCCTTGCCGGGGCCGTGCACCCACACCTTGTCCTGGAGGGCGTAGCAGCAGGAGGTGTCATTCTCCTCGAAGGTGGCGAGGCCCGCCTCCCTGAGCCGGCCGGTGGCGGCGGTGACCTGCTCGGTGGAGCCGACCTCGACGCCGAGGTGGTCGAGCCGGGTCTCCTCGCCGGGTTCGCCCTGGAGGAGGACGAGCTTGAGCGGCGGCTCGGCGATCGCGAAGTTGGCGTAGCCCTCGCGCCGCTTGGCCGGCTCGGTGCCGAACAGCTTCGCGTAGAAGGTGATCGACGCCTCCAGGTCGGGGACGCGCAGGGCGAGTTGGGCGCGGGACATGACGGAACTCCCATCCGTTTCGGCTGCCGCCTGCGACGGCCGTATCGAACTACGGCAGCCGGTCGAACGACGACGGCTACATCGAAGGCTGTCGATGCAGGATTGCGCGCTGCATCGAAGGATGTCAACATAGACGCATGTCGAATCAAGACCTGGTGCTGCTCGGCCGACCTGACGGAGCCGACGGAGCCGACGACGGTTGCTGCCCCGGACTGCTCACCGCTCCCCTGGACGAAGACCAGGCCGCGGAACTGGCGAAGGTGTTCAAGGCGCTCGGCGACCCCGTCCGGCTGCGCCTGCTGTCGATGATCGCCTCGCGCGCGGGCGGCGAGGTCTGCGTCTGCGATCTGACCCCGGCCTTCGACCTGTCCCAGCCGACGATCTCGCACCATCTGAAGCTGCTGCGCCAGGCCGGCCTGATCGACTGCGAGCGGCGCGGCACCTGGGTCTATTACTGGCTGGTCCCGGAGACGACCGACCGCCTGGCGGGCATCCTGACGCGCCCCGCCGGCGCGCCCCTCCCCGGAGCCGCCACATGACCGTCGTACCGGCCGGGGCGAAGGCGGCCCGGCGCCTCTCCTTCACGGACCGCTACCTGGCCCTGTGGATCCTCGCCGCCATGGCCGCCGGACTGGGCCTCGGCCGCCTGGTTCCGGGCCTGGGCGGCGCGCTGGCCGAGGTGACCGTGACCGGGGTGTCCCTGCCGATCGCCCTGGGACTGCTCGTGATGATGTACCCGGTCCTGGCCAGGGTCCGCTACGACCGCCTCGGCACCGTCACCCGCGACCGCCGCCTGCTGCTGCCGTCGCTGCTGCTCAACTGGGTGGTCGGCCCGGCGCTGATGTTCGCGCTGGCGTGGCTGTTCCTGCCGGACCTGCCCGCGTACCGCACCGGTCTGATCATCGTCGGACTGGCGCGCTGCATCGCCATGGTCATCATCTGGAACGACCTCGCGTGCGGCGACCGGGAAGCCGCCGCCGTGCTGGTCGCCCTGAACTCCGTCTTCCAGGTCATCGCGTTCGCGGCGCTCGGCTGGTTCTACCTGTCGGTGCTCCCCGGCTGGCTGGGTCTGCCACGGACCGGCCTCGACGCGTCGACGCCTCAGATCGCCCGCAGCGTCCTGATCTTCCTCGGCATCCCCCTGGCGGCCGGCTACCTCACCCGCCGCATCGGCGAGAGGACCAGGGGCCGTACCTGGTACGAGTCCCACCTCGTCCCCCGCATCGGCCCGTTCGCCCTCTACGGGCTGCTGTTCACGGTCGTCGTCCTCTTCGCCCTGCAAGGCGACGCCATCACCGCACGGCCTTGGGACGTGGCCCGCATCGCGCTGCCGCTGCTGGCCTACTTCGCCGTCATGTGGGCGGGCTCGATGACCTTGGCCCGCGCGGTCGGCCTGGACTACCCGCGCGCCACGACGCTGGCGTTCACCGCCGCGGGCAACAACTTCGAGCTGGCCATCGCCGTCGCGATCGCCACGTTCGGTGCCTCTTCCGGCGAGGCCCTGGCGGGCGTGGTCGGCCCCCTGATCGAGGTACCGGCGCTGATCGCCCTGGTTCACGTCGCCCTGCGCACCCGCCGCCACTTCACTGTTCAGGAAGCCCCCTCCCATGCCTGACCTGTCCCCCGCCCCCTCCGTCCTCTTCGTCTGCGTCCACAACGCGGGCCGCTCCCAGATGGCCGCCGCCTTCCTCACCCACCTCGCGGGCGACCGCGTCCGGGTCCGCTCGGCCGGCTCCGCCCCCGCGGACACGGTCAACCCGGCCGTCGTCACGGCGATGGCGGAGTCGGGCATCGACATCTCGGCCGAGAGCCCCAAGGTCCTCACCGCCGAAGCCGTCGAGTCCTCGGACATCGTCATCACCATGGGCTGCGGCGACACGTGCCCGGTCTTCCCCGGCAAGCGCTACCTCGACTGGCAACTGCCGGACCCGGCCGGCCAGGGCGTCGAGGCGGTACGCCCGATCAGGGACGAGATCGAACGCCGGGTCCGTGACCTGCTCACCGAGATCGCACCGCCGGCGTGACGGCGCGGCCAGGGCCTACGCCCGCGTGAACCCGTGACTGCGCTCCACCTTCGCCACGTGCAGCGTGTACCTCCGGTACCACTCGGCCCGCCCCCGCTCCTGCGCCGCACGGTGCTCGGCATTGCTCCGCCACTGCGCGAGGCCGTCCGCGTCACGGAAGTACCCGACGGTGACGGACAACCCACCGGGCGTCTGCGCGTGATCCGCCCCCAGATATCCGGGGACGTCCTTCACCAGGTCTTCCATGCGTGCGTTGGTCTCGCTGTAGCCGCTGCGGTCCTCGGTCGGGAGCGCGGTGAACACGGCGACGTAGTAGGGGGGTTCGAAGGCCTCGACGGGCACGACGGCCGCCTTTGACTGATCACTCATGACGTCACTGTGCGCCAGCTCCGCCCCAACGCTCCAGGGTCTTTCCCGAACGGGATCCGTAGGGGATCCCTCTCTTTGCCGAGGAGTCATCCCGCGACGCGGGTCGCCCGCTCGCGGAGTTCGCGGGCCTCCGGCACTCCGTCGTACCGCCGCAGCCGGACCCGCATGTCCTGGAGGGCCGTCTGGACCTTCACCGAGCGGATGCCGTCGGCGCAGTCGAGGAAGTCCCGCCAGGTGGCCATGGCACCGTCCACGTCGCCCTGGCGCAGCCGGACCCCGCCAAGGTCGGCGAGGACGATGGCGCGGGTGCGGCGGCGATCGAGGCCGTGGATGTCGAGGGCGAGGTGGAGATGTTCCTCGGCGGCGTCGAGGTCGCCGAGGCGGGAGAGGATCATGCCGGATTCGTGGGCCCAGCGGCCGGGAGAGTAATGGGCCGCCCAGGAGTCGCCACCGACCGCAGCCGGCCTGCCGATTGCGGCCTCGGACATGGCCAGATGCTTGGTGGCCATGCGTCGGTCGTCGTCCTGGGCGGCGGCGTTGGCGAGGGTGGCTTCGTAGTAGGCCACCGCACGGGGGTTGTCGAGGTGGCGGCCGTACTCCACGCAGGCTTCGCCGAGTTGGACGGCCTCGGCCCGGTAACCGAGGTCGACGCACTGCACGGCGAGCCCGCGCAGTGCCGTGGCGGAGAGTTCCGGGTCTCCGGCCTCGGCGGCCAGGCGGAAGGAATGCGCGAAGTAGCGCTGGGCGAGCCCGCGTAATTCAGGGGTGTCGCCTTCGTCCTGGGCCATCCAGCCGGCGAGGTGGACCAGCTGTGAGGTGGCGGCGAACAACTCGCGCCCCGTGGCCTCGGTGAAGCGCCCTTCCAGCCAGGGTGCGACGTCCTGGGTGAGGTAGCGGACGGCCAGGTGGCGGGCATGGCCGCCGCCGAGTTCGGAGGCCGAGTCACCGAGGGCTTTCACCATGTGGCGTACGGCGGCCACTTCGCCCCGGCCGACGCGGACGGCTCCGGGCAGGGCGGTCCTGGTCCGGCGGGTGATGCTGTCCGTGTCGGGCAGGCCGAGCGCGGACAGGGCGTATCCGCTGGAGGCGAGGATGAACTCCCGACGTTCCACGTCACTCCTTCCCGGACGCGGGACTGATGCAACGGTATCGGTGTGCGGGGCGGCCGACAGGGGCTTCCGGGAGGTGGATCGCCTCGGGGTCGGGCTCCAACACCTGTGCGACGTAGCTCAACTCGGCCGAAGGAATCTGGTCCCTACTCCGTCGGCGTTGCCAGGTCAACACCGCATCCCTCGGTCCCGCCCATCTGATGCCCGCCCTGCGTCGTGGCTGCCCGGGCCCTTGCCTCTTCGATGTGGCTCGGACGGGTGCTCAGCCGAAGTTGACGGCCTGCGTAGGCTCCGCCCACGACTGTGACTACGGAGCCGACCACTGGCCTGTTTGCGGGGACGACGTATCCGTCACCGATTTCGGCGCGGTCGACCACGCCGATCTCCCCGGACGGAACCTGCATTCTGAGCCCATAGTGCATGTGCTTGGCCACTGTTCCGCTCGTCAGAGACCAGTTCGTCAGCTGCTCAAGCATGACCCAAGCCTTCCAGAAGCAAAAGGACAATGGGATAGAGGCTCAAGGTTCGAAGTCCGTCGCAATCCGCCACAGGGGCACGTCGTACTGTTCCGGGCAGTTCTCGATGAGCAACTGGCCTAGCTCCTGGCGTTGGTCGCCGCCGAAGCACAGTGCCTCGGCGATACGACGGAACGTCGTATGGGTGACTCCGCGACTTCGGGCCTCGGCCTCGAACTGGGTGAACTGGGCCAGGATCGTCTCTGGGTTCAGCGGCGCCGACGGCCGGTCCTTGAGGCGGGCGGACTTGGCACGCTCGTAGTCGATCTCCGAGAAGCCGGTGACCTTCCGGCTGTACGCTTCGGCTTCGTCCAGGGTCGCGGTCGTCAGGATCGAGCGGGCGAGGGCGTTGCGGGCCAACGCCTCGTCCAAATCGGCTTCGTGGACCGTAGGGCCCTCGTCAGTCAGTGGTACGGGCAGACCGGCGTCGCGTACCTCGCATGTACCCCGTACTCCTCGGGCTGTCGCCGCGAGCATTCCTGTCGCTTCTGAGGGGTGCCACTCCAGTACGGAGGAGATCGTCTCCACGTCTCCTGGCGTGAAGGTGTGCACGAGAGGGCCCAGCAGGTCGTGGAGGTCGGCCGCGGGGAGTTCGCCGTCCAGGCCTGGGCCCGCGACCAGCAGCCGGACCGGGGCGTTCACCTGGCAGCACGCCGCCAAGGTGAGGGCGTCGGCGAGAGGGCTCTTCAGTGTCGGCTCGTCGCCTCGGGCGAGGATGTCGCCACCCACGTCCAGGAGGTCGATCGAATCCGGCTCCAAGTGGCGTATCAACTCTTCGAGTTGGCGGGTGATGCCCTCGGCGCCGTGGTAGGGATCGATCAGGGCGAAGGTGTGCGGGAGTTCCGCGGCGAGCCGGGGGAGCGTCGAAGCCGCTGGAGCGAGCGGACGTGCCGTGGCCGGCACCGACCAGGCGGCCGGGGCGAGGGGAGCGAGGCCCGTGAAGCCGGCCGCACCTCTGGGGCCGGGCAGTGGGTCGACCAAGAGGCGGTCCCACGCGTACGTGAAGATCACCGCCCTGCCGTCGTCGCCGTACAGGGCGGCATCGAGCATTGCGGCGGCGACCGCGTCGCCCCCTCCCCCTGCCGCGACGATCAATCGCGTCATACAGCCAGCGTACGAGTTTGAGGGTTGGCCACTCACCCTATAGTGGTAAGAGGCCATAGCCACTTGGACGAGGAGGGGGCATGCCTCAGATTGAAGAGGCCCTGCCGAAGTATCTCCAGATCGCGCACTTCATCCGCGATCAGATCCTTCGCGGGGACCTGCGACCAGGCGACGAGGTTCCCTCGGAGCGACAGCTGGCGGCGGACTGGAAGGTGTCCCGGCCGACCGCAGCCCGCTCGCTCGAAGCGCTGAGCCATCAGGGACTGGTCGAGAAGCGGCAGGGGTCGGGCACATACGTCCGAAGCCTGGAAGTGAACCGGCGCGCACGCGAGTTGTACGGGCGGGCCCGCCAGACAGGGAAGATCTACACGGCCGGTGAGTACGCGGTCATCACGTCGGCCGGCTGGCTCGATGCGCCGGACCACGTCGCCGAGGCACTGGGGTTGGTCAAGGACCGTCGGGCCGTGCACCGGCGGCGGGTGACCAACGACCAGGACGGCCCCATCACGCTGTCCACCTCGTGGTTCGCGCCGGACATCGGACAGAGGGCCCCGAAGCTCATGGATCCCGCGCGGATTCAGGAGGGGACCCTGATGTACGTCGAGAACGTGACCGGGCGCCAAGGGAGTTACGCGGAAGACCGCATGTGTGCCCGTACCGCGACGGACGAGGAGGCCGCCGGCCTTCGCCTGGAACCCGGATCGGCCGTCCTGGTCGTCCATCACGTCGTCTTCGACCTCCAGGACCGACCTCTGGAGTTCGCCGAGGCCACCTACCCGCCGCACCGCTGGGCGTTCGAACAGGGATACCCGCTCACCTGACCCAGTGCCAGTTGCCGCGAACCGCTTGCGCGCTGTAACTGGCCAATGCCACTATCCAGTAAGTGGCTAAGGCCACTTACTGGATAGTGGCGGGAGCGATGGTCGGCTGCCCAAACAGACCGTGCTCATGCCGCGTCGAAGCGACGGTGTCTCGTCCACGACGACACCGGCAAGGAGTGAGCACGCATGACCTACATGATCGACCGCACCCCCAGCCCGGAGTCGCCGCGGCTCGGAGCGATGACCTTGCACCCGACACCGGAGTCGGTCTCCCGGGCCCGGCGCTGGTTCTTGAAGTTCATCGCCCCATACAGCCCGGCCTGCTCGGTCGAGGATTGCGCGCTGATGATCTCCGAACTGGTCACCAACGCCATCGTCTACGGCCGGTCGGACGACAGCTGGTTCGTGCGCGTGGAGTGGTTCCGCGAGGGGACCGCGCTGCGAGTCGAGGTGCACAACCCGGGGTTCCCGGTGAACGTGCAACTCTGCCGGCCGGACGCGGAGGAGACACACGGTCGGGGACTCCTTCTCGTCGACGCCATCGCCGACTCCTGACACGTCGGCCTGAGCCCCTTCGGCGGGACGGTCGTCTCCTTCATCGTCGCCGAGGCATGGCCCGACTGAGACGGCATCGAGACGCCTTCAGCCGGGCCCACCGCATGAAAAACGCCCCTCCCCCGCGCCGAACACGCAAGTGAGGGGCGTCATCACGAGAACTACTTCTTCTTGCCCTGGGTCTTGTCGGGGATCTTGGTGAACTGGGTTCTTGCTGGTCAGGGACGGTGGGCTCGTGCGCCTGGTGGTCGTCGTTGGTCGCCATTGGCCACTGTTGAGCGGCCTCGGACGGCCCAGAGACGGCCCAGCTTCGCCGCGCTCGCCTGGCGGTCGGTACCTTCGACGCGCTCAGCCCGAACCTCAGCCGACGACAGCCCGCCACGACGGCGGGTGCGCCAACCGACCACACACGCGTGTGCCTCGCTGTACCCCCCGCCGGCCTCGGCCACGCTGCCTGTTTCGACGGCCAGCGCCTGACAGCGGCGACCGGCCGAGCCCTCAGCTTGGGAAGCTTGGGTCTTCCATCGTGGGTTGCGAGGCTGACGTGCGGCGGAGGAGCGCTAAGGCCGGGGCGATCCTCGGCTTGATACCCGGTGTTGCCCGTGGGTCCCCGCACTATCTGGCACGGATCTGGCACGAGCTCGTCGTCCCGTAGCGACCTGGCTGGGTGCTCGGCCTTGGGCTGCAGTGCCTGCCCGCTGTGGAGACGTTCCAGAGTCAAGTCGGCCCGTACACCGACGGCTCCAGGGCCTTAATCGCCACGCAGGTGAGCTGAGTTGGTATAGCTCTCCTCCGGGGCTCGCTGCATGCGGCTGAGAGGAATGGGCACTGCATGCCCAGAGCGATGTCAGTAGTTCCCGCTACCGTCAAGGGATGCCAAGTCACTACGGAATTCCGTTGACGCGCGACACCTTGCGGGGCTGCGAGGGGTGTGGCGTCATCATCAAGTACAGGGGAGCGGGCCGACGTTCGGGGCACTGCCTTAGCTGTAGCCGGATGGCTCGCCAAGGGCGCCGATACAACCTGACGGCAGGCGATGTGAGGGCCATCCTGGAGTTGCAGGGCGGCGTGTGTGCCTTGTGCGGCAACGGACCCGAGGGGGACGCAGGCTCGTCTTACTGGCACATCGACCATGATCACGACTGCTGCGAGCCGTCAGACGCCGCATGGTCCATCTGCGGAGGGTGCGTCCGAGGCTTGCTTTGCAGTGGGTGCAATGCTCGGGGCGTTGCCTGGTACGAAGCTCTTCCCAGGGATCGTAGGGACTGGGATCGCATGAACGACTACCTGACCAACTCGCCAGCCCGCCGTCTTCACCTTGCTGGAAGGCTGAGGTTCTGCCTAGAGGACATCGTGCGTACCCGTGTAGTCCGGCTCAGATAGGCCTCAGCGCTGACCAGCGGCCCTGAAGAAGTCCCCGGCTCTGAACAGCAGATGCTGTGGGTTTCTGTCTATAGCGGGCGCTCACTTCTTCTTGCCCTGAGTCTTGCGGGGATCTGATGGGCTGGGTTTTTGGTGGTCAGGGGCGGTGAGTTCGTGCGCCTGGCGGTCATCGTCGGTCGTCATTGGCCGCAGTCGAGCCACCTCGGACGACCCAGAGACGGCCCAGCCTGCGCGCACTCGGCTGGCGTCCAGCACCTCAGATGGGAGCCGTCCGAACCTCAACCGACGGCAGTCAGCCACGACGACGGGCGCGCCGGCCGATCACGCGCGTGTGCCTCGTGTCACCCCCACCGGCCTCAGCCACGTTCATCGGACGCACGGCGGTCCGTGCATCTGCGACCCTGGTACATCTATCGAGACGGGAACTTGACACTTTGCTGACACTTGGCCTGCTCGCCTTGTAGCATCAAACCCTTGGGGAGGATGCATGAGCTTTTGGCGGGAACTGGGATTCGGAAGTAATCCGTACGTTGTAAAACCCCTACCATCGAGCGCTGACGGTAGGGAACTGCTCGTCGGGCGGGATGTAGAACTCCGCGCTTTACTGCGTCGTATTGAAGAAGGAGATACGCACGTAGTTCTCGAAGGGCCGAATGGGGTGGGCAAGACCAGCCTGGTTGCAGTGGCAGCCTGGGTGGCCGGTGAACGCTTCCGGGAAAGGAAGAGCAGTCAACTATTCCTACCTTTGCCCGAAGCCCTTCAGATTAAGGAAGATGCGTCTGAGTTCATCAGCGAGTGCTATTTCGCGATCGCTCGCGCATTCCTTGAAAACGAGGAAATCCTAAAACGAGCGGATCGCAAGGTTCCTAAAACGCGAGATGTCAAAGCGTGGCTTGAGGCTCCCCTATTAAAGGGAAGAGGGCTTAGCATATCGTCGCCGTTCGGCGGAGGGGGTGTTACGGGCAGCGCGGCAGCTAACAGTTCGACCGGTTTCTCGAATGCCGGTTTCAGAGCCACGATTAGGTCGTGGCTTCGGGAAGCCTTCCCTGAGGGCACTGGCGGGCTCATTGGCGTGATCGACAACTTGGAGCTCTTGGAAACCTCTGCCACAGCTCGGCGCCTTCTCGAAGAGATACGCGACCCTATCCTTCAACTTGGCGGAATGCGTTGGGTTCTATGTGGTGCGCGTGGAATTGCAAGGAGCGTCGCGGCTACACCTCGCCTTAACGGGGTTCTTTCTGACCCTATCGAAATTACGCCTGTCGCGGATGAATACATTCCGCGTCTTATCGAGACCAGGCTGCGACATTATTCCGTTAGGGATGCCAGTAAGGCGCCGGTTTCCTCCTCATCCTTCGAGCACGTCTACGTGGTGACTCACAAAAATCTCCGCGATTCCCTTCGTCATGCGCAGAGCTTTTCGCAAGAAAACGAGCCAGAGTTCTTTCTGGCTAAATCTGAATCGGAGATTGATTTGGCATTCACTGTATGGCTCGAAGATCAAGCGGTCATGCATGAAGCCAGCGTCAAAATGCAGCCTCGCACTTGGAAACTACTCGCCGACTTGGCCGAGTTCGGGGGAACCTGCTCGCCCAGTGATTATGACGAGTTTAATTTCAATGACCGTGCGCATATGCGTAAGAACGTAGTTGAACTGGAAAGATACGGCCTGGTAAACAGCAGCAAAGATGACGAGGATCAGAGGCGTCGATCGATCGAAATCACTTCGAAAGGGTGGCTCGTGCACTTTGCTCGTTCCCAGGGTCTGGCATCACCCACGATCCCGGGATTTTAGAGTTGCAGAGCTGGAACCTTCGATCGGATCGCGCTGCCCTGACGATTTTAAGTGCGCCGAAGTTGATCGCTTTTCTTGCATGGCCTGCGCTGCTTATACATCCTTGCCGGCGGATCCTGCAGGTAGGAGTTTAGAACGTCGAACGTTCGAAGGTGTGCAGGCAGAGCTTCATACCATGCAACGCCGTAAGAGTTACAGGGGGAGCAGAGTATGCCTCGTACGCACTCTCCGCATGACTCTGAGGACTCGGGGCAGCATGCGTGATCGTGATCAACATGCCAGGCACCCTTTCCTCTAGGGCTGGCGCTTCTGCAGATCGCACACGCTTCTCCCTGAAAGGCCAGCAACCCAACGTAGTCCTCCCAGGAGAGGCCGTAACGCGTTTTTATGTGGAGACGTTTTCGGTATTCGCGGTCACACTCTGTACACTTACACAAAAGGCCTTCAGGGGCATGTCCGGTCGCGGCGAGAAGTTCGCAGTTTTCGCTGACGCTCCCGACAGAGTTCACTCGAAGTGGTCGGGCGACCCCGTCGCGATAGATCTGCAGCGCGTGAGGCTTGCAGAATTTCCCGGATTCGACCATAAGGTCGCATTGAGTGTATGCACACTCAGCTGTCTTGGTCTTCCGAATTACAGGCCTCAGGTCAACGCCGCGCCGTAGTTGTGCATAGTGAGCGGGGCATAGCCCCCTGCGAGTTCCGGGCCGATCACATTCTGGACCTCGGCATATCTTTTGTTTAGCGAAAGTCACCGAGCCTCGCAAAGACTGTGAAAGACGCGCAAGCGTTGAGAAGTATCGAAGCAGCGTAGCAGCGTAGGTCTATGGATCCGTCCTGGCCCAGCCACGAGGTGTCCCGCCCTCTCGGGGGCGAGGCGGCTGATTGCTGTGCGCGCGGCACGGGCGCCGGCCGGGCTGGAGCGGGGCGGAGACAGGAGCGGGGGGGGGGGGGGGGGGGGGGGGGGGGGGGGGGGGGGGGGGGGGGGGGGGGGGGGGGGGGGGGGGGGGGGGGGGGGGGGGGGGGGGGGGGG
>NZ_JBWKES010000030.1:0-79259 GCF_056435325.1 Streptomyces sp. NPDC043952
TCGACACCGAGGGGCGGGCCGTCGAGGTCTGCGACACGGTGATGGCGGCGGACGCCTACGTCCTCTCGTATCAGCTTCCGGCGACCTGATCGTCACGATTTGCGGTGGTGCGCGGGGACGTCCTCCCGAACTCGTACCCCCCAACACGCTTACTCGTATAGACGAGTGGGCGAGTTGTATGGCAAGGTGATTCCGCGATCCCGATCAAGGGGTTCGCAGTACCCATCTTGTATAGACGAGTAGATAGGAGTGTGCCTTGCGCACCATCCGCGTGGAGACCTCCGGAGCAACGATCCTCCTCACCTCACCGAGGCCCCTGAGTCGAAGGTCCGCGACCGGTAGACGGGCGAGCTCGCCAAGGACGCCAACAGCGGTGAGGCGCTGATGACCATCGGCGTCTACTGACCGACCTCCGCTCCAAAGCCCGCGGCCCTGAACCGAGTTCAGGGCCGCGGGCTTTTTGCCGCCCTCGGTCCGTCCTGCCGCTAGATAGTTGTGCACAACTAAATCGAGTGCTACCTTCCTTGTCGTACCGCCGCCTGGCCGATCCGGCCGCCGGCCCGACAGCCAGGAGCTCCTCATGTCCGAGATGTTCGAGACGTCCGAGACCACCGCCCGCCCGGTGCTGGAGCCGGCCGCCGCCGCCTTCGCCGAGGCCACCGCGAACCCGCCGTACCTCTTCGACCTCGGCCCGGTCGAGGGCCGCAAGGCCGTCGACGAGGTGCAGTCCGGGGGGAGCGGGAAGCCGTCTGTCGACGAGGAGTGGGTGAACGTGCAGGGCGGGCCCACCGGCTCCGTCCGCGCCCGTATCGTCCGCCCGGCCGGGGTCACCGGCACCCTCCCGGTGATCGTCTACCTCCACGGCGCCGGCTGGGTGTTCGGCAACGCGCACACCCACGACCGCCTGGTCCGCGAACTGGCCGTCGGCGCCCGCGCGGCCGTCGTCTTCCCCGAGTACGACCTCTCGCCCGAGGCCCGCTACCCGGTCGCCATCGAGCAGAACTACGCCGTCGCCCAGTGGGTCGTCCGCGAGGGCGCCGCGCGCGGCCTGGACGCCGCCCGGATCGCGGTCGCGGGCGACTCCGTCGGCGGCAACATGGCGGCGGCGCTCACCCTGATGGCCAAGGAGCGCGGCGACGTCCCGCTGGTCCAGCAGGTGCTGTTCTACCCGGTCACCGACGCGTCCTTCGACACCCCGTCGTACCACCGGTTCGCCGAGGGCTACTTCCTGCGCCGCGACGCCATGCGGTGGTTCTGGGACCAGTACACGACCGACGAGCAGCAGCGCGCCGAGATCACCGCGTCGCCGCTGCGCGCCACCACCGAGCAGCTCACCGGGCTGCCCCCGGCGCTGGTCATCACCGGTGAGGCCGATGTGCTGCGGGACGAGGGCGAGGCGTACGCCGCCCGGCTGCGGGCCGCCGGGGTGCCGGTGACCGCCGTGCGCTACCAGGGCATCATCCACGACTTCGTGATGCTCGACGCGCTGCGCGGGACCCGCGCCGCCGAGGCCGCCATCGCCCAGGCCGTCGCCGTGCTGCGCGGGGCGCTCGGCACGGTGTGACCCGGCGGGGGCGCGGGCGCCGGCCGGACCGGAGGGGTTTCCCCTTCCGGGCCGGCTCGCGTACGGCTCAGGCGCAGACCGCGCCCGCCTTCGGGATCGTCCCGTCGAGCAGGTACGCGTTCACCTTGCTCTGCACACACGGGTCCTTGCTGTCGTACGCCCCGTGCCCCTGGCCCTTGAACGTCAGCTGGACGCCGACGCCCTTGCCGAGGGCCTCCGCCATCCGCCGCGCGCCCTCGTAGGGGGTGGCGGGGTCGCCCGTGTTGCCGACGACCAGGATCGGCGCCGCGCCGGGGGCGCTGACATCGGGGTGGTCGGCGGCGCCGGGCACGGCCCAGTCGGTGCAGCCGATCATGCCCCAGGCCAGGAAGTCCCCGAACAGCGGCGAGGCGGCGCGGAACGCGGGGAGCACGCGCTGGACGTCGGCGACGGTGTAACGGGGCTTCTCGTCCGCGCAGTTGATCGCCACGTTGGCCGAGGTGATGTTGCTGTAGTGGCCGTTCTCGTCGCGGCCGTTCATCGCGTCGGACAGCACCATCAGCACCTTGCCGTCACCGTCGTACGCCTGCTCCAGGCCCTCGGTGAGGTACTCCCAGAAGTCCTTGGAGTACAGGGACTGCGCGATGCCGTTGGTCGCCGCGGTCTGGGTGAGCAGGCGCGGGGCGATGCCCGGAATGGGCTTCTTCTCCAGGTCGGCCAGGAGTTTCGCGATGCGGTTCTCGACGTCCTGCCGGGTGTCGCCGATCGGACAGCCGTCCGGCTTGGAGACGCAGTCCTCGGCGAAGTTGCCGAGCGCGAGCTGGAAGCCCTTCGCCTGGCCGAGCGCGCTCTGCTCGGGGTCCTGGGTGGGGTCCACCACCCCGTCGAACACCGCCCGCCCGACGTGCGTGGGGAACAAGTGGGCGTAGACTCCGCCGAGTTGGGTGCCGTACGAGATGCCGAAGTAGTGCAGCTTTCGGTCGCCGAGCACCCGCCGCATCAGGTCGATGTCGCGGGCCGCGTCGGTGGTGCGCACATGCGGCAGCACCTGCCCGGAGTCGCGTTCGCAGCCCGCGTTGAAGTTCCGGGTGCGCTGGACGAGTCGGCTGCGCTCGGTCGCGTTGTCCGGGGTCGCGTCCTGCTGGAAGAACGTGTCGAGCTGGGCGTCCGTCTTGCACTTCACCGGCGCGCTGCGGCCCACCCCGCGCGGATCGAAGCTGACCAGGTCGTAGCGGGTGCGCAGGGTCGCGTAGTCCTGGGCGAACGCGGGCAGCGCGGTGACGCCGCTGCCGCCGGGCCCGCCGAAGTTGAAGATCAGCGAGCCGATCCGCTCGCTCGCCGGACCGCTGGCCCTGGCCCGGATCAGGGCGATGCCGATGGTGGACCCCCGCGGCCTGCTCCAGTCCAGGGGCGCCCGCATGGTGGCGCACTCCCAGGTGGTGCCGTTCGGCAGCGGCGAGGGCGCGCCCCCGCCGCCCTCCGCCTCGCTCGGGGCCGGGCAGGCCGTCCAGTCCAGCGTCTGCGTCGTGAGGGACGTCAGGGACGCGCCGACGCCGGTGCGGACATCGTCGTCACCGCAGCCCGCCAGCAGGGCGGCCAGCAGCACGGCGGCCGTCGTCAGGGCGGTGGTACGCGGCCAGGGGGGAGCGGCGGCTCGCAGCCGGGAGGGAAAGGCCATGTCCCCATCCTGCGGGCGCGCACGCCGGGCCGCGCGGGGCGCGGGCCGTACGAGGTACGACGCTCCCGCGCACGCCCCCGCGACGGCCTACGGGGCTCGCCTGCGGGGCGCCCGGTGATCTACAGGGCTCCCTTACGGGTCAGGTGATTGAAGGCCAGCCACCCCGGCAGCACCGGCAGCCACAGCGTCATCAGCCGGAACAGCAGGACGGCGGGGGCCGCGACCTCCTTGGGCAGCCCGAAGGCGATCAGGCCGAGGGTGAGGCTGGCCTCGACCGCGCCCACACCGCCGGGGGTGGGCGCCGCCGAACCGAGCGCGTTGCCGGCGAGGAAGACGACCGCGACGCTGGCGATGCTCAGCGAGGTGGTGCCGTCGCCGAAGGCCCGCACGGAGGCGTCGAGGCACATGACGAAGCAGGCGGTCAGCAGCAGCATGCCGCCGATGCCGGTGACCAGCTTCTGCGGCCGCTGGAGCACATCGAGCATGCGCGGCACGACTCCGGCGAACAGCGACCTGACGCGGGTGACCACGAACTTCCGCAGGAACGGCACCGAGGTCACCACCAGCACCAGCACCGCCACGGTCAGCAGACCCGCGATGACGGTCCGGGACGGCGACAGCGTCGGCGTCTTCTCGGTGCCGGTCAGATAGCCGAAGGACAGCAGCATCAGGATGTGGCAGCCGAGCCCGAACAGTTGCGAGGCGCCGACGCTCGCCACCGCGAGCCCCGGACGCACGCCCGCGCGCTGGAGGAAGCGCGTGTTCAGCGCCACCCCGCCGACCGCGGCCGGCGCCACGATCTTCACGAAGGACCCGGCGACCTGCGCCGCCACCGTCCGCGGGAACGGCACCCGCTCCGGCACGAACCCCAGCAGCGCCATCGCCGCCGCCACATAGCTGACCGCCGAGAACAGCGCCGCCGCGATCACCCAGCCCCACTGGGCCTGCGCGAACAGCGTGCCGAACTGGATGTGGGTGAGCTGTGTCAGCAGGAAGTACGCGCCGATCGCGCCGGCGATGAAGCTGATCAGCGTGCGCGGGCGCACCCGCTCCAGGCGGGCCGGCTGCACCGGGGCCTGCGGTCGGATGCGCAGCACCTGGTGCCGGATCTGGGTGAGCAGGTCCTCCTCGCGGGCCTCCTCTATGGCCTCGTCGATCGCCCGCCGCTCGGCCCGCTGCTCCGCTCGTACGACCTTCTTGTCGGACTTGTCGAGTTTGTGGAGCCTGTCGAGCTGCTCGTCGGTGTCCGCGTCCTCGGTGAGCGTCGTCCCGTTCGCCGCCGCGGCCTCCCGCAGCCGGGCCAGCTTGGCCTGCCGGGACGCCTCCAGGACCGCCTCCCGCTCCCGCTCGGCACGCTCGCGGCCCAGCCGGCGCAGGGTGTTGCGGGTGGAGCGGGTGAGCGCGATCGGCTGGAGCATCGGCAGACAGTCGGCGACCGTGTCCGGCCCGAGCACCTCGACCGCCGAGGCCACCGCGCGTTCGGCGCCGACCCGCAGGCCCAGCGTGGTCAGCAGCTGGGCCACGTCCATCCGCAGCAGCAGGTCGCCGGCCGCGATCTCGCCGCCGCGCAGCTCGGTGAGGATCACCTCGCCGGAGTCGCTCACCAGGATCGCGTCCCCGGCCAGCCTGCGGTGCGCGATGCGCCGCGACTGGAGCGCGCGCACCTGCGACCAGGTGCCGCGCAGCAGCTCGTCGGTGATCTCCTCGTCCGCCAGCGCGTCCAGGGTGCGTCCGCCGGTGTGCTCGTAGACCAGCATCACCGCGTCCGGGCCCAGCTCCGAGGTGGCGATCAGCTTCGGCGCGTTGGCGCCCGCCGCGATCGCCGCGTAGGCCAGCAGCGCCTCCTGCTCCAGCGCCTGGCGCAGCGACTGGAGGCTGGAGCGGGTGGCGAAGCCGCGCAGGGTGAGGTTGCGCCAGGCCCGGTAGAAGAAGCCCTGGGCCTGCTGCTCCCGGTCCACGACGGTGACGTCCAGCGGCGGGCCGTCCTCCAGGGTGACGAAGTAGCGCCGGCCCCGGTCGCCGTTCTCGCTCTCCACGACCTCCTCGCGGGCCGCGCCGACCGGGCGGAAGCCGACGTGGCGCAGCCCGGCCATCAGGGTCTGGCCGGTGGGGCGGACGTTGGGGGAGCCGACCGCGTACAGCGTGCCGTACGCCACCGACCAGCCGATCAGCACCGTCAGGACGATGGAGAAGGCGGTCGTGTAGCCGGTGACCAGCATGGAGAAGGCGTCGAGCAGCAGCACGATCCACAGCACCGAGCGCCAGCGGGGCCGGCGGGACATGCCGACGGCCGTCATATAGGCGATGACGGGCGCCAGATAGCCGTGCACCGGGTCGGTCAGGGCGTGTACGTCGACCGGTGAGGGCTGGGTCAGGGCGTCCTGGATCGAGCCGGGCGCGGCCCGCGCGACCCACAGGTCGGTGGCGAGCGTCACCCCGTGCGCCAGGACGGCGGCGAGGACGCCGTCGGCGATGCGCAGCCCGTCGCGTTTGACCAGCCGTTCGATCGCGAAGGCGACCGGGACCAGCAGGATCGCGATGCTGGAGGCCAGCCCCGCGAATCTGATCAGCAGATCGGGGGCCTGCCCGGTGCCCTTGTTGATGTCCTGTTCGAGGCCCGAGGTGGTGCCGTGCGCGAACGCGGCGATGGCGAGCAGCACCGCGATGGCGAGCAGCCCGACCAGGAGCCGCATCAGATCCGAGGGCCGGTGCACCCGCGCGGGGAGCAGCGGCTCGTCGCCCTCCACGGGGTCCTGGTGGTCGGCGTGTGGTTCCGCGTGCGGATCGCCGTCGTCCGCGTCGCCTGTGGAGCCGCTCCGGTCGGTCGGCGGGTTCTGCGGGATGTGCGCCCCCTCGGTGCGTTCCGCCTCGGTGCGTTCCGTCTCCGCGGGCTGCGGATCCCGGTGGGCGTCCTGGCCGCCCTCGCCCTTACGGCCGGTGTCCGGGCGTGCGCCGGCGCCAGGGGTGCCCGACCCGCCCTCGGGGTGCACTCCCTGCTGATTCATGATCTCTTCTTGGTCTCGTATCACCGGTCACCGCCCGCACGATGGTGGCATGCCCCACCGACACACGGGCGCGCCAGGGTGCGGATGCGCGGTCGCACAGTCTGCCGGAAGTGCCGTCCGGGGGCGAGAGGGGCGTTCACCGCACCGCGCTCCGCGATGTCGGCGGGGTGCGGCAGGATGGGGCGAATGAGCGAGCAGAGCCCCGGCGCGGGACCCCGCGAGACGCCCCCGGACGACCTGCCCGAGTACGCCGAGCGGGTCCTGGAGGTCGCCGAGCTGATCCCGCCGGGACGGGTCATGACGTACGGCGATGTCGCCGAGTGGCTGGAGGAGGGCGGCCCGCGCCAGGTCGGCCGGGTGATGTCCCTGTACGGCGGCGCGGTGCCGTGGTGGCGCGTCGTACGGTCCGACGGGGTGCTGCTGCCGGGTCACGAACTGCGCGCGCTCGCGCACTACCGCGCCGAGGGCACACCGCTGCGCGAGGCGGGCAGGAGTGCCGGGGGCCACCTGCCGCGACTCGACATGCGGCGGGCTCGGTGGGACGGCGGTGCGGACACGGGTCACACCTGACAGCTTCCGCCATAGGGGGCGGTCGGCGGCAACCTGTAGCCCGTACGGGTGATGGCCGGGACATCCGTGGCATGCCGTACGTTCGACAGTCGGCGGTATCGCGCCGGCGGCCCGTGCCCACCTCACCCGGAGCACCCCGCCCCGCGCGCGTGACCGCCCGCCCGCCCGCACCACCAGCAGTACGACCACCAGGACCGGCCAACCACGTGAGCTCCTCTTCCTCCACCGGACATCCGCCGCACCCCGAGGCGCGGCGGGGGAGCCGTGGCGCTTACCGCCTGGTCCGCACCCCGGCGGCCCGCACGGCTCCTCCTGTTCTGGACGCCGCCCAGCGCGCCGTGGTTGACCACCGCTCGGGTCCCCTGCTCGTGCTCGCGGGACCGGGCACCGGCAAGACGACGACCCTGGTCGAGTCGGTGGCCGCGCGGATCGCCCGCGGCGCCGACCCGGACCGCCTCCTGGTGCTCACGTTCAGCCGCCGGGCCGCCGTCGACCTGCGCGACCGGATGGCCCTGCGCATCGGCGCGGCCCGCGCCCCGCGCGCGACCACGTTCCACTCGTACAGCTACGCCCTGGTCCGCGCCCACCAGGACAGCGGGCTGTTCGTGGAGCCGCTGCGGCTGCTCTCCGGGCCCGAGCAGGACGTCACCGTCCGCGAGCTGCTGGCCGGGCAGCCCGAGCTGGAGCGGCTGGGGCTGACCCACGTGCGCTGGCCGGACGAACTGCGCGCCTGCCTGACCACGCGCGGCTTCGCCGACGAGGTCCGCGCCGTCCTCGCCCGCAGCCGCGAGCTGGGCCTCGCGCCGGACGCCCTGGACGCGTTCGCCCGCCGCATCGGCCGCCCCGACTGGCGCGCGGCCGCCGCGTTCCTCGCCGAGTACCTGGACGTGCTCGACCTCCAGGGCGTGATCGACTACGCCGAGCTGGTGCACCGCGCGGTCCTGCTCGCCCGCCGCCCGGAGGTCGCCGCGGACCTGGCCGGGCGGTACGACGCCGTGTACGTGGACGAGTACCAGGACACCGACCCCGCCCAGGTACGGCTCCTGCACGCCCTGGCAGGCGGCGGCCGCACCCTGGTCGCGCTCGGCGACCCCGACCAGTCGATCTACACCTTCCGGGGCGCCGACGTGAACGGCATCCTCGACTTCCCCCAGTCCTTCCCGCGCGCCGACGGCACACCGGCGCCCGTGCACGTGCTGCGCACCAACCGCCGCTCCGGCGCGAACCTGCTGGCCGCGACCCGGCTGATCACCCAGCGCATGCCGCTGCCCCGGCTGCCCGCCGACAAGGTGCGCGCCCACCGGGAGCCGGCCGCGGCGCGGGACGGCGGCCGGGTCGAGGTCTGCACGTACCCGACGCCGGGCACCGAGCTGGACAACATCGCGGACATCCTGCGCCGCGCCCACCTGGAGGACGGCCTGCCCTGGCGCGAGATGGCCGTCCTGGTCCGCGCCGGCGCCCGCTCCCTGCCGACCCTGCGCCGCGCGCTGACCGCGGCGGGCGTCCCCCTGGACATCGACGGCGACGACCTCCCCCTGCGCCACGAACCGGCGGTCGCCCCCCTGCTGACGGCCCTGCGCGCGGTGGCGACGGCGGAGGCACGGGGGCGGGGGGAGACGGACCGGGGGGCCCAGGGCCGGGGCCGGGACGTGGCGGACCGGGGCGCGGATGAGCCCGCGCCGGGAGCGCCGGATTCCCCGGACGCCGCGGCACAGCAGCCCCCCTGGCTCGACACCGAGACCGCGCTCACCCTGCTCGCCTCGCCGCTCGCCGGGATGGACGCCGCCGATCTGCGCCGGCTGGGGCGGGCGTTGCGGGAGGAGGAGCGGGCCGGCGGGAACATGGTGCCGCCGCCCTCGGACGAGCTGCTCACGCGGGCGCTCGCCGAGCCGGAGCGGCTGGCGGTGCACGACCCGGCGTACGCCCGCGGCGCCCAGCGCCTCGGCGCACTCCTGCGCACGGCCCGCGAGCGCCTCGCGAACGGCGGCACCGCCGAGGAGGCGCTGTGGGACCTGTGGACCGGCACCCCCTGGCCCGGCCGCCTGGAGCGCGCCGCCCGCCGCGGCGGCGCGGCCGGCCGCAACGCCGACCGGGACCTGGACGCCGTATGCGCCCTGTTCGCCACCGCCGCGCGCGCCGAGGAGCGCACCGGCGGCCGGGGCGCCCTGAACTTCCTGGCCGAGATCGAGGCCGAGGACATCGCCGCCGACACGCTGACCCGCCGCGCGGTACGGCCCGACGCCGTCCGCCTGATGACCGCGCACCGCGCCAAGGGCCTGGAGTGGCGCCTGGTCGTCGTCGCCGGTGTCCAGGAGGGCCTGTGGCCGGACCTCAGGCGCCGGGGCTCGCTCCTGGAGGCCGACCGCATCGGCCGCGACGGACTCGCCGAACCGCTCACTCCGGGCGCGCTGCTCGCCGAGGAGCGCAGGCTGTTCTACGCCGCCGCCACCCGCGCGCGCGACCGCCTGGTCGTCACCGCCGTGAAGGCGCCCGCCGAGGACGGCGACCAGCCCTCCCGCTTCCTGACCGAGCTGGGCGTCGAGCCGCGGGACGTCACCGGCCGGCCCCGCCGCCCGCTGGCCGTCGCCGCTTTGGTCGCCGAGCTGCGCGCCACCACCGTCGATCCGGACGCCTCCCCCGCCCTGCGCGAGGCCGCCGCCCGCCGGCTGGCCCGGCTCGCCGCGCTCACCGACGAGGACGACCGCCCCCTCGTACCGGCCGCGCACCCCTCCCGCTGGTGGGGCATGTTCGAGCCGACCGAGAGCAAGGTGCCGCTGCGCCACCGCGACCAGCCCGTCGTGCTGTCCGGCAGCGCCCTCGACCAGCTCGCCAACACCTGCGCCCTCCAGTGGTTCCTGGGCCGCGAGGTGAAGGCCGACGCGCCCGCCACCACCGCCCAGGGCTTCGGCAATGTCGTGCACGTCCTCGCCGACGAGGTCGCCTCCGGGCGCACCCCGGCCGACCTGGACGTCCTCATGGAGCGCCTGGACTCGGTGTGGAACGCGCTCGCCTTCGACGCGCCCTGGAAGTCACACCAGGAGAAGGACAACGCCCGCGCGGCACTCGAACGCTTTCTCAACTGGCACGTGATGAACCGCGCCACCCGTGCCTCCGTCGCCAGCGAGCAGGACTTCGACGTCACCCTGGAGGCGGGTGACTACCAGGTCCGCATCCGCGGCCAGATGGACCGGGTGGAGACGGACGCCGAGGGCCGCGCCTACGTGGTCGACTTCAAGACCGGCAAGCAGGCGCCCACCGCGCGCGAGGTGGAGCGCCACCCCCAGCTCGCCGTCTACCAGCTCGCCGTCCGCGAGGGCGCCGTGGACGCGGCCTTCGACGGCGCCCGCCCCGAGCCCGGCGGCGCCGAACTGGTGCACCTGCGGCAGGGCGCCGCCAAGCGGGACGGCGGCGAGACCCTGCCCAGGGTGCAGAGCCAGCAGCCGCTCACGGGGGAGTGGGTCGGCGAACTGCTGGCCACCGCCGCCGGAAAGGTCCTGGACGAGCGGTTCGCCCCGAGCCCCGGCCAGCACTGCTCCCACTGCGCCTTCCGCGCCTCGTGCAGCGCACGCCCGGAGGGGCGGCACGTGGTGGAGTGACGTACGGCACCCCGCGTACCCCTTCCCACGCCCCTGACCTGCGCGGACCCCCGCCCCGAGGATCGGCGCGCACGGGATTGTCAGTGCCCCCCGCTACCTTTTTGGACATGCCCGCCCCTCTCACCGATCCCGAGCAGCTCAAGGCGCTCCTCGGCATCCCCTTCACCCCGGAGCAGACGGCCTGCATCACCGCGCCGCCCGCCCCGCAGGTGATCGTGGCCGGTGCGGGGTCGGGCAAGACGACCGTCATGGCGGCCCGCGTGGTCTGGCTGGTCGGCACCGGACAGGTCGCCCCCGAGCAGGTCCTCGGGCTGACCTTCACCAACAAGGCCGCGGGCGAGCTGGCCGAACGCGTCCGCAAGGCCCTGGTCAAGGCGGGCGTCACCGACCCCGATGCGATCGACCCGGACAACCCGCCGGGCGAGCCGGTCATCTCCACGTACCACTCCTTCGCCGGCCGCCTCCTCACCGACCACGGCCTGCGCATCGGCCTGGAGCCCGCCTCCCGCCTCCTCGCCGATGCCACCCGCTACCAGCTCGCCGCCCGCGTGCTGCGCGAGGCCCCCGGCCCCTACCCGGCCCTCACCCGCTCCTTCGCCGACCTCGTCAGCGACCTGCTCGCCCTCGACTCCGAACTCTCCGAACACCTGGTGGAGCCGGGGACACTGCGCTCCTGGGACGCGGAGCTGCTGCGCACCCTCGACGGCGCCAAGCTCGGCAACGCCGACCTGCGCAAGGTCCCCGAGACCGCGACCGCCCGCCGTGAACTCGCCGAACTGGTCCAGCGCTACCGCGCCGCCAAACGCGAACGCGACCTGCTCGACTTCGGCGACCAGATCGCCCTGTCCGCCCGCCTCGCGGCGCTGCCCGAGGTGGGCCGCCTGCTGCGCGAGGAGTTCCGGGTGGTCCTCCTGGACGAGTACCAGGACACCTCCGTCGCCCAACGCGTCCTGCTCGCGGGCCTGTTCGGCGCCGGCACCGGCCACCCGGTGACCGCCGTCGGCGACCCCTGCCAGGCCATCTACGGCTGGCGCGGCGCCTCCGTCGCCAACCTGGACGACTTCCCCGACCACTTCCGCCACGCCGACGGCCGCCCCGCCACCCGCCAGGCGCTCAGCGAGAACCGCCGCAGCGGCGGCCGCCTCCTCGACCTCGCCAACGGACTCGCCGCCCCGCTGCGCGCCCTGCACGCGGGCGTCGAGGCGCTGCGCCCGGCCCCCGGCGCCGAGCGCGACGGCCTGGTCCGCTGCGCCCTGCTGCCCACCCACGCCGAGGAGCTGGACTGGCTCGCCGACTCCGTCGCCCACCTCGTGCGCACCGGCACCGCACCCGGCGAGATCGCCGTGCTGTGCCGTACGGCCGCCGACTTCGCCGCGATCCAGGGCGCCCTCGTCGCCCGCGAGGTCCCCGTCGAGGTGGTCGGCCTGTCCGGGCTGCTGCACCTGCCCGAGGTCGCCGACCTGGTCGCCGTCTGCGAGGTCCTTCAGGACCCCGGCGCCAACGCGAGCCTGGTACGGCTGCTGACCGGCCCCCGCTGGCGCATCGGCCCCCGCGACCTCGCCCTGCTCGGCCGCCGCGCCCGCCTGCTCGTCGCCCACGCGGGCGCCGGTGACACCGACGACCCGGACCGCCGGCTCGCCGCCGCGGTGGAGGGCACCGACCCGGCCGAGGTGATATCGCTCGCCGACGCCCTGGACACCTTCCTGGACGCCCACGGCGGCGACGAGGACGGGCTGCCGTTCTCCCCGGACGCCCGCGTGCGCTTCGCCCGCCTCGCCGGCGAACTGCGCGATCTGCGCCGCGCATTGTCCGACCCGCTGATGGACGTCCTGCACCGCGTCCTCGCCGTCACCGGCCTGGAGGTGGAGCTGTCGGCGTCCCCCGGCGCGCTGGCCGCCCGCCGCCGCGAGACCCTGGCCAACTTCCTCGACGTCGCCGCCGCCTTCGCCGCGGGCGACGGCGAGGCCACCCTGCTCGCCTTCCTCGGCTTCCTGCGCACCGCCGCCCAGTACGAGAAGGGCCTGGACAACGCCCTGCCCGGCGGCGAGAACACCGTCAAGGTGCTCACCGCGCACAAGTCCAAGGGCCTGGAATGGGACGTCGTGGCGGTGCCGGGACTGGTCACCGGCACCTTCCCCGGCGACCGGGGCCGCGACAAGTGGACCGCGCAGCCCAAGGTGCTGCCGCACGCCCTGCGCGGCGACGCCGCCACCCTGCCCGACGTGGACGGCTGGGACACGCGCGGCATGAAGGCGTTCCACGAGGCCATGAAGGAGCACCAGCGCACCGAGGAACTCCGCCTCGGCTACGTCACCTTCACCCGCCCCCGCTCCCTCCTGCTCGGCTCCGGCCACTGGTGGGGCCCCAGCCAGAAGAAGAAGCGCGGCCCCTCCGACTTCCTCCAGGCCCTGTACGCGCACTGCGCCGCCGGGTACGGCGAGATCGAGGTCTGGGCCGAGGAGCCCGCCGACGACGAGGAGAACCCGGCCCTCCATCAGACCGGCGCCGACCTGGCCTGGCCGCTGCCCCTGGACGCCGACGCCTTCGCCCGCCGCCGCGCCGCCGCCGAGACGGTCCTCGCCCACCTCGGCACCCTCCGGACCCCCGGCCCCGCCCCCGCCGACCCGGCCGCCGCCGAGGACCCGGACTGGCCGCCCCCACCGGAGGAGCCCCCGTACGACGAGCCGTACGAGGAACCGCCGTACGACGAGCCGCATCAAGAACCGCCGTACGACGAGGCCCCGCCCTGCGACGAGCCACCGTACGAAGACCCGTACGACGCCGAGCCGCACCACGCGCCCCCCGGCGCCGCCCCCGCCATCCCCCACCAGGCCGCCGCCCCCGCCGCCCCGGACCCCCGCCCGGCCCTCACCCCGGAGGAGGCCCGGCTGATCGCCTCCTGGGACCGGGATCTGGACGCGCTCGCCGGGGAGCTGCTGCTCGCCCGCCGCGCCGTCACCGACGTGCCCCTGCCCGCGACGCTGACCGCCACCCAGCTGCTGCGGCTGGCCGAGGACCCGGACGGGCTCGCACAGGAGCTCGCGCGCCCCATGCCGCGCCCCCCGCAGCCCGCCGCACGCCGGGGCACCCGCTTCCACGCCTGGGTGGAATCGCGCTACGAGGAGCTGGCGCTGCCCCTGCTGGAACCCGACGAGCTGCCGGGCACCGACGCCGAGATCGCCGACGAAGAGGACCTGGAAGCGCTCAAGGAGGCCTTCGAACGCACCGAGTACGCCCGGCGCACGCCGTACCGCGTCGAGGAGCCGGTCCAGCTCGTCCTCGCCGGGCGGGTCGTGCGCGGCCGGATCGACGCCGTCTACCGGGAGGGCGAGGGCGCGGCGGCGACGTACGAGATCGTGGACTGGAAGACCGGCCGGGAGCACACCGCCGACCCGCTCCAGCTCGCCGTGTACCGGCTGGCCTGGGCCGAACAGCAGGGCGTCCCGCTCGACGCGGTCACCGCCACGTTCCTGTACGTGCGCACCGGGGAGGCCGTACGCCCCCCGGACCTGCCGGACCGGGCCGCGCTGGAGCGGCTGCTCACCGGCGGCTCCACGGCAGCCGACAGCGAGGAGAACGTGATCCAGCGCGCCCCCCGAGTGTGACGAACCGCCCGCCGAGGACCGGGGCGCGGGCCGATAGGCTCGTGAGCATGAGCCAGACCCCGGACAGCGCCGTCCGCACGTACATCGAGCAGCACCGCGCCGCCTTCCTCGACGACCTCGCCGCATGGCTGCGCATCCCCTCCGTGTCGGCCCAGCCCGGCCACGCGCCCGACGTGCGGCGCAGCGCCGACTGGCTGGCCGGGAAGCTGACGGAGACCGGCTTCCCGACCGTCGAGGTCTGGCCCACCGCGGGCGCCCCGGCCGTCTTCGCCGAGTGGCCCTCCGGCGACCCGGCCGCGCCGACCGTGCTGGTCTACGGCCACCATGACGTGCAGCCCGCCGCCCGCGAGGACGGCTGGGACAGCGAGCCCTTCGAGCCCGTCGTCCGCGGCAACCGCCTCTACGCGCGCGGCGCCGCCGACGACAAGGGCCAGGTCTTCTTCCACACCCTCGGCGTCCGCGCCCACCTCGCCGCCACCGGCCGCACCGCCCCCGCGGTCAACCTGAAGCTGCTGATCGAGGGCGAGGAGGAGTCCGGCTCCCCGCACTTCCGGGCCCTGGTGGAGGAGCGGGCCGGGCGCCTGGCGGCGGATGCCGTGATCGTCTCCGACACCGGCATGTGGGCCGAGGACACCCCGACCGTGTGCACCGGCATGCGCGGCCTGGCCGAGTGCGAGATCCGGCTGTACGGCCCCGACCAGGACATCCACTCCGGTTCCTTCGGCGGCGCCGTGCCCAACCCGGCCACCGCCGTCGCCCGCCTGGTCGCCGCCCTGCACGACGAGCGGGGGCGGGTGGCCGTCCCCGGCTTCTACGACGGTGTCGTGGAGCTGACCGACCGGGAGCGCGAACTCTTCGCCGAGCTGCCCTTCGACGAGGAGCGCTGGCTGCGTACCGCCAAATCCCGCGCGACCGCGGGCGAGGCCGGGCACACCACCCTGGAGCGCATCTGGGCCCGCCCGACCGCCGAGGTCAACGGCATCGGCGGCGGCTACCAGGGCCCCGGCAGCAAGACGATCATCCCGTCCGCCGCCCTGGTGAAGCTGTCCTTCCGGCTGGTCGCGGGCCAGGACCCCGACCACGTCGAGAAGGCCGTCCGCGCCTGGGCCGCCGAGCAGGTGCCCGCCGGCATCCGCTGCGAGATCGAGTTCGGGTCGGCCACCCGCCCCTGCCTCACCCCGCTCGACCACCCGGCCCTGGAGTCCGTCGCCCGCGCCATGGGCCGCGCCTTCGAGGGCCCGGTCCGCTTCACCCGCGAGGGCGGCTCCGGACCCGCCGCCGACCTCCAGGAGGTCCTCGGCACCCCCGTACTCTTCCTGGGGATCTCCGTCCCCTCCGACGGCTGGCACGCGCCCAACGAGAAGGTGGAGCTGGACCTCCTCCTCAAGGGCGTCGAGACCAGCGCCTACCTGTGGGCCGACCTGGCCGAGAACTGGCGGCCCACGCCCTGACCAGCGCCGCCGTGGGGAAGGGCGCCACGGGCGGGAGGCACACTGGAGACACCGCCCCGCCCGCGCCCGACCCGGTGCGTCCCGTCGTACGCCACGCAGTCCCGTCGTACGCCGTGCCACGTCCGCCCGAACCGCCCGCCGAACCGAGAACCGCCGTACTGGGGGAGTTGGAAGCACCCGTGACCACCTGGACCGACGACACAGCCGACCGACCCATCTCGCTGACCGCCACCGGCGGCATCGACCGCGCCGCCCACCACCGGCTGGACGAGGCCTGGCTCGCGGCGGCGTGGAGCCACCCCTCGACCCGCTGTTTCGTGGTCTCCGGCGGCCAGGTGCTCGTCGACGAGACGGCCGACGGCCGCACCGAACTCGTCATGACCCCCTCCTTCGAGGCCCCGCTCACCGAGGCGCACCGCTACTTCCTCGGCATCGACGAGGACGGCGTCGCCTACTTCGCGCTCCAGAAGGACGCGCTGCCCGGCCGCATCGACCAGTCCGCGCGCCCGGCGGGCCTGCGCGAGGCGGGTCTGCTGCTGTCCCCGCGCGACACCGCGCTCATGGTGCACGCGGTCGGCCTGGAGAACTGGCAGCGCACCCACCGCTTCTGCTCCCGCTGCGGCGAGCGGACCGTGATCGCCGCGGCCGGGCACATCCGCCGCTGCCAGGCCTGCGGCGCCGAGCACTACCCGCGCACCGACCCCGCCGTGATCATGGCCGTGACCGACGCGGAGGACCGGATCCTGCTCGGCCGCCAGGTGCACTGGCCGGAGGGCCGCTTCTCCACGCTGGCCGGCTTCGTGGAGCCCGGCGAGTCCATCGAGCGCGCGGTGCGCCGCGAGGTCGCCGAGGAGGTCGGCGTCACCGTCGGCGGCGTCGAGTACGTGGCGAGCCAGCCCTGGCCCTTCCCGTCCAGCCTGATGCTCGGCTTCATGGCCCGCGCCACCACCACCGAGATCAATGTGGACGGCGACGAGATCTCCGAGGCCCGCTGGTTCTCCCGCCAGGAACTGCACGAGGCCTTCGAGTCCGGCACGGTCCTGCCGCCCTTCGGCATCTCCATCGCCGCCCGCCTGATCGAGATGTGGTACGGCAAGCCGCTGCCGACACGCAGTTTCGTCTGAGGAACTACGGGTGGGCCGGGACCCGTACGGGAACCACAACGTCCACTACCACCGGGCCGTGCTGGCCGCCGTACCGCCCGGCTGCCGCACGGCCCTGGACGTCGGCTGCGGCGACGGCCTCCTGGCCCGCAAGCTCGCGGCCCGTGCCGAGCGGGTCACGGCCGTGGACCGCTCACCGGAGATGATCCGCCAGGCCCGCGAGGCCGGGCCGCCCCGGAACGTGACCTTCATACAGGCCGACTATCTCGACGGCCCCTCGCTCGGTGCCCACGACTTCGTCACCGCGGTCGCCGTCGTCCACCACGCCCCGTTCGCGGCGGCGATCACCGGCCTGACCCGGCTGCTCGCGCCCGGCGGCCGCCTGGTCGTCGTCGGCCTGGCCCGTAACCACACGCTCCTGGACTGGGTGATCAGCGGCTGCGGGCTCCCGGTGAGCCGGCTGTACGCCCGGCTGCGCGGCGGCAAGCGCGGCCCGGCGGGCATGCCGGTGCGGGACACCGAGCTGCACTGGGGCGAGGTCCGCGCGCTCGCCCGCCGCCTGCTGCCGGGCTGCCGCTTCCGGCGCCGGCTGCTGTGGCGGTACGTGCTGGTGTGGGACAAGCCGCCGACGGCCCCCGGCACCGCTCCCGGCACGGGAAACGGCGGCTCCTGAGCCGCTTCGGGCCCGGGAACCGCCGTTTACCCGCTCGGGCGCGTTACGCCGCGAGCTTCTGCTTGACCTGGGCCAGCGAGGGATTCGTCAGCGTGCTGCCGTCCGCGAAAAGCACGGTCGGGACCGTCTGGTTTCCGCCATTCGCCTTCTCCACGAAGGCCGCCGACTCGGGGTCCTGCTCGATGTTGACCTCGGTGTAGGCGATGCCCTCCCGGTCCATCTGACTCTTGAGCCGACGGCAGTACCCGCACCACGTCGTGCTGTACATCGTCACAGTGCCCTGCATGTCTCTCGCGCTCCTCAGGCAACTCGGTAAAGGTCGTCCGGAGAGGGAACGCGGGGGAACGCTCCACCATTCCCGCCGGGGGTATGCGGGGCCGCGTGGCCTCTACCTGGGCGTTCCCGGCGGAGGCGGGCGCCCGGCCCGGACCCGCCCGCTGCGACACCGGAGGCATGAGGCCCTGACGCCGGACGTACTCGTACGACTATGAGGTCCCGCCTGTGGACAACCGCCGCGGCCGTCCCGCGCGACCTGGCAGCATGGCTGTGTGACAGCAGCAACGCACTCCACCCTCCTCCCGCAGGTACCGGACGTCCCGGACTCGGCCGACGCGGTGCTCGAAGGGCTCGACCCCGAGCAGCGCGAAGTGGCCACCACCCTGCGTGGCCCGGTGTGCGTGCTGGCCGGTGCGGGCACCGGCAAGACCCGCGCGATCACCCACCGCATCGCCTACGGGGTGCGCTCCGGCATCCTCCAGCCCGCCAGCGTGCTCGCCGTCACCTTCACCAACCGCGCCGCGGGCGAGATGCGCGGCCGGCTGCGCCAGCTCGGCGCCCAGGGCGTCCAGGCCCGCACCTTCCACTCCGCGGCCCTGCGCCAGCTCCAGTACTTCTGGCCGAAAGCCGTCGGTGGCAGCCTGCCCCGGCTGGTCGACCGCAAGGTCCAGCTCGTCGGCGACGCGGCCGCCCGCCTCGGCACCCGGCTCGACCGCGGCGAGCTGCGCGATGTCACCGCCGAGATCGAATGGTGCAAGGTCACCCAGACCATCCCCGCCGACTATCCGTACGCGGCCGCGAAGGCCGGCCGCGAAGCCCCCCGCGACCCCACCGAGATCGCCCACCTGTACGCGGCGTACGAGGACCTCAAACGCGAGCGCGCGGTGATCGACTTCGAGGACGTCCTGCTGCTCACCGTCGCCGTCCTCCAGGACCGCCAGGACATCGCCGAACAGGTGCGCGCCCAGTACCAGCACTTCGTGGTCGACGAGTACCAGGACGTCAGCCCCCTCCAGCAGCGCCTGCTGGAACTCTGGCTCGGCGACCGCGACGACCTGTGCGTGGTCGGCGACGCCAGCCAGACCATCTACTCGTTCACCGGAGCAACGCCCGACCATCTGCTCGACTTCCGTGCCCGCCACCCCGGCGCCACCGTCGTCAAGCTCGTCCGCGACTACCGCTCCACCCCCCAGGTCGTCCGCCTCGCCAACGGCCTGCTCGCCCAGGCCCACGGCCGCGCCGCCGACCACCGGCTGGAACTCGTCTCCCAGCGCCCCGCCGGCCCCGAACCCGTCTACACCGAGTACACCGACGAGCCCGCCGAGGCCGAGGGCGCCGCCCGCCGCATCCGCGAGCTGATCGACGCCGGCGTCCCCGCCGCCGAGATCGCCGTCCTGTTCCGCACCAACTCCCAGTCCGAGACCTACGAGCAGGCACTCGCCGACGCGGGCGTCCCCTACCAGCTGCGCGGCGCCGAGCGCTTCTTCGACCGGCCCGAGGTGCGCAAGGCCGGCGCCGCCCTGCGCGGCGCCGCCCGCTTCGGGGGCAACGACTCCCTCCTGGACGACGTCGTGGACCTGCCCTCCCAGGTGCGCGCCGTGCTGTCCGGCGAGGGCGGCTGGACCCCCGAGCCCCCGGCGGGCTCCGGCGCCGTCCGAGAGCGCTGGGAATCCCTCGCCGCCCTGGTCAGCCTTGCCCAGGACCTCGCCGCCGCCCGCCCCGGCGCCACCCTCGCCGACTTCGTCGCCGAACTGGACGAGCGGGCGGGCGCCCAGCACGCCCCCACCGTCCAGGGCGTCACCCTCGCCTCCCTGCACGCGGCCAAGGGCCTGGAATGGGACGTCGTCTTCCTGGTGGGCGTCGCCGAGGGCATGCTGCCCATCAGCTACGCCAGGACCGACGAGCAGATCGAGGAGGAGCGCCGCCTCCTGTACGTCGGCGTCACCCGCGCCCGCGAGCGCCTGCACCTCTCCTGGTCCCTCACCCGCTCACCCGGCGGCCGCCACAGCCGCAGGGCCAGCCGTTTCCTCGACGGACTGCGCCCCGGCACCACTCCCACCGTCGGCCGCAGCGCCGGGTCCACCGGAGGCGTCGAGCGCGGCATCCGGGGCGCGGACACCACCGCGGTGCCCCGGCGCGCCCAGCGCAGCCCGGCCCGCTGCCGGGTCTGCGGCCGCACCCTCACCGACGCCGGCGAGATGAAGCTGATGCGCTGCGAGGACTGCCCCTCCGACATGGACGAGGGGCTGTACGAGCGGTTGCGCGCATGGCGCGCGATCCAGGCCGCCCACAGCGGGCAGCCGGACTTCTGCGTCTTCACCGACCGCACCCTGATGGCCATCGCCGAGGCCCGCCCGGACAGCGCCGCCGAACTCTCCCGCATCCCCGGCGTCCTCAGCCGCAAGCTGCGCAGCTACGGAGCCGAAGTTCTGGCCATCTGCGCAGGTCAGGAGCTTGATGGCGAGATCGAGGCGGACTGATGCGAACTCGTCGCAAAAATAGTTTGCGCATGCGCCGGGAATCCCCATAGGTTCTAGGCACGGAAGCAGCGGCCTTCTCCAAGGCCCGCTCTCCGTGATGTACTTGCATATACGAAACGGACCGGTTCACCGGTCCCTGAGACGCCGAGAGGAGGCGAGTCCAGTGATCAGCATCAACGTCAGCGACATCCGCACGGCCAAACTGACCGATCGCTCGGCCGTCTCCCTCTGCCTGCTCGGCGTCCTCGACCGGGGCACCGGTCTGTCCGGCATCCGTGCCGCGCGCCCGGCGTCCTCCCTGCCCGTCGCGGGCCTTCCCGTCCGCGACGAGCGCAATGAGCGACCGACCAAGGCACTGGGAGCAGTAGAGGCGCAGGCAACTGCCTATGCCTTCACGGCGACTGGTGCCGGATTCCGGAAGCAGACGACGCAGCACCACCAGATGTGGGCCTTCCGTGGGCCAAAACCCTGGAGTTATCCAGCCTGACTCGATCAGGCCGGCGCCTTCAGGGCCGCGGAACCCCATCCGGGATCCGCGGCCCTTCAGTTTTTCCCGAACGGGAAGGACGGCGCGAAGGGGCCTCGGGACAAGAAAAGAACCCGGTACCAGCCGACACCCGGTCAACCGGCCGGACGACCAGACGAGGAAGACCACCCGTGCAACTCGAAGCGCACGCCCCGTCCGTACCGCCTTCGCAAACGATCCCCCCGCCCGGCCTCACGGAGGACTCCACCTTGATCCCGCTCACCGCGCTCACCGCGCTCGACGACGCCATCGAGAACCTTGGCGTACCCGTCCCGTGCCGCTCCTACGACCCGGAGGTCTTCTTCGCCGAGTCGCCCACGGACGTGGAGTACGCCAAGTCCCTCTGCCGCACCTGCCCCCTGATGGAGGCCTGCCTCGCCGGGGCGAAGGAGCGGCGTGAGCCCTGGGGCGTCTGGGGTGGCGAGCTGTTCGTCCAGGGTGTCGTCGTCGCCCGGAAGCGGCCGCGTGGCCGCCCGCGGAAGAACCCGGTCACAGCATGAACACCACCGGAACGATCGACCGTCCCCTCACGCACGACCCCAAGAAGCAGGCCCCGATGAAGCCGTCCACCAGCGAGCCCGCAGGCTCCGTGACCCCAGACTCCACCTCCGGCGCGACCGAAGCCCGCCAGAACAGGACCCGAGAGATGCAACTCATGCAAGAAGCCCTGGCCCGTGCGCATATGCACGAGCGCCTCCATGAGGCCCGGCGGCAACGCCAGGCCAACCGCCTGGCCGTCGCCCAGCGCATGCAGCGCCGCGCCGAACGCGCCTCCCTGCGCGCCCGCCGCGCGCTCGCCATGGCCGTCATGCAGTAGCGACCGCAGAGACCGCATACGAGAAAAAAGGTGCCTCCCCGCGCGGGGGAGGACCCGACCGATGCGGTGACTTCCCGCGGGGGCCGGTCCGGCCGAACGGACCGGCCCCCGCGGTGCGTTCTGCGTGCTGCCCGCCGGCCACGGAGTTATCGTCACCGGGTGACGAGTCTTCCCTCAGGAAGCGATCAGGGCGGCCGCACGGAGCGCCCGGCCCCCCTCGTGTGCGCCCGCTGCGGTGTCCCCGCCCCCGCCCCCCCACCCCGCCACCTGGACCTGCTCCGTGGAAGACGGCGTCCCCCGCTACTTCTGCGCCGCCTGCTCCCGCGACAACCTCCGCGCCATCGAGGGCCGCCTGGACTCCGACTGGTGGTGATCCACCACCGGGGTCACGCCTCCGCCGCGGACTCCTCGGCGACGTCGCCTTCCAGGTGCTCCTCCTCCGTCTCCTCCAGAGCTTCCGCATCGTCCGTCAGGAAGAAGCCCGGCAGCCAGGACTCCAGCTCCTCGCGGAGGCGGACCGTGGCGCCCAGCTGGCACAGGACACCGATGGTGCTGAGGGTGACGCGATGGATGAGGAGGTAGGCGGGGGGCAGGTTGAGCTGCTTGCCGAGTTGGTAGGCGGGGGAACGCGGGTCGGCGATGCGGGCGGCCTGGCTGCGCATCCAGGAGCGGGTGAAGGTGAACGCGTCCACGCGGGCCGGTTCGATGATCGGCAGCAGATAGTCGAGCACCGCGTCGGGATCGAGCTCTATGGATTCCTTGACGAATCCCTCCTCGCACAGCAGCCCGTAGACCGTCTCCGCGTCGCCGTCCAGCGTCAGCCGCAGGGAGATCCCGATCGGTGTCGGCAGCCCTCCGGGAAGCCGGTCGACCGTGCCGAAGTCCAGGACCCCGAGCCGCCAGTCGTCCTCGCCGTCCGGGCCGCCCGGCAGCAGCCGGAAGTTGCCCGGATGCGGGTCGGCGTGCAGCAGCCCGGTGCGGGCCGGGCCCGAGAACAGGAAGCGGGCGAGTAGCTGACCGGCCCGGTCCCGCTGCTCCGGCGTGCCGTCGGCGATGATCTCCGACAGCGGGATGCCGTCGATCCACTCCGTCACCAGCACCTGCTCGCACTGGTGCACCACCGCCGGGACCACCACGTCCGGATCGCCCGCGAACTCCCGCGCGTGCGCCGTCTGCGCGGCGGCCTCCAGGGCGTAGTCCAGCTCCTCGGAGACCCGGTCCCGCAACTCCGCGATCAGCGGCTTTATGTCTACGCCCGGAATGAGCGGCCCCAACAGCCGGGCGAAGCGGCCCAGTTGGACGAGGTCGGACAGCAGGGCCTCGCCGGCGCCCGGATACTGCACCTTGACCGCCACCTCGCGGCCGTCGTGCCACACCGCCCGGTGCACCTGGCCGATCGAGGCCGCGGCCGCCGGCTTGTCCTCGAACTCCTCGAACAGCTCCCGCCAGTCCGGCCCGAGCCGCTCGGTGAGCACCGCGTGCACCGTACGGGTCGGCATCGGCGGGGCCGCCTCCTGGAGCTTGGTCAGGGCCACCCGATAGGGTCCGGCGACCTCCTCGGGCAGCGCGGACTCGAAGACGGACAGGGCCTGCCCGAACTTCATGGCCCCGCCTTTCAGCTCGCCCAGCACCTTGAAAAGCTGCTCCGCCGTGCGCTGTTGCAGCTCCCGGCCGACGATCTCCGCGGATTCGCCCACGATCCGCTTGCCCAGCCCCCAGGTCGCCCGGCCGGCGAAGCCCAGCGGGAGCGCGGCGAGCTTGGCGGTCCGGGTGACCGCCTTGCGGGGAAGATCAGACATGCGCCCTCCAAGTCCCTGTCGGCCGTGCCGCGCCCGCTTCGCGTGCCCGCTCCGTCGACGGCCGTTGCACCGCCATTGTCGCGCGTGCGGGCCCGCGGATTGCGGAGTGTGCCCCGTCTGCTTTGTCACCCGCCCTGTCCGCCGCGCCGCAGCGGCAGGCCGGGTGCGGCGGGAGGGGGCGGGAATGCCAGTTCAGACCGGGTAGGGACACCTCCCAGCGGGCGCCCGCCGCGGAGGGCGACGCGCCGTCCAGGAAGGCCAGGGCGTGGGCGGCGGCCAGTCCGGCGACCGCCGTGGAAAGGGCCAGGTCACAGGCCCCGACCGGGCGGGTTCCGGCGCCGGAGCGCCACTGGGCGAGCAGTCGGGGCCAGGCCGGGTCCCGGTCCGTGCGCGACTCGTGCAGACAGCCGGCGCAGGCCGTCTCGCCGGGCAGCACCAGCGGGCCGACGACTCCTGTGCCCTCCACCACACCCGCGTACAGATGCGGGGTGCCCGAGGCGAGCAGCGGCTGCGCGGCGCGCGGGTCCGGGGCGTGCACGGCCACCTCGTCCCGTGGCGCGAGGATCACCAGGGAGAGGCCGGGTTCCCCGGCGCCGGAGCCGGGGGAGTGGGCATGGCGGGGCGGGCGGTCCGGGGCGGCCCGGCGGACGGCCGCCGCTGCCGCCGCGGCCCGCAGGTCACCGACCGACTCGGCGGGCAGTCCGCCCGGTGCCACGTCCCACGGCCGCACCCGCCCCTCATCGCGCACCTCCACCTCGCCGACGCCCGCGCCCGACAGCACCGCCGCCACCACGGCCCCCACCCGTCCCGCGCCGAGCACCCGGACCCGCAGCGCGCGGCGGGCGGCCAGCCGGGCCAGCGCGCCGCCCGGCTCCGGCGAGGTCAGGGAGAGCGAGGCGAGGTCGGGGCGCAGCCGCCGCAGCACCTCCGTCCTCCCGCGCAGCGCGTCCGCGGCCGGTCCGCCGCCGCGCGCGTCGTCCACGAGGCCCGCGCGGGCCAGCCGGTCCACCAGAGTGTCGACCCGGCCCTCCGGCAGCTTCAGCCGGCGGCCCTCGGCGCGCAGCAGCGGCAGCCCGCGGGTGCCGTTGAGCAGGTCCAGGAAGCGGCTGGTGGCGGTGTCCATCGGGCCCAGTGTCAGCGCGTGCGCGGGCGTCATCCCGAACTGCACCGTGCCGAGATCACGCCAGCCGCGGCGCAGCGCGGGTTTCACCACCGGATGCATGACAGGCCCCCATTTCCCTGTATCGGCATGACTGTCAGGACATCGGCGGATCGGTCGTGTTCCGCCGACGCCTGCCAGCATGCCCGCTCGGCCCGCGAGGCGTGGAAAGTTATCCACAGGCGGCGGTGATCTTCATATGAACCGGCAGGCACGGCGAACCGTCCGGGAGCCGGGACTTTGCCCCTGCTCAGCGGGTAACGTCGGGGCGTGTCCGCCGACCCCTTGCAGCACCGCGCCGGAAAGACAGAGCGCAGCGCGACGAGCGCGATCGAGGTCCGCAGGAGTGCCCGACGCCGCCGCACGGTCTCCGCGTACCGTGAGGGCGATCGTACGGTCGTACTGATCCCCGCCCGGATGTCGAAGGCGGAGGAGCAGCGCTGGGTGACCGTCATGCTCGACAAACTCGCCGCCCAGGAGAGCCGGCGGGTGCTCGGTGACGCCGAACTGGCCGAGCGCGCCGAGCGGCTGTCGGCGCAGTTCTTCGACGGCAGCGCCCGCCCGGCCTCCGTGCGCTGGGTCACCAACCAGAACACCCGCTGGGGCTCGTGCACCCCGGCCGAGGGCAGCATCCGCCTCTCCCACCGGCTCCAGGGCATGCCCGAGTACGTCATCGACTACGTGCTCTGCCACGAACTGGCGCACCTCCTGGTCCCCGGCCACGGTCCCGACTTCTGGCGGCTGCTGGAGGCGTATCCGCGCACCGAGCGGGCCCGCGGCTATCTGGAGGGCGTGGTCGCCGCCGCACGGCTGCCGCATGTGCCCGACGCACAGGGCGAGTGATCCCGAGGCCCGCGTGTGTGTGGCCGGAATCGGTTGTGTACCGGGTCTGTACCGACGGGGACCGGCCGGAGTGATGACCGGACACAGCCGTTAGCCTGGCGCGACGCACTCATATTTCGGGATGGGGGACGGTCGTAGCGCATGGCCAGGGAATTCCAACGCGGCCACAAGGCCAGGATCAGCGACCTCACGGCGGGCACCGATCTGTACGTAGGCGTGCAGATCGCCGGCCCCGGACTGACTTTCGACATCAGCTGCTTCGGCCTGGACGCCGAGGAACGGCTCTCGGACGACCGCTACTTCGTCTTCTTCAACCAGCCGAAATCGCCGGAGGAGTCCATCCAGCTGCTCGGGGCCCAGGCGGGCGACACGGAGTCGTTCCGGGTCACGCTCGACCGCCTCCCGGAGCGGATCCGCAAGCTGTCCTTCACGGCGACGCTCGACGGCGCCGGGCAGATGTCGCAGGTCGGCCCCGGTTACCTGCGGATCGTCGCGGGCGGCGAGGAGGTCGCCCGGTACTCCTTCACCGGCGCGGAGTTCTCCACCGAGCGGGCCGTCATGCTCGGCGACATCTACTTCAAGGACGGATGGCGGTTCGCCGCGGTCGGACAGGGCTTCGACGGCGGCCTGGAGGCGCTGCTGAAGAACTTCGGCGGCGAGGTGCTGGAGGAGGAGGCGCCCGCCGCGCCGGAGCCGCAGCCCCAGTCCGGTGCCCCCGGCTTCGCCCCGCCCGCGTTCGCCCCGCCCGCCGAGGCCGCCGCCCCGCCCGCCTTCGCCGCCCCGCCGGGCCCCGCCCCGGCGCCCGCCCCCGCGGCCCCCCAGCCCGCCGCCCAGGGCTACGCCCCGCCGGCCGGCAACACACCCCCGCAAGGGTTCACACCCCCCGGCCAGACCCCGCCCCCGGCCCCGACCGCGCCGGACGTGCACGGCGCCCCGACGGTGATCGCACCCCTGACCCCGCCCGCCGGGCCGACGGGCACCGTCCCGCCCCCCGTCCCGCCGCCTGCCCCGGCCCCCGCGCCGTACGGGCAGCCGCCGCAGCAGCCGTCGTACGGCCAGCCCCCGCAGCCCTCCTACGGCGGCCGGCCTGCCGCCCCGATGCCGCCCGGCTACGGCGGACAGTCCGGCGCGCCCATGCCGCCGGGCTACGGGCAGATCCCCGGCCAGCAGGCCGCCTCCTACGGTGTGCCCCAGGGCGCCCCGCAGGGCGGTGCCGGTGTGGGCGTCGCGCTCCAGAAGTTCAAGGAGACGCCCACCGGGCAGCGCTGGACGCAGCAGAACAAGAAGCTCATGCGCGTCGACCTCGGCATCGGCGGACAGCCGGTGCTGGCCAAGCAGGGCAGCATGGTGCTCTACCAGGGCAAGGTCGACTTCGGCTACAAGGGCGCCGGTTTCGCCGGACGCATCGTCGGCAACACCACCGGCCAGGAGATGCAGCTGATGCGCTGCACCGGCCAGGGCCAGGTGTTCCTCGCCGAGAACGCCACCAACCTGCACCCGATCGAGCTCCAGGGCGACGCGATCTGCGTGTCCGCCGAGAACGTGCTCGCCTTCGACGAGACCCTCCAGTACGAGGTCCGCCGCATCGAGGGCCACGGCATTCCCGGCGGCGCGCTGTTCACGATGCAGTTCCAGGGCACCGGCACCATCGTCGTCAAGACGCACGGCACGCCCGTGGTGCTGCCGGTCACCCCGATCACCTTCGCCGACTGCAACGCGGTGGTGGCCTGGTCGGCGGCCGCCCAGGTGATCGTCTCCAGCCAGGTCCGCATGCGCCGCAACGCCTACCCCGGCGACACCGGCGAGAGCGTCAACCTCCAGTTCCGGGGCGCGCCCGGCAACTTCATCGTCGTCCAGCCGTACGAGGTCTGAGGGAGCCCGTCATGAACCAGCCGCTCGCGGGCTTCGCTCCCGCACCCGTCACCGCCCGTATGGCGAACCACGGCGACTACATGCTCAAGGTCGCCATGCAGACCGGCAACGACCTCTTCGCGCGCGTGGGCTCGATGGTCGCCTACGAGGGCTTCGTGCAGTACGAGCCCAACCCGCCGGCCGTCCGCCAGATCGCCCGCGACTGGATCACCGGCGAGGGCGCCCCGCTGATGAAGTGCTCCGGGGACGGGCTGCTCTATCTCGCCGACTACGGCGCGAACGTCGTCGTGATCAACCTCGACGGCGACGGCATCTCCGTCAACGCCACCAACCTGCTCGCCTTCGACGCCCACCTGAGCTGGGGTGTGGAGCGGGTCAAGGGGCTCGCGAAGTTCGCCGGGCAGGGCCTGTGGAACACGCGGATCTCCGGGCAGGGCTGGGTCGCCCTGACCTCCCGCGGCACGCCGATCGTCGTGGACTGCGGCGGCGGCGAGGACGAGACGTACGTGGACCCGGACGCGCTCGTCGCCTGGTCGCCGAACCTCAAGGTCAAGGGCAAGCGCAGCTTCAAGGCGCAGTCGCTGATCGGCCGGGGCAGCGGCGAGGCCTACCAGATGGCCTTCTCCGGACAGGGCATCGTCGTCGTCCAGCCCAGCGAGGACAGCACCGACCGCCTGCGGGTCCGGGGCTGAGGGGGAGTCAACACACCATGCAGAGCCCGATTTTCGCCTACAACGACAATCAGACGCAGGAGCGCTGGAGCCTCCAGAACGCGCAGCTGCTGCGCGTCGTCCTGGAGGGCCACGACGACCTCCTGGCCCGCAAGGGCACCATGGTCGCCTACCAGGGCCTGGTCGAGTTCGACGCCGAGTACCGCAGTGGCAACCAGCGGCGCGCGCGTGCCCACACCGGCGAGGGCCTGGACCTGATGCGCTGCCACGGCCAGGGCACGGTCTATCTGGCCAACCTCGCCCAGCACGTGCACATCATGGACGTGGAGCAGGACGGGCTGACCGTCGACAGCTCCTACGTCCTCGCCATGGACTCCTCGCTGCACCACGAGGTCATCGCCGTCGACAGCCTCTACGGCATCTCCGGCTCCGGGAAGTACCAGCTCAACATCACCGGGCGCGGCCGGGTCGCCCTGATGACCTCGGGGTCGCCGCTGCTGATGCAGGTCACCCCGGACCGGTACGTCAACTGCGACGCCGACGCGATCGTGGCCTGGTCGACCGGGCTGCGTGTGCAGATGCAGGCCCAGACGCACTCCTCCGGGGTGTGGCGCAGGCGCGGCAACACCGGTGAGGGCTGGGAGCTGAGCTTCATGGGCTCCGGGTTCGCGCTGGTCCAGCCCAGCGAGCTGCTGCCGCCGCAGCACGCGGTGATCGGTCAGGGCCTCGCCGCCCAGTTCGGCATGGGCCAGCACGGGGCGCGCGGCGCCAACCAGGGCAACGTCTGGAGCTGACCGCCGGGAGACGCACACCCGTAGGGCAGAAGCAGAACGCCCACCCGTAGAGCAAGTAAGGGGCGATCGCCATGGCGGTCGCCCCTTACCGGCTCACAGCCTCGCGTGGGCCGCGGCCAGGAGTCGTACGACCGACTCGTCGGCCACGCTCGCGACCTCGTCGTAGCCGAACCAGCGCAGGTCCAGGGACTCGTCGCTGATCGCCGCGACGGCGCCGGAGGGGGCCAGCGCCGCGTACTGGACGTCGTAGTGCCAGTGGCACGGCGACGGGATCGGATGCCGGTCCAGGCGCACCGGGCCGCCGGGCAGCAGCGTCAGCCCCGCCATGCCCGACTCCTCGGTCGCCTCGCGCAGCGCGGCCGCCGCCACGGTCGCGTCGCCCGGCTCGCAGTGGCCGCCCATCTGGAGCCACATCCGCAGCTTGCGGTGGAGGGTGAGCAGCACCCGGCCGCGCTCGGGGTCGATCACCAGGGCGCTCGCCGTGACATGGCCCGCGTGACAGGCCTTCCACATGCCGTCGGGGTGGGCCGCCAGGTGGTCCAGGTAGGACTGGCGCAGCTCGTCCTGGCCCTCGTACCCCTTGAGGACGAGGACCGCGTCGTCGTACAGGCTCACTCTGTGTCGTCGCCCCCGGCCTTGTCGCCCTTGCCGTCCTTGTCGTCCTTCTCGGCGTCCTTGCGCAGGTCCGGCTTGCCGGCGGCCTCGCCGAGCATCTTGTCCAGCTCGGAGAAGTCCAGCTGCTCGCGGTGCACGAAGCCGTCCGGGTCGTCCAGGTCGGTCGCGGTCGGCAGCATGTCCGGGTGGTGCCACAGGGCGTCCCGGCCGTCGACGCCGCGCGCGTCGGTGAGCGAGGCCCACAGGCGGGAGGCGTCGCGCAGCCGGCGGGGGCGCAGCTCCAGGCCGATCAGCGTGGCGAACGTCTGCTCGGCCGGGCCACCGGTGGCGCGGCGGCGGCGCAGGGTCTCGCGCAGCGCGTCGGCGGACGACAGCCGGGGCTTGGCGGCGGCGTGGACCACCGCGTCCACCCAGCCCTCCACGAGCGCCAGAGCGGTCTCCAGGCGCGCCAGGGCGGCCTTCTGCTCGGGCGTGTCCTCGGGCTGGAACATGCCCTGCTGGAGCGCGTCCTGAAGCTGCTCCGGGTTCTGCGGGTCGAACTGGCCGACCACGTCCTCCAGCTTGGCGGTGTCGACCTTGATGCCGCGCGCATAGCCGTCGACCGCGCCGAACAGGTGCGAGCGCAGCCACGGCACATGCGCGAACAGGCGCTGGTGGGCCGCCTCGCGCAGGGCCAGGTAGAGCCGGACCTCGTCCAGCGGCACGCCCAGGTCCTTGCCGAACGCCTCCACGTTGGCCGGCAGCAGCGCGGCCTTGCGGGCCGGGCCGAGCGGCAGGCCGATGTCCGTGGAGCCGACGACCTCGCCCGCGAGCACACCGACGGCCTGCCCGATCTGCGTGCCGAACATGGCGCCGCCCATCGAGCGCATCATGCCGATCAGCGGGCCCGCCATGGCCTGCATCTCCTCGGGCAGCACATCGCCCATGGCCGCGCCGACCCGCTCGGCGACCGGGTCGACCAGCTCGCGCCACGCGGGCAGGGTCGCCTCGACCCACTCCGCGCGCGACCAGGCGACGGCCGAGGCGGAGCCCGACGGCAGGGAGGTGGCGTCGTCCAGCCACAGATCGGCCAGGCGTACGGCCTCCTCCACGGCCTTGCGCTCGGACGGGCCGACGCTGGCGTCCTTGGTGCCGTCCGCGGTGCCCTGGGCGACCGTCTGGCGGGCGATCTGCTTGGCCATGTCCCAGTTCACCGGGCCGCCCTCGTAGGAGAGCATCTGGCCCAGCTGCTGGAACGCGGCACCGAGGTCGGTGGGGTTCAGCGAACCGAACATGGCAGCGAGCGGATTGCCGGCGCCGGGGCCGCCAAAGCCACCGGCTCCGGGCATACCGCCGAAACCGAACGGGTTGGCCGGTCCCTGCTCACCACCGCTCTGCTGGTCCTTCTTCTTGCCCTCGTCGCCGTCCTCCGGCTCCTCCGGCGGAAGGCCGAAACCGAATGGGGTGTCACTCACGGGATTCCTCGGCTGGTAAGGCCACCGGTCTTCTCCGGCGGCGCGGCTGCCCGACAACACCACCCAGCGTAGACACCCGGACCCGATCGGGCCTCGATGCTCCGCCCGCGGGAGCCCTGCGGCAGGATGGATGCACCTCGTACGCGCGCGTCACCGCGCCCGTACAGAAGACAACCGCTGGAGATGCCGGGTGAGTTCCCCAGATCCGCAGGTTCGCGCAGCGCGAAACCACTCAGAGGCGTCCGCCGGGCGCAGACCCGCCGTGCGCGGGCCCGTCGTGGCGGTCACCGGCGCCGCGACCGGCGTCGGAGCCCTGCTCACGGCGCGGCTCGCCGCGTCGGAGGAGATCCGGCGGGTCGTCGCGATCGACGAGCGGCGCGGGGAGTGCGAAGAGGCGCAGTGGCACATCCTGGACGTCCGCGATCCGGCCATCGCCGACAAACTGCGCGGCGCCGACGTGGTCGTCCACCTCGCGCTCGACCTGGATCTCGGCAGCGACGCGGCCGCGCGGACCGCTTACAACGTCCGGGGGACGCAGACCGTGCTGACCGCCGCGGCGGCGGCCGGCGTGCACCGGGTGGTGCTGTGCACCTCCGCGATGGTCTACGGCGCGCTGCCGGACAACGAGCTGCCGCTGTCGGAGGACGCCGAGCTGCGGGCGACGGCCGAGGCGACCGGCGTCGGGGACCTGCTGGAGATCGAGCGCCTCGCCCGGCGCGCGCCCCGCGCACACCCCGGTCTGAACGTCACCGTCGTACGCCCCGCCGTGCTCGTCGGCGGCACGGACACCGCGCTGACCAGGTACTTCGAGTCACCGCGGCTCCTTGTAGTGGCCGGGTCGCGGCCCGCGTGGCAGTTCTGCCATGTCGAGGATCTGTGCGGGGCCCTGGAGTACGCCGTCCTGGAGAAGGTCGAGGGGGAGCTGGCGGTCGGCTGCGACGGGTGGCTGGAGCAGGAGGAGGTCGAGGAGCTCAGCGGCATCCGGCGCATGGAGCTGCCCTCGGCGGTCGCGCTCGGCGCGGCGGCCCGGTTGCACCGGATCGGGCTCACCCCGTCCCCGGCGGGCGACCTGGCCTACACGATGTACCCGTGGGTGGTCAGCGGGAGCCGGCTGCACGACGCGGGATGGCGGCCGAAGTGGACCAACGAGGACGTCCTCGCGGAGCTGCTGGAGGAGGTCTCCGGGCGGCATACGGTGGCCGGCCGGCGGCTCGGCCGCAAGGACGCCACGGCGGCGGGCGCGGCCGGCGCGACGGTCGCCCTGCTGGGCGCGGCCGCGGTGGTACGGCGGGCCCGCAAGGCGCGCCGGCGGTAGGCGGCGTCCGTACGGGCGTCCGGGTGGGCCGCGGCGGTATGGGCGTCCGGGCAGGCCGCGGCCGTACGGGCGTCAGGCCGGCCGCGGCCGTACGGGCATCGCGGCCGGTCCCGTCCGATACGAGCATCCAACCCGTCCGTACGAGCATCCAATACGACCGCGTTCGCGCCGGGTGAACCTCGTATTCCTCGCCGTCCCGGCCGTGCGGCACGATGGGGGCATGGCTGAGATGAGCGAGCACCCCGGCGAGCGGGCCGCGCAGGATCCCGTCAAGCTGATCGGCGTCCGGGAGAGCGCGCTCTCGGTGGACGAGGTGTTCCGGGCGGTCGGCGACGCGGCGGCCGGCGGGATCGCGCTGTTCGTCGGGACGGTGCGCAACCACGACGGGGGCGCCGACGTGGACGCGCTCGGCTACTCCTGCCATCCCAGTGCCGAGGCCGAGATGCGGCGGATCGCCGAGAAGGTCGTCGCAAACCATCCCGTGCGGGCCCTGGCGGCCGTGCACCGGGTCGGGGAGCTGGGCGTGGGGGACATGGCAGTGGTCGTCGCCGTGGCATGCCCGCACCGCGCGGAGGCCTTCGAGGCGTGCCGGAAGCTGATCGACGACATCAAGCACGAGGTACCCATCTGGAAGCACCAGAAGTTCTCGGACGGCACGGAGGAGTGGGTCGGCGCCTGCTGAAGCGGACGGGGGCGCGCTGAAGCGGACCGGGACGCGCCGAAAACGGGCGAGACCTGTCGAAACGGGGCGGAGCGCTGCGCCGAACCGGTCACTCCCGGCCCATCACTGTCTCCGGTTGCGTAACCGCCCCCCGCACGTGAGCGTTGTGGGTGCGGATGGTTAATCTGCTGATCAGTCAGTTGCGGACGCTCACAGTGTTGGGAGGTCGGCATGGGCGCGCTTGTCTGGCTGCTGATTCCGCTCATGGGTGCGGTCGGCGGCGGGCTGTGGGGCAGTTGGGCCAACAGGACGCGCAGGGCCCGTAGCGACGGGCCCGAGCTGGATGGATACGCCCGGTTCCGCGAGGCGATGGAGCGGTCCACCACGGGCGCGGGCGGCGTCTGACAGGGGTGCCCTGACAGTGCGCCGACAGACGTGTCACGTACTGTCGGGGCATGCCACGCCGCACCGCGACGATGCTCGCCTCCACCCTGATGCTGATCGCGCTCCTGTGCGCCGGAGTGCTCATCCCCGTGCCGTACGCGGAGATGTCCCCCGGCCCGACCGTGAACACGCTCGGGGACCATCAGGGCGAGCCGGTGCTCCAGATCTCCGGCCGCAAGACGTACCCGACGGACGGTCACCTGAACATGACCACCGTGCGCGTGACCAGCGTGGACTTCCGGATGAACCTGGTGGAGGCCGTCTACGGCTGGCTGTCGCGCGACAGCAAGGTCGTGCCGCACGACACGCTCTACCCGAAGGGGACGACGGAGGAGCAGTCCTCCCAGCAGAACGCCGAGGAGTTCAGCCAGTCCCAGGAGAGCGCCAAGGTCGCCGCCCTGAAGCAGCTGAACGTCCCGGTGAAGTCCTGGGTGATCGTCTCCACCGTGGTCAAGGGCTCCCCGGCCGAGGGCAGGCTGCACGCCGGTGACGTGATCAAGGCGGTCGACGGCCACGCGGTCCGGCAGCCCTCCGACGTCGCCGGTTTCGTCACCAAGCACAAGGCGGGCCAGAAGGTGGTCTTCACCGTCGTCCCCGCCAAGGAGCAGGCCGCCGCCGAGAAGGCCCACAAGACGGCCGTGAAGACCCAGGACGTCACGATCACCACCGCCGCCTCCGACGACAGCGGGCCCAAGCGGGCCATCGTCGGCATCTCGGCCGGGACCGATCACACGTTTCCGTTCACGATCGACATCAAGCTCGCCGATGTCGGCGGGCCCAGCGCCGGTCTGATGTTCGCACTCGGCATCTACGACAAGCTCACACCCGGCGACCTGACCGGCGGCAAGTTCGTGGCCGGCACCGGCACCATCGACGACAACGGCACCGTCGGGCCGATCGGCGGGGTCGACATGAAGACCGTCGGCGCGCGGAACAAGGGCGCCCAGTACTTCCTGACGCCCGCCGACAACTGCGCCGAGGCCGCCGCGGACAAGCCGGGCGGGCTCACCCTGGTCAAGGTGAAGACGATCAAGGACGCGCTGGCCGCGCTCAAGGACATCCGCGACGGAAACACCGCGGCCCTGCCGAAGTGCACGGCCAAGGGCTGAGGCCGGCCGGAGCGACGTGACATGACCGGGGGCCGCCGCTCGGGCCGAGGGCGTCCCCCGGTGCCGTGACAAGCCCTCGGTGCCGTCGCTGGCTCCCCGCGCCGTGGCACGCCCCCGAGTGCCGTCGCAAGCCCCCTGCGCCGCGCCAAGGAACAGGGGCGCCCCCAGCGGCAAATGCCGGCGGCGCCCCTGCTGTCGTACAAGAAGATCAGTCGGCGGGAGATCAGTCGGCGAACGTCGCCGTCAGGGCGTCCGCGAGGCCCGGCACCAGGTCGGGGCCGGTGAGGACCTCCGTCGGGGAGTCCTTCTCGCGCAGCCGCAGCGCCGACTCGCGGGCGCCGCCGCGCAGCACCGCCACCGTCATCCGCACCTCCTGGCGCTCGGGGTGGTCCGCCACCCACTTGGCCAGCTTGGCCTCGCTGAGGTTCTTCGGGACCTGCGCCTCGGCGGACGGCGGCAGCATCAGCCGCTCCACCGTGAGCGCGCAGCCGGCCACCGCGTCGGGCCAGGCGATGGTGGCGAGGAACTCGTCGAGCGGCTTGCCGGACGGGATCTCGTCCTGCTCGATCGGGGTGAGACCGGCGGTCTCGGACTCGTCCTCCAGGCCCAGCTGGGCCGCGAGCGCGGGCTCCTGGCTGCGCAGCCGGGCGGTGTCTACGAGGGCGAAGAGGCGAGCGGGCTGGTCCCAGCCGAGGCCGGAGGCGTACTCGTCGATCTCGAGTACGGCCCGGGTGAGCGGGCTCGCTGCCATGGGAGTGTTGGACATGGTCACAATCCTGCCTCGTTCCCCACCGGAATCGGGAACCGAGCAGGGCCTGAGTAAGTTGCATATGTGTCGGCCCGCGATCACGGGGGGCCACCGGGGCCCGCGGAGCACGGGGGCCCGAGGGATCGAGAGCGAATTTCGAGGGGCGCACCTTGGCTTTCCAGATGCCGGACCGCGGCCAAGGCCCTGCGGGGCCACGGACGGGGGCGGGCCGACCGTCCCGGCGGGTGAGGGTCCTGCTCCTGACGCTGGGCGTGCTCGCCGCCCTCGGTATGACTTTCAGCATGTTCGCCGGCTTCTGGACGAACTGGCTCTGGTACCGGTCGGTGCACTACTCGTCCGTGTTCACCACCACCCTGTGGACCAAGATCGGGCTGTTCTTCGTCTTCGGTCTGCTGGCCGCGTCCGTGGTCGGCGTCAACATCTGGCTGGCCCACCGGCTGCGGCCCCCGCTGAGCGCCATGTCCATGGAGCAGCAGAGCCTGGACCGCTACCGGATGGGCCTCGCGCCGTACAAGACCTGGCTGCTGGTCGGTGTCTGCGCCCTGGTCGGGCTGATCGCGGGCGCCTCGGCGGCCGGCCAGTGGCGCACCTGGCTGATGTGGGTGAACGGAGTGCCCTTCCACAAGAAGGACCCCCAGTTCCACCTCGACATCGCCTTCTACGCCTTCGATCTGCCCTGGTTCCGGTTCCTGCTGGCCTTCGGCTTCGCCGCCGTCATCCTGTGCCTGATCGCCGCCGCCTTCACGCACTACCTGTACGGCGGGCTGCGTCTGACCAGCCCCGGCGCGCGCGCCACCGCCGCCGCGACCGGGCACCTCTCGGTGCTGCTCGGCCTGTTCGTCGCCCTCAAGGCGGTCGCCTACTGGCTCGACCGGTATGGCCTGGCGGTGAAGTCCAGCGCCTTCAAGGACACCGGCGACTGGACAGGGCTGCGCTATGTCGATGCCAACGCCTATCTGCCGGCCAAGACGATCCTGTTCTGCATCGCCGTCATCTGCGCCCTGCTGTTCTTCGCCACCCTGTGGCGGCGCACCTGGCAGCTGCCCGTCATCGGCTTCGGCCTGATGGTCCTGTCGGCGATCCTGATCGGCGGGCTTTACCCGGCGATCGTGCAGAAGTTCCAGGTCGAGCCCAACGAACAGGCCAAGGAAGCCCCGTACGTCCAGAAGAACCTCACGGCGACCCGCGCGGCGTACGGCATCGACGACACCGAGGTCACCCCGTACGACGGCAAGTCCACCACCACGGACAAGGCCAAGCTGCGCGCGGACGTGGACGACGCGGCGAGCATCCGGATCATGGACCCGAACATCGTCTCGCCGACGTTCCAGCAGGCGCAGCAGATGAAGGACTACTACGGGTTCCCGGCCAACCTCGACGTCGACCGGTACCCCACCAAGGACGGCAAGCTCCAGGACACCGTCATCGGCGTGCGCGAGCTGAACCTCGACGGCAAGGGCATCAAGCACAACTGGATCAACGACCACTTCCGTTACACGCACGGCTACGGCGTGGTCGCCGCCAAGGGCACCGAGGCGGCCGACGGCCAGCCCGTCTTCACCGAGTCCGACCTGCCGTCCAAGGGCGACCTGGGCACCTACGAGCAGCGGGTCTACTACGGCGAGAAGACCACCACGTACTCCATCGTCGGCGGCCCCCAGAAGGAGATCGACCGCCCCACGGACAACAACGGTGAGGTGACCACCAGTTACACCGGCAAGAGCGGTGTGAACCTCGACAACCCGCTCAACCGGGCGGCGTACGCGATGGCGTTCAACGAGCCGCAGATCCTGTACTCGGGCGCGATCGGCAAGGGCTCGCGGATCCTGTACAACCGCACGCCCAAGGAGCGCGTCGAGGCGGTCGCCCCCTGGCTGACCATCGACGGCGACGCCTACCCGGCCGTCGTCAAGGGCCGCATACAGTGGATCGTCGACGGCTACACGACGTCGAACGGCTACCCGTACTCCTCCCGTACGACCCTCGGCGACACCACGGCCGACTCGCTGACCGCCGGCAGCGACAACCGCAGCGTGGTGGCCCCGCAGAACCAGGTCAACTACATCCGCAACTCGGTGAAGGCGACCGTCGACGCGTACACCGGCGAGGTCAAGCTGTACCAGTGGGACACCGCGGACCCGGTGCTGAAGACCTGGATGAAGGCGTTTCCCGGCACGGTGCTGCCCAAGAGCGCGATCTCCCCGCAGTTGCTGTCCCATCTGCGCTATCCCCAGGACCTGTTCAAGGTCCAGCGCGAGCTGCTCACCCGCTATCACGTGACGGACCCGCAGACCTTCCTCACCGGCAGCGAGGTGTGGCAGGTGCCGGACGACCCGACCAACAAGTCGGGCGACGCGGTGCCGCCGTACTACCTGAGCATGAAGATGCCCGGTCAGAGCAAGCAGGCGTTCTCGCTGTCCACCACGTTCACCCCGAGCGGCCGGGACAACCTCAGCGCCTTCATGTCGGTCGATTCCGAGGCGGACAGCAAGGACTACGGCAAGATCAGAATCCTGAAGCTGCCGACCAGTACGACGGTCGACGGGCCGAAACAGGTCCAGAGCCAGTTCAACTCCGAACAGGACGTCGCCGCCGCGATCAAGCTCCTCAAGGGCGGCGACTCCGAGGTGGAGTACGGAAATCTGCTGACCGTGCCGCTGGACGGCGGGCTGCTCTACGTGGAGCCGGTCTATGTACGCGGCGGCGGACTGAAACTCCCCTTGCAGCGCAAGGTGCTGGTCACCTACGGGGACCGGCCGCCGGCGTTCGAGAACACGCTCGGCGAGGCGCTGGACAAGGTGTTCGGCACCAGCTCCGCCGCGGCCGGCTCGTCGGACAGCGGCTCCAAGGCCCCGCCCGCCGCCCCGCCCGCGGCGAGCGACCCGGACGTCCAGCAGGACCTGGCCGACGCTCAGAAGGCGTTCGACGCCGGGCAGCGGGCCCTGAAGCAGTCCGGCGGCCCCGACTGGGACGCGTACGCGAAGGCGCAGAAGGACCTCAAGGCGGCGCTGCAACGGGCCCAGGACGCACAGAAGCAGCAGCAGGAGAAGCAGCAGAAGCAGCAGGAGCAGCCGAAAAAGAAGGGCTGATCACGACCGCCCCGCACCGTGATACGGTTGGCTCACAACGGCGCGGGGTGGAGCAGCTCGGTAGCTCGCTGGGCTCATAACCCAGAGGTCGCAGGTTCAAATCCTGTCCCCGCTACTGATATCGAAGGCCCGGATCCTTTACGGATCCGGGCCTTCGTGGTGTGTGAACTCGCCGCGCGCGAACACAAGTTGGGGAAGGAGTTCGCGCCGCGCCGCCGTGAGGAGCGGGGCGCTGTGTGTTTGACTTGTCGTCCTGTGGGCATGTCGACAAAACGCTGAAGTGACCTCACGGGGTGGGGTATACCGGGTGTACCCAGGTTGCGGGTGGTGCGACGATGGACGTTATGGGGGACAAGGCAACTCTGTTCGAGTCAGGGCGATTTGTACAGACTTCCGGTGAGGGGCCGGCCCGCGACGAGGTGGGCGACATGGCCGAAGCCGCCGACGAGGTGCGCCTCGCGCTCGCCGCGCGCAGCGGTGACGCGGAGGCGTCCAGCGTCCTCGGCGCCATGCTGCTGCGCCGCGGCGACCTCGACGGTGCCGAGACCCATCTGCGGGCCGCCACCGCGGCCGGTGACCGGGCCGCCGCCAACAACCTGGGCGTCCTGCTGCACCAGCGGGGGTATGCCGAGGAGGCCGCCGGGTGGTGGCGGATCGCCGCCGTCGCCGGTTCCGCGGCCGCCGCGCACGCACTCGGCCGCTACCACCGCGAACGCGGGGACGAACCGGCCGCCGAGTACTGGCTGCGCCAGTCCGCCGAGCAGGGCCATGTTCTCGGCGCCTACGCGCTCGCCGACCTGCTGGAGCACCGCGGGGACGCGGCGGCCGGGCACTGGATGCGGCTCGCCGCCGAGCGCGGGCACCGGGAGGCGGCGTACCGGATCGCGCGTGCGCTCGACCGGGAGGCCGGCGACCGGGGCGAGGGCGGGGGTGACAACGCTGTCGCGGAGGCCGAGCAGTGGTACCGGCAGGCCGCCGCGCGCGGGCACCGGCGGGCCGCCCTGCACCTCGGGGCGATCCTGGAGCAGCGCGGGGAGCTGAAGGAGGCCGGGCGCTGGTACCTGACCTCTGCCAAGGACGGCGAACCGCGGGCCGCCTGCGCCCTCGGCTTCCTGCTGCGGGATGCCGGGGACACCGAGAGCGCGGCCGTCTGGTGGCTGCGCGCCGCGCAGGAGGGCGACGGCAACGCGGCCAACGCGCTCGGCGCGCTGCACGCCGAGCGGGGCGAGACCCAGACCGCCGAGCGCTGGTACCGGGCGGCGCTGGACGCGGGGGACGACAACGGCGCGTACAACCTCGGGCTGCTCTGCGCCGAGCAGGGCCGCACCGCCCAGGCCGAGCAGTGGTACCGGCGCGCCGCGTACGCCGGGCACCGGGAGGCCGCGAACGCGCTGGCCATCCTGCTGCTCCAGGTCGGCGACACCTCCGGCGCGGAGCCGTGGTTCTCCAAGGCGGCCGAGGCGGGGAGCGTGGACGCGGCGTTCAACCTCGGCATCCTGTACGCCGGGCGTGGCGAGGAGGCCATGGCGCTGCGCTGGTACGAGCGGGCGGCCTCGGCCGGGCACACCGAGGCCGCGCTCCAGGTCGGCATGGCGCGGCTGCGCGAGGGCGACGAGCGGGCGGCCGAGCGGCATCTGCGGTGCGCGGCGGGGGGCGGCAGCGCGGAGGCGGCCTACCGGCTGGCCGCGCTGCTGGACGCCCGCCGCCCCCCGCGCCCCGCGCACGAGCTGGGGGAGAGCGTCCAGGAGAAGGCCGAGTGCGAGGAGTGGTACGAGCGGGCGGCCGAGCAGGGGCACCGCCGGGCGCAGGTGCGGGTCGGCATGCTCGCCTCGGCGCGCGGGGACGTGGTCGAGGCGGCGCGCTGGTACCGGGCGGCGGCGGAGGCAGGCTCGCGCAACGGGGCGTTCAACCTGGGGCTGCTGCTGGCCCGCGAGGGGAGCGAGCCGGAGGCCGTGGTGTGGTGGACGCGCGCGGCCGACGACGGCCACGGCCGTGCGGCCCTGCGCCTCGCCCTCGTCTGTGCCCGCCGCGGCGACCTCGACGAGGGGCAGCGCTGGGCGACGCGCGCGGCGGAGCTGGGGCCCGCGGAGGTCACCGAGCGGGCGGGCCGGCTGCGGGACGCGCTGCGCGAGGAGCTGTCCGCGTGAGTGGCCCTGGTCACTCGGCCTCGAATGGGTTTGCTTCCATCGGCTTCCCTCGCGTAATGTCGTGTTCACCGACGCGGGGTGGAGCAGCTCGGTAGCTCGCTGGGCTCATAACCCAGAGGTCGCAGGTTCAAATCCTGTCCCCGCTACTGAAGGCCGAGGGCCGGAATCCAGAAATGGGTTCCGGCCCTCGGTCGTATGCGCGCGGTCCCCGCGGGGCGCGAAAAGAGGAGCCCACAGGGGGGGCGAAAAAGGGAGCCCGTAGGTGGGGCGAAAAAGGGAGGGGGCTCGCGCCCCCTCCGTCATTCCGTGAACCGCCGGGCCGTCACGCGCCCGCGCACTCCGGGCACAGCCCCCGGTACGTCACCTCGACGTCCGACACCGTGAAGCCGAAGCGCTCGGTGTCGGGGAGGTCGGCCAGCGGGTTGCCCGTGGGGTGGACGTCGCGGATCGCGCCGCAGCGGGCGCAGACCAGGTGGTGGTGCGGCCGGTGTGCGTTCGGGTCGTACCGCTTGGCGCGCTTGTCGGTGGAGACCTCCAGCACCTCGCCGAGCGTGACCAGCTCGCCCAGGGTGTTGTAGACGGTCGCGCGGGAGATCTCCGGCAGCTTCGCGACAGCCCGCGCGTGGACCTCGTCGGCCGTCATGTGCACGTGCTCGCCGTCGAGGACCTCGGCCACCACGCGTCGCTGCGCGGTCATCCGCCATCCGCGTCCACGCAGCCGTTCCAGAAGGTCGCTCATGGCTACCAGCCTAACAGCAGAGGGGACCAGGACGGGAATAGGTGTGAGTTTGGAACCCTGCTTGACTTGGACTTAGTCCAATGTAGGATCGGTGACGGCTTTGGCCAAGGGACAGGATTGGCCGGCGTAGACGCAGGAGGCGCACGTGACGCAGGGACCGCTCACCACGGAGGCCGGGGCTCCGGTCGCCGACAACCAGAACAGCGAGACGGCGGGCGTCGGCGGCCCCGTACTGGTCCAGGACCAGCTGCTGCTGGAGAAGCTGGCCCACTTCAACCGGGAGCGCATCCCGGAGCGGGTCGTGCACGCCCGCGGCGCCGGCGCCTACGGCACCTTCACGGTGACCGCGGACGTCACGCCGTACACCAGGGCCGCCTTCCTCTCCGAGGTCGGCAAGGAGACCGAGGTCTTCCTGCGCTTCTCGACGGTGGCCGGGAACCTGGGCGCGGCGGACGCGGTCCGCGACCCGCGCGGTTTCGCGGTGAAGTTCTACACCGAGGAGGGCAACTACGACCTCGTCGGCAACAACACCCCGGTCTTCTTCATCCGGGACGCGATCAAGTTCCCCGACTTCATCCACACCCAGAAGCGCGACCCCTACACGGGCAGCCAGGAGGCCGACAACGTATGGGACTTCTGGGGGCTGTCGCCGGAGGCGACCCACCAGGTGACCTGGCTGTTCGGCGACCGCGGCATCCCGGCGTCGTACCGGCACATGGACGGCTTCGGCTCGCACACCTTCCAGTGGAACAACGAGGCGGGCGAGGTCTTCTGGGTCAAGTACCACTTCAAGACCGACCAGGGCATCAAGAACCTCACCGCCGGTGAGGCCGCGGTGCTCGCGGGCACCGACCCGGACTCCCACCAGCGCGATCTGCGCCAGGCGATCGAGCGGGGCGAGTTCCCGAGCTGGACCGTGGGCGTGCAGATCATGCCGGCGGCGGACGCGGCGACGTACCGCTTCAACCCGTTCGACCTGACCAAGGTGTGGCCGCACGCGGACTACCCGGTCGTCGAGATCGGCAAGCTGGAGCTCAACCGCAACCCGCGCAACGTCTTCGCCGAGGTCGAGCAGTCGATCTTCAGCCCCTCGCACTTCGTGCCGGGCATCGGTCCCTCGCCGGACAAGATGCTCCAGGGCCGGCTGTTCGCGTACGGCGACGCGCACCGCTACCGCGTCGGCATCAACGCCGACCACCTGCCGGTCAACCGCCCGCACGCCACCGAGGCCCGCACGAACTCCCGCGACGGCCACCTCTACGACGGGCGGCACGGCGGCGCCAAGAACTACGAGCCCAACAGCTTCGGGGGGCCCGCGCAGACCGGCCGGGCGCTGTGGCAGCCGTACGACGGCTTCACCGCCGGCACCGGCGACCACCCGACCCCGCGGCACGCCGAGGACGACGACTTCGTGCAGGCCGGGAACCTCTACCGGCTGATGACGGAGCCGGAGAAGGAGCGGCTGATCGCCAACCTCGCCGGGTCGATCTCCCAGGTCTCGCGCGAGGACATCGCGGAGCGCGCGATCGGCAACTTCGCGGCCGCGGACGCCGACTTCGGCAAGCGGCTGGAGGCGGCGGTGCGGGCGCTGCGCGACTGAGCGCGACCCAGACGGCGGCATTCGTCCGCCGGGCGGGCCGGATCCCTGGTGCTCGGGGTCCGGCCCGTTCGCCGTGTCCGGGCCCCGCGCGCGGCGCCCCGGACCGGTCAGGAGCCCGCTCTGGCCAGCGGGGCCGGTGCGCGGGCCGGGGACCAGCAGCGGATGATGTCCCGGACCGAGACGATCCCCGCGACCTCGCCCCGGTCGAGGACGATCAGATGCCGGAAGCCGCCGTGCGCCATGGCACCGGCGGCCTCCTCCAGCGTCCACGTCGGCGCCGCGAAGACGACGTCGGTGGTGGTGTGGGCGTGGGCGCGCTCGACGTCCGGGTTCTGGCCGAGGCCGACGGAGTTGAGGATGTCGCGCTCGGTGAGGATGCCGATGCCGCCCGCGTCCGGATCGAAGACGACGGCGGCGCCGATGCGCCGGGCGGACATCAGTGTGGCCGCCTCACGGAGGGTGTGGGCGGGGCCGAGGGTGAGAATCACCGTGCTCATGGCGTCGCGGACCAGCATGGGTGGGGCCACCTCCTGGGGGTCCGGGGGCCTTGTCCCCGGATTCACAAATTCACAAGTGGGGGTGGCTTCAGCGTCTCAGGTCAAGACCAGGGCAACAAGAGGGCGCGCGTGGCCCGCCGGGGGGCGTGCGCAAGCGCCCCGTGCGTCTCACTGGCGCCGGTTGAGATACCCCAGCAACTCGTCGTGCAGCAGTCCGTTGGACGCCGCCGCGTTGCCGCTGTGCGGTCCGGGGCGGCCGTCGAGACCGGTGAAGGTGCCGCCCGCCTCGGTGACGACGATCGCGGGGGCGGCCATGTCCCACAGCGACAGCTCCGGTTCCGCGCAGATGTCCACGGAGCCCTCGGCGACCATCATGTACGGCCAGAAATCGCCGTACGCGCGGGTGCGCCACACCTGGCGGGAGAGGTCGAGGAAGCCGTCGAGGCGGTCCTGCTCCTCCCAGCCGGACAGCGACGAGTAGGCGAAGGAGGCGTCCGCGAGGGTGCTGACGCCGGAGACGTGGAGCCGGCTCGCGGCGGTCAGATTGCGGCCGGTGAAGGCGCCGTGGCCCTTGGCGGCCCACCAGCGTCGGCCGAGGGCGGGGGCGGAGACCAGGCCCACGACGGGGTGGTGGCCCCCCTCGCCCGCCTCCATCAGCGCGATCAGCGTGGCCCACACCGGGACGCCGCGCACATAGTTCTTGGTGCCGTCGATCGGGTCGATCACCCAGCGGCGGGGGCCGGTGCCCTCGACGCCGTACTCCTCGCCGAGGACCGAGTCTCTGGGGCGGGCGCGCTGGAGCTGGCCGCGGATGAGTTCCTCGGCCGCCTTGTCCGCTTCGCTCACCGGCGTCATGTCCGGCTTCGTCTCCACCTTCAGGTCCAGGGCCTTGAAGCGGTCCATGGTGGCCGCGTCGGCCGCGTCGGCGAGGACGTGGGCGAGACGGAGGTCGTCGAGGTAGTCCGGCATGGACGTCACGCTATCGGCTGGCCGGGTACGGCAGCCACCGGGGGCGTGCGTGTGTCGGGCCCGTCGCCGCGGCGCCCCACGGGAGCGCGGGCGGCCGACGCACACGCGGGCGGCCAACCGCGCGCACGCGGGCGAGTACCGCACATCCGCACGCGGCCACCGCACAGCCGCACACCCGCACGCCTTCCGCGGCCTTCCACGGCTTTCCACGGCCTCTGCGCCCCGGCGAGCGACCCCTTGACATCATCCGAAAGTCCGTCAAATCTGGGCGGAACGCCGTCTTCCCCAGGGAGGCCACGATGGCTGCTGCCCGGGAATCCTTGCTGGACGCCGCCGCCGCGGCCCTGGCGCGCCGGCCGTGGCCGGCGGTGCGCATGGTGGATGTGGCCGCCGCGGCGGGTGTGTCCCGGCAGACCCTGTACAACGAGTTCGGCGGCAAGGACGGCCTCGCGCGGGCGCTGGTGCGGCGGGCCGCCGACGACTACCTCGCCGGTGTCGAGCGCGCCCTCGCCGGTGGCGGCGGCACCTGGGAGCGGCTCACCGCCACCGCCGAGTGGACGGCGACCGCGGCCCAGCGGGACGCGCTGGTACGGGCGTTGCTCACCGGCTGCTGGAGCGAACGGCTCCCCGCGCCGCCGCGCGGCTCCTCGCCGGTACCGGCACCGCGCCGCCCGGAGCAGCCGCTCCCCTCGCCCCCCGACCTGGTACGGATGGTCGGCGAGCGCGCCGTCACCGCGCTGTCCGGACCCGGCGCCGGCCCCGCCGCCACCGCCGAACTCGCCCGCGCCTGCGAACTGGCCGTCCGCCTCGCCCTGTCCTGCGTCCCGGTGCCGCCGGGGGAGGGCGGGGTCGCCGGACTGGTCCGGGCCCTCGCCGGCCGCCCGGCGCCCTGAGCTACGCCGTCACTTCTTCACCCAGCCCACCTTCGTGTAGTCGACGTCGGCGAGCCCCTCCGCCCCGAAGTTCGCCAGCCCCGAGCGCACGGCCAGGATCTCCGGGCGCTGGTACAGCTCGATGGAGTGGGCGAGGCGCCAGATCTCGGTGTCGGCCTGGTTGTACAGATCCGCGGCCTTCGCGTGATCGGTGGTTTCGCCGGCCTTCTTCAGCAGAGCGTCGATCTCCGGTGAGCCCACGGAGCCGAAGTTCTGGAAGAGGTTGCGCCCCTTGGGCTGGACGAACACCGGGGTGAGCATGGACGGGTAGACGGCGTCGACGTTCCGGAAGCTGGTGAGGTCGAAGTTGCCGCGGTTGACGAACTGGTTGAAGTAGTCGTTGGCCGGGACCTTCTTCAGCTCGACCTTGATCCCGACCTGCGCCAGCTGCTGCTGCACCAGCTGGGCCTGGTCGGTCTGGGCGGAGGTGCTGCCGGCGCTGAGGACGTAGTCGAGGGTGAGCTGCCTGCCGCCCTTGGTGCGCGGCTTGCCCGCGCCGGCGTCCTTCCAGCCCGCCGCGTCCAGCAGCTTCTTCGCCGCGGCCACGTCGTAGTCGGCGTACCCGCCCGAAGTGTCCTTGTAGCCCTTCTGGTTGGGCATGAAGAAGTGGTTGTCGAGCGGCTTGAGCTGGAAGGAGAGATCCTTGGCGAACGCCTCGTCGATGCCCTGGCGGTCCACGGCGTGCTGCACCGCCTGCCGAACCCGCAGGTCCTTCAGCGGGCCCCGGCCGCCGTTGAGCGTGATGTGCACCTCGTCCCAGCGCGCGCCCCGCCGGATGTCCGTGTCCGGCGCCTTGGCCAGCCGCTGGTAGTCCTCGGGCAGCAGCGCGCTGGTGTAGTCGATCTCCTTGTCGAGATAGGCGTCGGGGCGCGCGGAGGTGTCCAGGACGCGGTAGACGATCGAGTCCAGCTTGGGCTTGCGGCCCCACCACTTGGGGTCCGGTACGAGCGTGATCGTCTGCGCGGTCTTGTCGGTGCCGCCGATCTTGAAGGCGTTCCCGGAGACCGGCACCTTCTCCGCCCAGCTCTTGAGGAACTTGGCGGGGCTGTCGTAGTACCGCGCCGGGTACAGCGGGTCGAACAGCCGCTGCCAGTCGGCGTACGGCGTCTTGAAGGTCACCTTCACCGCGTGCGGCCCGGAGCCCTGCCCCACGTCGGCGATCTGGTCGTAGCCGCTGGGGTCGGCGGCCTCGTAGGCCGGGTCGGAGCCGTTCAGCGCCTGCCACTGGGCGCGGAAGTCGCGCCAGCTCAGCGGCTTGCCGTCGGACCACTTGGCCTTGGGGTTGAGGTCGTACTCGATCACCTGCGGGCTGGTGGAGACCACCTTCGCGGAGACCAGGAAGTCCGGGTTGGCGTGCGGGGTGCCCTGGGCGTCGGAGTCGAACAGGTCGGGCATCACGGTCTTGATGATCTCCTGGGCGTCGCCCTGCTGACCGTCGACGTCGTTGACGTTGTACTGCGTGATCCACTGGTCGATCGCCAACCGCAGCGTGCCGCCCTGGCGCAGGTCGGCGAGCGGGCGCGCGCCGATGTCCTGGCCGTCGACCCCGGGCGCCGCCTTCTTCGGCGTGCCGTCCTGGCCGGTGGAGCCGCAGCCGGTCACCAGGAGCGCGGTGGCCGCGGTGGCGGCGATCCAGGCTGCGGCGGATGTGGGGCGCATGTCGGTTTCCTTTGTGAGGTCGACAGGGGACGCGCCGAACGTAGAACGCCGCGGGTGGGGCGGGGGAGGCCTCCGAGGTTACTGACATGTTCTCTTCATAGTGCGGCAACAAGAGGACTGGACCATGTGAGACGTGCCCCTCTACCTGGCCAAACGTCTCGGCTACCACTCCGTCCTGCTGCTGGCCGCCGTGTGCCTGTCGTACCTGCTGGCCTCGCTGGCGCTCGATCCGCGCGCCTATTACGCGGGCCGGCAGCCGCCGCTGTCCCCGGCCGCGGTGGACCACCATCTGGCCGCGCTCGGCCTCGACGACCACCAGCCGCTGCGGCAGCGCTTCCTGCACTGGGCCGACCGCGCCTTCCTGCACGGCGACCTCGGCGAGACGATCGACGGCACCTCGGTCGACGCCGAGTTCGGGCGGCGGATCGGCGTCAGCCTGCGGCTGCTGGTCGCGGGCACCGTCGTCGGCACGGTGACCGGCGTCCTCGTCGGCGCGTGGACGGCCGTGCGGCAGTACCGGCTCAGCGACCGCGCGGTCACCGTCGTCTCCTTCGCGCTGCTGTCCACGCCGGTGTTCCTGCTGGCCGTCCTGCTGAAGACCGGCGCGCTCTGGTTCAACCGGAGCACGGGCACCGATCTCATCCAGTTCACCGGCGAGAAGAGCGCGGGGCTGGACGGCGGCTTCTGGACCGTCCTGGAGGACCGGTCGGTCCATCTGCTGCTGCCCACCGTTTCCGTCGCCCTGTTCGCCATCGCGGGCTACAGCCGCTACCAGCGCAGCACCATGCTCGACGTGCTCGGCTCCGACTATCTGCGCACCGCCCGCGCCAAGGGGCTCGGCCGGCGGGCCGTGCTGCTGCGGCACGGGCTGCGCACCGCGCTCATCCCCATGTCCACGTACTTCTCCTACGGCTTCCTCGCCCTGTTCACCGGCGCCACCTTCACCGAGACGATCTTCGGCTGGCACGGCATGGGGGAGTGGTTCATCGACTCCATCGGCAAGGACGACGTGAACTCGGTCGTCGCCGTCAACGTCTTCGCCGCCGTCATCGTGCTGCTCTCCGGCTTCCTCGCCGATCTGCTGCACGCGGCGCTCGACCCGCGCGTGCGGCAGGCGTCATGACGGCGCTCACCGAGATCCCCGAGACTCCCGAGACCCCCGAGGTCACCGGCGCCCCCGCGCCGGCCGCCGCCGCGCCGAGCGGGCGGGCCGCGCTCGTCCTGCGCCGCTTCCTGCGCGACCGGTCCGCGCTCGCCGGGGCCGTCGTCCTGGTGCTGCTCTTTCTGCTCGCCTTCGCCGGGCCCTATCTGACCCCGTGGTCGTACGATCACATCGACTATGGCGCGCTGCGGGCCGCGCCCGGTCCCGCGCACTGGTGGGGCACCAACCGCATCGGCCAGGACGTCTTCGCGCAGACCGTCCGCGGGCTCCAGAAGTCCCTGATCATCGGCCTGCTGGTGGCGGTGCTCGCCACCGGTCTCGCCTCGCTCGTGGGGGCCTGCGCGGGTTACTTCGGCGGCTGGACCGACCGGGTGCTGATGTTCCTGGTCGATCTGCTGCTGGTCTTCCCGTCCTTCCTGATCATCGCGATCGTCTCGCCACGGCTGCGGTCCGGCGGCTGGGTGGCGTTCGTCGGACTGCTCGCGGTCTTCGCCTGGATGATCACCGCGCGGGTCGTCCGGTCCATGACCCGCTCCCTGAAGGAGCAGCCCTTCGTGCGCGCCGCCCGGTACATGGGCGTCGGCCCCTTCCGCGTCATCTGGCGGCATGTGCTGCCCAATGTCGCCTCCTTCCTCATCATCGACGCGACCATCCAGGTCGGCGGCGCGGTGATGAGCGAGACCGCGCTGTCCTACTTCGGCTTCGGGGTGCAGCCGCCCGATGTGTCGCTGGGCACGCTGATCGCCGACGGCACCGGCGCGGCGATCACCTATCCGTGGATGTTCTTCTTCGCCGCCGGGCTGCTCGTCGTGTTCGTGCTCGCGGTCAATCTGGTCGGCGACGGGCTGCGGGACGCCCTCGACCCGACGTCGAAGGGAGGCCGGCGGTGAGCGCGCTGCTGGAAGTGCGGGGCCTGGAGGTCGCGTTCGACGGCGTACCGGCCGTACGGGACGTGAGCCTCACCCTGGAGCGCGGCGAAGTCCTCGGCCTGGTCGGCGAGTCGGGCTCCGGGAAGTCCGCGACCGCGCTCGCCGTGCTGGGACTGCTGCCCGGCAACGCGAAGGCACGGGGTTCGGTACGGCTCGACGGCACCGAGCTGCTCGGCGCGAGCGAACGGGAGTTGGCCCGCGTGCGGGGCGGCCGTGTCGCGATGGTCTTCCAGGACCCGCTGTCCGCGTTCACGCCGGTGTACCGGATCGGCGACCAGATCGCGGAGGCGGTACGGGCCCACCGGGACGTGTCGCGGGAGCGGGCGCGGGAGCGGGCCGTCGAGCTGCTCGGCCTCGTCGGCATCCCCGAACCCGCCCTGCGCGCACGGGCGTTCCCGCACGAGTTCTCCGGCGGCATGCGCCAGCGGGCCATGATCGCCATGGCGATGGCGAACGACCCGGACGTGATCCTCGCCGACGAGCCCACCACCGCGCTCGACGTCACCATCCAGGCGCAGATCCTCGATGTGCTGCGCACCGCGCGCGAGGCGACCGGGGCGGCGCTGCTCCTCGTCAGCCACGACCTCGGCGTGATCGCCGGGATGGCGGACCGGGTGGCGGTCATGCGGGCCGGCCGGGTGGTCGAACAGGGCGGGGTGCGGGAGGTGTTCGAGAGTCCGCGGGAGCCGTACACCCGGCAGCTGCTCGCGGCGGTCCCGCGCATCGACGCCCCCCTCGACCCCCAACCGATCGACGGGGAGCCGGTGTTGAAGGTGCGCGGCCTGACCCGCACCTTCCCCGTGCGCACCGGCACGGCCCTCAGGCGCCGTACCGGCACGGTGTACGCGGTCGACGGGGTGGACCTCGACATCCGGCGCGGCGAGACGCTGGCGCTGGTCGGCGAGTCCGGGTCCGGCAAGTCGACCACGCTGTTCGAACTGCTCGAACTCGCGGCGCCGCAAGGCGGTTCGGTGGAGCTGTTCGGGCAGCGGCTGGGCGCGCTCACCAAGGCGGAGACGAAGGCGCTGCGGCGGCGCGTCCAGATCGTCTTCCAGGACCCGATGGCCTCCCTGGACCCGCGGATGCCGGTCGGCGACATCATCGCCGAGCCGCTGCGCACACAGGGCGCGGAGCGGGCGGTGATCTCCCGGCGGGTGCCCGAACTGCTGGGCCGGGTCGGTCTCGAACCGGCCCACGCCGACCGCTTCCCGCACGAGTTCTCCGGTGGCCAGCGCCAGCGGATCGCCATCGCCCGCGCGCTGTCCGTCTCGCCGGAACTCCTGGTCCTGGACGAACCCGTCTCCGCGCTCGACGTCTCCGTCCAGGCGGAGATCCTCGACCTGCTGCGGGAACTCAAGCGGGAGCTGGGCCTCGCCTACCTCTTCGTCTCCCATGACCTCGCGGTCGTCCGCGCCATCGCCGACCGGGTGAGCGTGGTGTACCTGGGCCGCACGGTCGAGTCAGGACCGATCTCCGAGGTCTTCGCCCGCCCCCGCCACCCCTACACGCAGGCCCTGCTGTCGGCCGTCCCCGTCCCGGACCCGGTCCGCGAACGCGCACGCCGGCGCGCCCGCATCCTCCTCCTCGGCGACCCCCCGAGCCCGACCCGGCGGTACGACGGCTGCCGCTTCCGCCCCCGCTGCCCGCTGTACGCCGAACTGCCGCCGGACGACCAGAAGCGCTGCGCCCACGAGGCACCGGAATTCACCGGCGACGGCGCCGCCTGCCACTTCCCGAGAGAACGAGCGGTGCTGTAACGCGCCCCCGAAGGGGCGCGGGGAACCGCGCGACCAACCACACCGCACCCGCACCCGAGAACGGACGACGCACCCGGCAACCCACCGCCGAGCCCAGCGGGGGCGTTACCGGGCCGAACCCGACAGCTGCAACCCGATGATCCCCACGATCACGAAGCTGATCGACACGATCTTCAGGGTGGACACCACATCCCCCAGGAAGATCATGCCGTAGATCGCCGTGCCGGTCGCGCCGATGCCCGTCCAGACGGCGTACGCGGGGCCGACGTCGAGCTTGCGCAGCGAGAGGGTCAGCAGGCCGAAGCTGCCGAGGGCGAAGGAGGCGAAGGCGATGGTCGGCCACAGGCGGGTGAAGCCATGGGAGAGCTTGAGGCACACGGCGAAGCCGGTCTCCAGCACTCCGGCCACGATGACCAGCAGCCACGCCATGCGCCGTCCTCTCGTCGATCCGGATCTCCGGCCCGGTGCGATTATGCACTTGCCACACCGCCGTCCGGGCAAACAACGCGAAGACCGGCCCTGATCCTCAATCGCCTTCCGTGCGCTCCCGCGTCGCCAGCAGCCGGCGCAGCGAGTACAGCCGCGCCGGGTCCGCGTGCCCCGCCGCCACCCACGCGTCCAGCGCGCAGTCCGGCTCGTCGTGGCTGCACGCGCGCGGGCAGTCCGCCGTGCCGGGCTCCAGGTCGGGGAAGGCGTGGATGACTCGGGACGGATCGACATGCGCCAGGCCGAAGGACCGTACGCCCGGAGTGTCGATCACCCAGCCGCCGTCGCCCGCCAGCGGCAGCGCAAGCGCCGAGGTGGTGGTGTGCCGGCCGCGGCCCGTCACCGCGTTGACATGTCCCGTCGTACGCCGCCGCTCCCGCGGCACCAGCGCGTTCACCAGCGTCGTCTTGCCGACGCCGGAGTGCCCCACGAACGCGGTGATCCGCCCGTCCAGCAGCTCGCGCACCCGGTCCGCCGCGTCCCCGTTCTCCAGTTCCGCGCGGCTGGTGACCACATACGGGATGTCCAGGTGGCCGTACAGCTCCAGGAGTTCGTCCGGCGGGGCCAGGTCCGACTTGGTCATCACCAGCAGGGGTTCCAGCCCGCCGTCGAACGCCGCGACCAGGCAGCGGTCGATCAGCCGGGGACGCGGCTCGGGATCGGCGAGGGCCGTGACGATCGCCAGCTGATCGGCGTTGGCGACCACCACCCGCTCGTACGGATCGTCGTCGTCCGCCGTGCGCCGCAGCACCGACGTGCGCTCCTGGATGCGGACGATCCGCGCGAGCGTGTCCTTCTTGCCGGACAGATCGCCGACCAGCATCACCCGGTCCCCGACCACCGCCGCCTTGCGGCCCAGCTCCCGCGCCTTCATCGCCATCACCACCCGGTCCTCGACCAGGCAGGTCAGCCGCCCCCGGTCCACGGTCAGGACCAGCCCCTCGGCCGCGTCCTCGTGCTTGGGCCGGATGTTCGTCCGCGGCCGGTTGCCCTTGCGGTTGGGGCGGGAGCGGATGTCGTCCTCGTCGGTGTGCTTGCCGTAGCGGCGCATGGCGTTCCCTACTGCCCGAGCATCCCGGTCCACAGCTCGGGGAAGTCCGGCAGGGTCTTGGCCGTCGTCCCGATGTTCTCGATGCGTACGCCCTCGACCGCCAGGCCGATGATCGCGCCGGCGGTGGCCATGCGGTGGTCCTCGTAGGTGTGGAAGGTGCCGCCGTGCAGGGTGCGCGGGCGGATGTGCAGACCGTCGGCCGTCTCCGTGACATCGCCGCCGAGCTCGTTGATCTCCTTGGTGAGCGCGGCCAGCCGGTCCGTCTCGTGCAGCCGCAGATGGGCCACGCCGCGCAGCGTCGAGGGGGAGTCGGCGAGCGCGGCGACGGCCGCGATGCCGGGGGTCAGCTCGCCGACGTCGCCCAGGTCCACGTCGATGCCGTGCAGGGCGCCGGAACCGGTGAACACCAGCCCGAAATCGGTGAGTTCGCAGGTGCCGCCCATCTCGGTGAAGATCTCCCGCAGCCGGTCACCCGGCTGAGTGGTGCGCTCCGGCCAGTCCGGGATCAGCACCTTGCCGCCGGTCACCAGGGCCGCCGCCAGGAACGGCTGCGCGTTGGACAGGTCCGGCTCGATCGTCAGGTCCCGGCCGAGCAGCGCGCCCGGCGTCACCCGCCACACGTTCGGCTCGCCGCCCGACTCCGGGGTGTCCACCTGGGCGCCGACCGCGCGCAGCATCTCCACCGTCATCCGGATGTGCGGCAGCGAGGGCAGGCTCGCACCGGTGTGCCGGACCTCGACGCCCTGGTTGAAGCGGGGGCCCGAGAGCAGCAGCGCGGAGACGAACTGCGAGGAGGACGACGCGTCGATCGACACCGGGCCGCCGTCCAGCGCCCCGCCGCCGTGCACGGTCAGCGGCAGCGCGCCCCGGCCGTCGTCGTCGATCCGCGCGCCGAGCTGCCGCAGCGCGTCGATCACACCGTGCAGCGGACGCTCGTACGACCGCGGGTCGCCGTCGAACCGGATCGGGCCGTCGGCCAGCGCGGCCACCGGCGGCAGGAAGCGCATCACGGTGCCCGCGTTGCCGACGTCCACCGTGGCCGGGCCGTGCAGGCCGGTCGGCAGCACCCGCCAGGCCTCGCCGGTGCCGTCGGGGCCGACCCCCTCCTCGATCTCCACGCCCATCGCGCGCAGCGCACCGGCCATCAGCAGGGTGTCGCGGGAGCGCAGCGGGCGGCGCAGCCAGCCGGGCTCGGAGGCGAGGGCGGCCAGCACCAGGGCGCGGTTGGTGACCGACTTGGACCCCGGCACATGGACGGTGGCGTCGACGGCTTTGCTCGCGTGCGGAGCGGGCCAGAGGGCGGAGGGGGCGGTGTTCGGGGCCATGGGGCCCACTTTATAAGGAGGGCGGCAGCCGAACCTTCCGGCAACGGGCCCGCCGTCCGGGACGAACGGCCCTCAGACCTCCAGCAGCCACCGCCCGCCGCCGATCAGCGAGCACAGCGACACGGCGTGGAACAGGAACAGCCACAGGGCCGCCGGGACATGCGTCAGCCGGGACAGCTGGTCCGCGTCCGAGTCCCCGGCCTCGCCCCGCCGCCGCTTGCGCTGCAGCTCGAACGGCGGCCGTACGCCGCCGAGCAGCAGGAACCACACCACCGCGTACGCGAACGCCGCCTGCACCTGCGGCCCCGCGAGCCACGACACCAGCAGGAACGCCCCGCCCGCGAGCACCACGGTGAGCACGCCGTACGCGTTGCGGATCATCACCAGCATCACCGCCAGCAGGGCGGTGGCCGCCCACAGCAGCAGCGTGATGCGGCCCGCGGCGAGCAGGGCGGCGCCGCCGAGGCCGAGCAGCGAGGGCGCGGTGTAGCCCGCGGCGGCGGTGAGGATCATGCCGAGCCCGTACGGCCTGCCCCGGCTCACCGTCAGCCCGCTGGTGTCGGAGTGCAGCCGGATGCCGGTGAGCTGCCGGCCGGTGAGCAGGGCGATCAGCCCGTGGCCGCCCTCGTGCGCGATGGTGACCGCGTTGCGCGACACCCGCCACAGCGGATGCGGTACGACCACCACCAGCGCGGCGGCCAGAGTGGCGAGCACCACCCACAGGTCAGGGTCGGGCTGGATACCGGTGAGCCGGTCCCAGAGGCCGGACGGCGCGAGGGCGGCGAGGCTGTTCATGTGTCCGAGTGGCTCCCTGGTGGCGGGCGGAGTCTGGCAGTGTGGCACGTATGTGCGGACGGTATGCAGCCAGTCGTAGGCCCGAGGACCTCGCCCGGACGTTCGGGATCGAGAAGTGGGAGCCCGAGGAGACCCTGGAGCCGGACTACAACGTGGCCCCCACCAAAGAGGTCCACGCCGTGCTCGACCGTCCCTTGAAAGACGCGGACTCGCCGCGTCCGGTTCGCCAGCTGCGGACGCTCAAGTGGGGGCTGGTGCCGTCCTGGTCGAAGACCCCCGAGGGCGGCGCCCGGATGATCAACGCACGCGCGGAGACCGTGCACGAGAAGCCGTCCTACCGCCGCGCCTTCGCCGCCCGCCGCTGCATCCTGCCCGCCGACGGCTACTACGAGTGGGTGACCGGCAGGCAGGAGCGCGAGCTGGAGGTCGAGGGCAGGAAGAAGCGGCCCCGCAAGCAGCCGTACTTCGTGCTGCCCGCCGACGGCTCCGTGTTCGCGATGGCCGGCCTGTACGAGTTCTGGCGCGACCGCACCCTGCCCGACGACCACCCGCAGGCCTGGTGGGTCACCTGCTCGGTGATCACCACGGAGGCCGAGCGGACCCCGCTGGCCGCCGCCCCCGCCGAGGGACCGCGCTCGCTCGCCGACATCCACCCCCGGATGCCGCTGATGCTCACCCCGGACCGCTGGGACGCCTGGCTCGACCCCGCCCGCACCGACCCGGAGGAACTGCGCGCCCTGCTCGCCCCGCCCCCGCCCGGACTGATGCGCGCCTATCCGGTCGCCACCGCCGTCAGCAACGTCCGCAACAACGGACCGGAGCTGCTGAAGGAGCTGGAAGCCCCCGAAGAGGGCACACTCTTCTAGCGTGATCGAGATTGTCGAGACCGACGCCGGAACCGCCCGCATCACCTGGCACCGGGCCGCCGACCCGCGGGCCGTCCTCGCGCTGAGCCACGGCGCGGGCGGCGGCATCGAGGCGCGCGACCTGACGGCGCTCGCCGGGGCCCTGCCCGGACACGGGGTGAGCGTGGCCCTCGTCGAGCAGCCCTGGCGGGTCGCCGGCCGGAAGGTGGCGCCCGCCCCGAAGACGCTGGACACCGGCTGGCGTGGGCTGTGGCCCGCGCTGGCCGGCATGGAGCTGCCGGTGATCGCCGGTGGCCGCAGCGCCGGCGCCCGCGTCGCCTGCCGCACCGCCGCCGAACTGGGCGCCCGCGCCGTCCTCGCCCTCGGCTTCCCGCTGCACCCGCCGGGCAAGCCGGAGAAGTCCCGCGCCGGGGAACTGCTGGGCACGGGCGTGCCCACCCTCGTCGTCCAGGGCGGCAACGACCCCTTCGGCAAGCCGGCCGAGTTCCCCGAGGGCGGCTACCGGCTGGTCGAGGTGCCGGACGCCGATCACGGCTTCGCCGTCCCCAAGCGCGCGGCAACCAGCCAGGAACGGGCCCTGGAGATCGTCACCGACGCCGTCGTGGAGTGGACCGCGTCACTGGCGTGACCCGCGGGAATGCCGCGCGTCGGGGCGCTGTTGTGCCGCACAGAAGTGCTGAGGCCTCGGCACCGACGTCGTGGGAAGGGAAGTCCGCCGCATGGGTCCGACCGTATGCCCGCCCGCCGCCCACCACCGCCCTTGCGAGGACGCGCTGGACGCGGCACCTTTTGATTCCCGCCAGAACAGCTCTGAGCTGGCCTGGACGGTGTTCCACGCGCCCAAGGCCGCCACAATTCGAGGGGCGGCGGGCACGGGTCGTGTTCTATCCTCCGAATCGAGTGGGACCACTCCCGGTCCCGCCCGGAATCTTGAGGAGGTGGGTCCGGTCACAGGGACCGACGCGGGGACCGACAACGGCCAGGCGGAGCAGCCCGAGGGCCGGGGCACCAGTGCGGAGGCGTCCGCCGAGTCGTCCGCGGAGCGCAGCGCGCGCTTCGAGCGGGACGCACTCGAGTTCCTCGACCAGATGTACTCGGCCGCCCTGCGCATGACGCGCAATCCGGCCGACGCCGAGGACCTCGTGCAGGAGACGTACGCCAAGGCCTACGCCTCCTTCCACCAGTTCCGCGAGGGCACCAACCTCAAGGCGTGGCTGTACCGGATCCTCACCAACACCTTCATCAACTCCTACCGCAAGAAGCAGCGTGAGCCCCAGCGCTCCGCCGCGGAGGAGATCGAGGACTGGCAGCTCGCCCGTGCCGAGTCGCACATGTCGACGGGGCTGCGCTCCGCCGAGTCGCAGGCGCTCGACCATCTGCCCGACTCGGACGTGAAGGAAGCGCTCCAGGCGATCCCCGAGGAGTTCCGCATCGCCGTGTATCTCGCGGATGTGGAGGGGTTTGCCTACAAGGAGATCGCGGACATCATGGGGACACCCATCGGAACGGTGATGTCCCGGCTGCACCGGGGCCGCCGGCAACTGCGCGGCATGCTGGAGGACTACGCCCGTGAGCGCGGGCTGGTCCCGGCGGGCGCCGGAGAGTCGGACGAAGCGAAAGGCTCGGGCTCATGAGCTGCGGAGATCCGCACGAGACGGACTGCGGTGAGGTCCTGGACCATCTGTACGAGTTCCTCGACAGCGAGATGCCGGACGTCGACCGCGACAAGTTCCGGCACCACTTCGAGGAGTGCTCGCCGTGCCTGGAGAAGTACGGCCTGGAAGAGGCCGTGAAGAAGCTGGTCAAGCGGTGCTGCGGCCATGACGACGTGCCCGCCGACCTGCGCGCCAAGGTCATGGGGCGGCTCGAACTCATCCGCTCCGGACAGCCCGCGCCCGACCACGACATCACCACCACGGCCCGGGACAACTGAGCCCGCGCGCCGCCCGCGCCCCGCACCTTCCCGTCGCGCCCCCGGATCAGCCCCCGGTACCGGCGAGACGTACGGCACTGTCTGATCCCGCCCGCATCCGGGTAACCCATGGGTAATGAGCGCCGTTCCCACCGCACGTGGTTGGATGCGAGGGAGAGGGCGCCTGGGGGCACAAGCCAGCCCACTGTGCGGAACTGGAACTGGCAGGCGGGAATCGTGAGGATCTTCGGCAAGGGACGGCACCGGCCCTCCGCCTCCTGGCGGCAGGCCACCGACCGCGCGTTCACGCTCATCGGCGACGGCCGGTACGAGGACGCGGGCGAACTGCTGACCCGCGCCGCCGACCTGGAACCCTGGCTGTCCGAGTCCTGGTTCAACCTCGCGCTGCTGCACAAGTTCCGGCACGACTGGGAGCAGGCCCGCGCCGCCGGGCTGCGCGCCGTCGCCCTGCTCGACCGCGAGAGCGGCGCCCCCGACTGGTGGAACGTGGGCATCGCCGCGACCGCCCTCCAGGACTGGCCGCTGGCCCGCCGTGCCTGGCAGGCGTACGGCCTGAAGGTGCCGGGCGGCGCGACCGCCGCCGGGGAACCGCTCGGCATGGAGCTGGGCAGCGCGGCCGTACGGCTCTCCCCGGAGGGCGAGGCCGAGGTGGTGTGGGGCCGCAGGCTGGACCCCGCGCGGATCGAGGTGCTCTCCATCCCGCTGCCCTCCTCGGGGCGGCGCTGGGGCGAGGTCGTCCTGCACGACGGCGTCCCGCACGGGGAGCGCACCACCTCCGCGGGGCACAGCTACCCCGTCTTCGACGAGATCGAGCTGTGGGCGCCCTCGCCCGTGCCCACCTGGGTGGTCCTCCTGGAGGCGGCCACCGAGGCGGACCGGGACGCGCTGGAGCAGCTGGCCGCGGACGCCGGGTTCGCCGCGGAGGACTGGTCGTCCTCGGTGCGGCTGCTGTGCCGGATGTGCAGCGAGTCCCGGATGCCGTCCGACGAGGGCGACGGGGAGCACCTGGACCCCCACGACCACAGCGAACCCGGCCACCCCGGCCCCCTGGGCCACCGCACGGACGGCCAGCTGTGGGTGCCGGAGCGGGAGTGCGGGGTGGCCGCGCCGCCTTCGCTGGTCCGGGGGCTGCTGGACGGATGGGTCGCCGACAGCCCGGATTCGCGGGACTGGCGGGACTTGGAAGAGGTTTGCTGAGCAGCGGGTGACCGGCCACCTTTAGGCTGTACACGCAGAATTTTCCAGGCTTGCAGGAAGGCGTACGTCGGTCATGGCGCAGCAGGACACCGATCAGCAGCACGCGGGCGTGCTCCCCGTCGACGACGAGGGCTATGTCGTGGACACGGAGGACTGCGAGGGGCGCGAGAAGGCCTGGCGGGAGAGCGGCACCTCGCGGCCGATCACGGTCGTCGGCAACCCGGCGCTGCACAAGGAGTGCAAGGACGTCACCGAGTTCGGCGAGGAGCTGCGGCAGCTGGTCGCCGACATGTTCGCCAGCCAGCGCACCGCCGAGGGCGTGGGCCTGGCCGCCAACCAGATCGGCGTCGACCTGAAGGTCTTCGTCTACGACTGCCAGGACGACGAGGGCGTCCGGCACGTGGGCGTGGTGTGCAACCCGAAGCTGGTCGAGCTGCCCGCCGAGCGGCGCCGGCTCGACGACAACAACGAGGGCTGCCTGTCGGTGCCCGGCGCCTACGCCGAGCTGCCGCGTCCCGACTTCGCCGAGGTGACCGGTCAGGACGAGCAGGGCAACCCGATCAAGGTCCGCGGCACCGGATACTTCGCACGGTGTTTGCAGCACGAGACGGACCACCTCTACGGCTACCTCTACATCGACCGGCTCTCCAAGCGCGACCGCAAGGACGCGCTGCGGCAGATGGCCGAGAACGAGCCGCGCTACCCCGTGGTCGCCAACGACTAGGCTCCGTCGGGCCGTTGGGCGCCCGGCCGGGGCCACTCCCGGCCGGGCGCCCTTCTTCTTGCCCTTCTCCGTCCTCTCCCGTTCCCTCCCGTCCTCTTCTTCGCTCATCAGTACGTCGTACAAATGGTCGCTTCTGCGATGCCGGTGATCATTAATCAGTCACAGGAGGGGGGAATCTCGGCACCATGGGGTAGTGAGTGGCGCAAATCCGTTCCCACGGCGGTCAGTTGTAGTGCTGAATAGGAAGTGCGGGACAGGTAACGAGGCGCACCGGCCCCACCCGAGCGGGTGCGATCCGGCGGCTGAGAGGGGTTTGTTCTGTGCAAGCTTTCCCACACAGCACCACAGAGACGACGACGGCGGTCGTGGTACCACCCTCACTGGCACTCCCGGTGATCGAGTCCGGCTTTCCCCGGCGACTGCACCCGTATTGGCCGCGGCTCCAGGAGAAGACCCGGCTGTGGCTGCTGGAAAAGCGGCTGATGCCCGAAGACAAGGTGCGCGAGTTCGCGGACGATCTGCGCTACACCGACCTGATGGCGGGCTACTACACGGACGCCCCGGACGACGTGCTCCAGGCCATAGCGGACTACAGCGCCTGGTTCTTCGTCTGGGACGACCGGCACGACCGCGACATCGTGCACGGGCGCGCGGGCGACTGGCGGCGGCTGCGCCACCGGCTGCACACGGCACTCGACGCGCCCCGGCACCATCTGCACCACCCGGACCCGCTGGTCGCGGGGTTCGCCGACAGCGTGCTGCGGCTCTACGGCTTCCTGCCGGTCACCTGGAACCAGCGCTTCGCCCGGCATTTCCACACGGTCATCGAGGCATACGACCGTGAATACCGCAATCGCACCCAGGGGTATGTGCCCGGCGTCGAGGAGTATCTCGCCCTGCGCCGGCTGACCTTCGCGCACTGGATCTGGACGGACCTCCTCGAACCCAGTGCCGGATGCGAACTCCCCGACGCCATAAGAAAGCACCCCTCCTATCGCCGGGCGGCATTGCTCAGTCAGGAATTCGCCGCCTGGTACAACGATCTGTGCTCCCTCCCGAAGGAAATCGCGGGCGACGAGGTCCACAATCTCGGAATCAGTCTCATCACCCATGAGGGACTGACTCTCGAAGAGGCGGTGGACGACCTCAGGCGGCGCGTCGAGACATGCGTCGGTGAATTCCTGGAAGCCGAACGCGAGGCACTCCGGTTCGCGGATGCACTTGCCGACGGCACGGTCCACGGAAAGGAACTGAGCGCCGCCGTACGCACCTGCGTCGGCAATATGCGCAACTGGTTCAGCGCGGTCTACTGGTTCCACCACGAGTCCGGCCGGTACATGGTGGACAGCTGGGCCGACCGCTCCACACCCCCGTACGTCACCAACGAAGCGGCAGGTGAGAAATGACCGTAGAGTCCGTGCAGCCCGAGACCTCCGCAGTCCGACCGGAGCTGCGGGAACCACCCCTGGCCGGCGGCGCCGTCCCGGTCTTCGGGCACGGCCTCCAACTGGTGCGCGACCCGCTGGACTTCATGTCCTCGCTGCGCGCCCACGGCGACATCGTGCGCCTGAGGCTCGGCCCGAAGACCGTGTACGCCGTCACCACCCCGGAGCTGACGGGCGCGCTCGCCCTCAGCCCCGACTTCAAGATCGACGGCCCGGTGTGGGAGTCGCTGGAGGGCCTGCTCGGCAAGGAGGGCGTGGCCACCGCCAACGGCCCCCGCCACCGCCGCCAGCGCCGCACCATCCAGCCCGCGTTCCGGATGGACGCCATACCCAACTACGGCCCGGTCATGGAGGAGGAGGCGCACGCGCTGACCGAGCGCTGGCGCCCCGGCGAGCCCATCGACTGCACCTCGGAGTCCTTCCGGGTCGCCGTGCGGATGGCCGCCCGCTGCCTGCTGCGCGGCGAGTTCATGGACGAGCGCGCCGAGCGGCTGAGCACCGACCTCGCCACCGTCTTCCGCGGTATGTACCGCAGGATGGTGGTGCCGCTGGGCCCCCTGTACAAGCTGCCGTTTCCGGCCAACCGCGAATTCAACCGGGCACTGGCCGATTTGCATCTGCTCGTGGACGAGATCGTCGCCGAGCGGAGGGCATCTGGTCAAAAGCCGGACGATTTGCTGACGGCATTGCTGGAGGCGAAGGACGACAATGGTGAGCCCATCGGGGAACAGGAGATCCACGACCAGGTCGTCGCGATAATCACCCCCGGCGCCGAAACGATCGCGTCCACGATCATGTGGTTGCTCCAGGCGCTCGCACAGCACCCGGAGCACGCCGAGAAGGTGCGCGCCGAGGTCGAATCCGTGACCGGCGGTCAGCCCGTCGGATTCGAGCACGTCCGCTCCCTCAGGCACACCAACAATGTGATCCTGGAGGCCATCCGGCTGCGCCCCGCCGTATGGATTCTGACGCGCCGGGCGACCGCCGACACCGTGCTCGGGGAATATCGCATTCCGGCCGGGGCGGACATCATCTACAGCCCGTACGCCATTCAGCGCGACGCCCGCTCCTACGACCGCCACCTCGACTTCGACCCGGACCGCTGGCTTCCGGAGCGGGCCAAGGAGGTCCCGAAGTACGCCATGAGCCCCTTCAGCGTCGGCAACCGCAAGTGCCCCAGCGACCACTTCTCCATGGCCCAGCTGAGCCTGATCACCGCGGCGATCACGGCGAAGTACCGCTTCGAACCCGCCGACGGCAACGACGACAGCGTCCGGGTGGGCATCACGCTGCGCCCGGACAACCTGCGGCTGCGCCCGCTGCCCTGGTGAGACACCGGGAGTGATGCCGCTACCGGCGCGCGTTCAGGCGGCCTGCGGGCCCCGGAACGCGCGCCGGTAGGCGTTCGGCGTGGTGCCGAGCGCCCGCACGAACTGGTGGCGCAGCGCGGCCGCCGTACCGAACCCGGTGCGGGCGGCGATCGCCTCCACCGTCTCGTCCGTGCCCTCCAGCAACTCCTGGGCGCGCAGCACCCGTTGGCGCAGGATCCAGCGGTACGGCGTGGTCCCCGTCTCCTGCTGGAAGCGGCGGGCGAAGGTGCGCGGCGCCATATGGGCGCGGGCGGCGAGCTGTTCGACGGTCACCTCCAGATCGAGGTGCTCCTCCATCCACACCAGGACCTCGCCGACGGTGTCGCAGGGCGCCTTGGGCAGCGGCCGCTCGATGTACTGGGCCTGGCCGCCGTCCCGGTGCGGGGGCACCACCATCCGGCGGGCGATCTTGTTGGCGACCTCGGGCCCCTGCTCCTTGCGCACCAGATGCAGACAGGCGTCGATGCCGGCCGCGGTGCCGGCGGAGGTGATCACCGGGTCCTCGTCCACATAGAGCACGTCCGGCTCGACGGCGAGCCGGGGATAGCGCCGGGCCAGCTGCTCGGCATGGTGCCAGTGCACCGCGCACCGGCGCCCGTCCAGCAGTCCCGCGGCGGCCAGCACGAACACCCCGGAGCAGACGCTGAGCACCCGGCTGCCCCGCCCGACGGCCCGCCGCAGCGCCGCCAGCAGCTCGGGCGGGTACTCCCGGTCCACATAGCTCTCACCGGCCGGTACGGCGATCAGATCGGCCTCTTCCAGCCGTTCCAGGCCGTGCGGTGTGGACACGGTGAACCCGCAGTGGGTGCCGAGGTCGGGCCCCTCGGCCGAGACCACGGCGAAGTCGTACACCGGCAGTCCCTCGTCGCTGCGGTCGATGCCGAACACCTCGCAGACGACGCCCAGCTCGAAGGGATGCACTCCGTTCAGCAGCACGGCGGCCACGTTTTTGAGCATGCTCCCAGTGTGCCGCAGGGCTGGCAGTAATTCGAGGGTGCACGGCAGTCCTGCCACTCCCGGTCAGCAGTGTCCGGCAGGACAGTAGTGGCATGACCGGAAACCAGATCCAAGGCCTGATCGGCATGACCGCGACCCTCGGGATCCTCGTCCTCCTGGTCCTTCCCTCGGTGCTCGGCATCCTGCGCGAGCGGCGCATCGACCGGCAGATCAGGAAGGCCCAGGAGGCCCGTGAGGAGAAGGAGGCTCAGAAGTCCTCGTCCAGGTCGACGGTGCCCTCCACCGCCACCTGGTACGCCGACGGGCGGCGCTCGAAGAAGTTGGTCAGCTCCTGAACCCCCTGGAGCTCCATGAAGGAGAAGGGGTTCTCCGAGCCGTAGACCGGCGCGAAGCCCAGCCGGGTCAGGCGCTGGTCGGCCACGCACTCCAGGTACTGCCGCATGGAGTCCGTGTTCATGCCCGGAAGGCCGTCACCGCACAGGTCGCGCGCGAACTGAAGCTCGGCCTCGACGGCCTCCCGCAGCATGTCGGTGACCTCCTGCCGGAGCTGCTCGTCGAACAGCTCCGGCTCCTCCTTGCGCACGGTGTCGACCACGTCGAAGGCGAAGGACATGTGCATCGTCTCGTCGCGGAACACCCAGTTGGTGCCGGTGGCCAGGCCGTGCAGCAGACCCCGGCTGCGGAACCAGTAGACGTACGCGAAGGCGCCGTAGAAGAACAGGCCCTCGATGCACGCGGCGAAGCAGATCAGGTTCAGCAGGAAGCGCCGGCGGTCCGACCGCGTCTCCAGCCGGTCGATCGTGTCCACCGAGTCGATCCACTTGAAGCAGAACTCGGCCTTCTCGCGGATCGAGGGGATGTTCTCGACCGCCGCGAACGCCGCCGCGCGGTCCTCCGGGTCGGGCAGGTAGGTGTCCAGCAGCGTCAGATAGAACTGGACGTGCACCGCCTCCTCGAACAGCTGACGGCTCAGATACAGCCGCGCCTCGGGGGAGTTGATGTGCTTGTACAGCGTCAGCACCAGGTTGTTGGCGACGATCGAGTCACCCGTCGCGAAGAACGCGACCAGGCGGCCGATCAGGTGCTGCTCGGCCGGGCTGAGCTTCGCGAGGTCGGCGACGTCCGAGTGGAGGTCCACCTCCTCCACGGTCCAGGTGTTCTTGATGGCGTCCCGGTAGCGCTCGTAGAAGTCCGGGTAGCGCATGGGGCGGAGAGTCAGCTCGAAGCCGGGATCGAGGAGGTTCTGGTTTCGGTTGGACATCACTGGCAGGCCTCGCAGGACTCGGGGTTTTCCAGGGAGCAGGCGACGGCGTCGGGGTCGGCGGCCTGCTGGACGGGGATGGTCTTCTGCGCCTGGGCGGCACGGGCGATCCGGGTCGCCGGGCGCGAGCGCAGGTAGTACGTCGTCTTCAGCCCGGACTTCCAGGCATACGCGTACATCGAGGAGAGCTTGCCGATCGTCGGCGTCTCCATGAACAGGTTCAGGGACTGCGCCTGGTCGAGGAACGGGGTGCGCGCCGCCGCCATGTCGATCAGACCGCGCTGCGGGATCTCCCACGCCGTGCGGTACAGCGCCCGCACCTCCTCGGGGATCCACGCGAAGCCCTGCACCGAGCCGTTGGACTCGCGCAGCGCCTCGCGGGTGCGCGCGTCCCAGACGCCCAGCTCCTTCAGGTCCTGCACCAGGTACGAGTTGACCTGGAGGAACTCACCGGACAGCGTCTCGCGCTTGAACAGGTTGGACACCTGCGGCTCGATGCACTCGTAGACGCCCGCGATGGAGGCGATGGTGGCCGTCGGCGCGATGGCCAGCAGCAGCGAGTTGCGCAGGCCCACCCGCGCGATCCGGGTCCGCAGCGCCGCCCAGCGCTCGGGCCACGTCTCCTGGACGCCGTAGTGGTCGGGGTGCAGCACACCGCGCGCGGTACGGGTCTGCTCCCAGGCCGGCAGCGGGCCGCTGCGCTCGGCGAGGTCGGCGGAGGCCTCGTACGCGGCGAGCATGATCCGCTCGGCGATCCGGGTGGACAGCGCCTTCGCCTCGGGCGAGTCGAAGGGCAGCCGCAGCTTGAAGAAGACGTCCTGGAGGCCCATCGCGCCGAGGCCCACCGGGCGCCACCTGGCGTTGGAGCGGCCCGCCTGCTCGGTCGGGTAGAAGTTGATGTCCACCACGCGGTCGAGGAAGGTGACGGCCGTGCGGACGGTCTCGTCGAGCCGCTCCCAGTCGATGTCCCCGTCGGCCACGAACGCGCCGAGGTTGACGGAGCCCAGGTTGCAGACCGCCGTCTCGCCGTCGCTGGTGACCTCCAGGATCTCCGTGCAGAGGTTGGAGGAGTGGATGACCTGGCCCGGCTCGGCGGTCTGGTTGGCGGTGCGGTTGGCGGCGTCCTTGAACGTCATCCAGCCCTGGCCGGTCTGCGCGAGGGTGCGCATCATGCGGCCGTACAGCTCACGGGCCGGCATGGTCTTCTTCGCCAGGCCCTTGCGCTCCGCCGCGCGGTAGGCGGCGTCGAACTCCGCGCCGTACAGGTCCACCAGCTCGGGCACGTCCGCCGGGGAGAACAGCGACCACTGCTCGTCGGCGTTGACCCGGCGCATGAACTCGTCCGGCACCCAGTGCGCCAGGTTCAGGTTGTGCGTACGGCGGGCGTCCTCACCGGTGTTGTCCCGCAGCTCCAGGAACTCCTCGATGTCGGAGTGCCAGGTCTCCAGGTACACCGCCGCCGCGCCCTTGCGCCGGCCGCCCTGGTTCACCGCGGCCACCGAGGCGTCCAGGGTCTTCAGGAACGGCACGATGCCGTTGGAGTGCCCGTTGGTGCCGCGGATCAGCGAACCGCGGGCGCGGATACGGGAGTACGACAGACCGATGCCGCCCGCGTGCTTGGAGAGCCGGGCGACCTGGTGGTAGCGGTCGTAGATGGAGTCCAGCTCGTCCAGCGGGGAGTCGAGGAGGTAGCAGGACGACATCTGGGGGTGCCGGGTGCCGGAGTTGAACAGCGTGGGGGAGGAGGGCAGGTAGTCGAGCCGGCTCATCAGCCGGTAGAGCGCGGCCACTTCGTCCACGGAGCGTGCCGAGTCGTCCTCGGCGAGGCCGGCGGCGACGCGGAGCATGAAGTGCTGGGGGGTCTCGATGACCTGGCGGGTGATCGGGTGGCGCAGCAGGTAGCGGCTGTGCAGGGTGCGCAGGCCGAAGTAGCCGAAGCGGTCGTCGGCGGCCCGGTCGACGAGCTGGTCCAGCCGGGCGGCGTGCAGGCGCACGAACTCGGCGGTCCGGTCGGCGATGAGCCCCTCGCGGTGCCCGACGGCGACCGACTCGGTGAACGACGTCACGCCCTGCGAGGCGGCCTCGGCGCGGATGGCGAGGGTCAGCAGCCGGGCGGCGAGCCGCGAGTACGCGGGGTCCTCGGAGATCAGGCCGGCCGCGGCCTCGGTCGCGAGTTCGCGCAGCTCCGCCTCGTCGGCGTGGGCCGAGCGGCCGCGCAGCGCGGCGGCCGCGACCCGGCCGGGATCGGCGTCGGGGAGGTCCCCGGTCAGCTCGGTCAGGGTCCGCAGCAGTGCGGCACCGGGACCGTCGTTCTCCAGGCCCTGGGCTGAAGCCGGTTCGGCTGGCGCGATGGTCACGTGGGGCTCTCCCTCGCTCGGCACGGGGCCTGGCGGAGGGCAGGGGGCAGCCACGAGCGCACACGGCGTCGCGTCCACCGGCCCACTCCACGAGGCCCGGACGTCTCAGAGCACCCGGACCGGTGGGCCGGGTGCGCTGCCGGCAGGTCCTCGGACTGACTCCTGTGCGCGGATGCGCACAAGTACACCGTTGCGGGACAGTTCCGGATTCGCACCGGATTCCCCTGCGACGACAGCGACCATGAGCATACATCTAGTGCCGGGTCGTCGTGCCACCCCCAGATGTTGTGTCGTCGCCGATCTCAGAGCGTCAACTGGTAGGTGAGCAGAGTGAGGTCCGTCAGCTCCGGGAGGGGCTGCCAGTCCCGCTCGGGCGTGCGTATGAAGCCCAGCCGCTCGTAGATGCGGTGGGCGCCGCGCATGGTCGGCTGCGTGGAGAGCACGATCGCGCGGCAGCCCCCGACGGCGCGCGCCCGCTCGGCGCAGGCCCGCACCAGCGCCTCGCCGGCCCCCCGGCCGCGGGCCGCCTTGTCCACCGCCAGCATGCGGATCTCGGCCTCGCCGGGGCGGGCGATGTCGGCCATGGGGCCGGGGGACGGCACGAAGGTGACCCCGCCGAGGAGGGCGTCGCCCCGGACGGCCACGAGGACGGTGGCCGCGGCCGCTCTCTTGGCCACGTTCCTGAGCTCGTGGAGGTAAGGGTCGTCGGCGCCGAAGTCCAGGAGGCCGTCGTCCAGATAGGCGTCGGCGGTGATCGCCCCGAGGGCGTCGTACTCGGTCGGGTCGGCGGTACGGATCAGGATGTCCATGCCGGTGAGTGTGGACGACAACGGGCCACCGGGACACATGATTTCCGGTGGCCCGCCGCGGGGTGCTCTAGTGCGCGCTGCCCGCCGTCGCCGGCGGCAGTTCCACCTGGACGCCCGGATCGCCCGCGTCCGCCGTGTAGTCCTCGGGACGGGTCTCGTCGACGCCCTCGGGGGCCTTCACGGCCTTCAGGACGACGGTCAGCACCACCGTGACGAGGACGTTGAGCACGAACGCCGTCATGCCGATGTAGCCGATCTGGCCGATGCCCGGAATGTCGTCGGCGGAGCCGCCGAAGTGCTTCTGGGTCGGCGAGGCGACACCGTACGCGGCGAGGGTGCCGTAGACCATGCCGACCGCCCAGCCCGCGAGCAGCGCCCAGCGGTGGAACCAGCGGGTGAACAGGCCGCCGACCAGGGCCGGGAAGGTCTGCAGGATCCAGATGCCGCCGAGCAGCTGGAAGTTGATGGCGACCGTCTTGTCCATGCCGAGCACGAAGACCAGCGCGCCGACCTTCACCAGCAGCGACACGAACTTGGAGACCTGCGCCTCCTGCTTCGGCGTGGCGTCCGGCTTGATGAAGTCCTTGTAGATGTTGCGGGTGAACAGGTTCGCCGCCGCGATCGACATGATCGCCGCCGGCACCAGCGCGCCGATGCCGATCGCCGCGAACGCCACGCCGGTGAACCAGTCCGGGAACATGTCCTCGAACAGCTGCGGGATCGCCAGCTGCCCGTTGGTGACCTTCACCCCGGCCGCGATCGCCATGAAGCCCAGCAGCGCCAGCAGGCCGAGCATCAGGGAGTACAGCGGCAGGATCGTGGTGTTGCGGCGGATCACGTTGCGGCTCTTGGAGGAGAGCGTCGCGGTGATCGAGTGCGGGTACATGAACAGCGCGAGCGCGGAACCGAGCGCCAGCGTGGCGTACGTCCACTGCCCGGCGGGCGGCGGCGCGAGCGCCCCGCGCGGCTTGCCGGTGGCCGGGTTGACCTGGCTGAACGCGTGGGCCGCCTTGGCGAAGACGTCGTCGAATCCGCCCAGTTTGATCGGGATGTAGATGATCGCCACACCGATCACGATGTAGATCAGCGCGTCCTTGACGAACGCGATCAGCGCGGGCGCCCGCAGCCCCGAGGAGTACGTGTACGCCGCGAGCACCGCGAACGCGATCAGCAGCGGCAGGTCCCTCACGAACGCGTTGGTGTCGTCGCCGCCGCCGACGCCCATCACGTCCAGCACCGCCTGGATGCCGACGAGCTGGAGCGCGATGTACGGCATCGTCGCCAGGATGCCGGTCACCGCCACCGCGAGCGACAGCCCCTTCGAGCCGAACCGGCCGCGCACGAAGTCGGAGGTGGTGACGTACCCGTGGCGGTGCGAGACCGACCACAGCCGCGGCAGGAAGGTGAAGATCAGCGGGTACACCAGGATCGTGTACGGCACCGCGAAGAAGCCGGACGCGCCCGCCGCGTAGACCGCCGCCGGTACGGCCACGAAGGTGTACGCCGTGTACAGGTCGCCGCCGAGCAGGAACCAGGTGATCCAGGTGCCGAACGACCGTCCGCCGAGGCCCCATTCGTCCAGCGTGTGCTCGTTCTCGGCGCGGCGCCAGCGCGCGGCGAGGAAGCCCAGGACCGTGACGGCCAGGAAGAAGAAGATGAAGACGCCGAGCGCGACGCCGTTGACTCCGGTCTTCACTTCGCGGCACCCCCCTGCGCGGCACGGCGGGAGCGCTGGTCGTGCTGCCAGAGCTTGTACGCGAGCATGGTGAGGGCGGTGGAGATCAGCACCCAGGCCATCTGGTACCAGTAGAAGAACGGGACCCCGATGAACGCCGGGTCCGTCTTCGCGTACGAGCCGACCCACAGCATCGCCACGAACGGCGCGACCAGACAGATGCCGATGACCACGCGCAGCGGTGTCACCACCGGTGGTCTCACTTCGGGCGTTTCAGACATGCTGCGGCTCCGTCCCCTCGTAGATCACCTGTGTAATGAGCAGGCAATCTAGGTGACGGTGTCGCGGCAGAGGAAGACCCTGTCCGCAGGTCGGTATATCGATTCGGCGAAGACCCCTGCGGGCCCTGGTCCACCGGGCCCTAGTCCACCGGGCGCTTGAGCCGGGCGACGAACTTGTACCGGTCGCCCCGGTACACCGAGCGCACCCACTCCACCGGAAGGCCCTCGCGGTCCAGCGAGTGCCGGGAGAGCATCAGCATCGGCAGCCCGACGTCGGTGCCGAGCAGACCGGCCTCGCGCGGGGTGGCCAGCGAGGTCTCGATGGTCTCCTCGGCCTCGGCGAGGTGGACGTCGTACACCTCGGCGAGCGCGGTGTAGAGGGACGTGTACTTCACCAGCGAACGGCGCAGCGCGGGGAAGCGCTTGGCGGACAGGTGGGTGGTCTCTATGGCCATGGGCTCGCCGTTGGCCATGCGCAGCCGCTCGATGCGCAGCACCCGCCCGCCGGCGGAGATGTCGAGCAGTTCGGCGAGCCGGTCGTCGGCGGTGATGTAGCCGACGTCCAGCAGCTGCGAGGTCGGCTCCAGGCCCTGGGCGCGCATGTCCTCGGTGTAGGAGGTGAGCTGGAGCGCCTGGGAGACCTTGGGCTTGGCGACGAAGGTGCCCTTGCCCTGGATGCGCTCCAGGCGGCCCTCCACCACCAGCTCCTGGAGCGCCTGGCGGACGGTGGTGCGGGAGGTGTCGAACTCCGCGGCCAGCGTGCGCTCCGGCGGGACCGGGGTGCCCGGAGCCTGCGTCTGCGTCATGTCGAGCAGGTGCTTCTTCAGGCGGTAGTACTTCGGCACGCGCGCGGTACGGACGGTCGTGCCGGCCTCGTTCTCCGCACTGCTGACGTCGGTGCTCATGCTCTGCCTTCCCGGCTCCGGATGCCGAAAGCGACCGACATCCCCATCGGCCACGGCTCACATCGTGGCACGGCTTGCCGCGTCAGGACTCCACCCGCGCGCTCCGTGATCCCCTCTGTATACCGCCGGGGCCCGAGCTGGTCTAGTCCAACAGGGGGCCCGACGGGGGGCAGGGCCCGGCCTCCTAGATCCCCTGCCAGCGCGGCTTGTTCGCGTACGTGTGCCGGAAGTAGTCCGCCAGCTTCAGCTTGGAGGCGGCCGCCTCGTCCACGACGACGGTGGCGTGCGGGTGCAGCTGGAGCGCCGAGGCCGGGCACACGGCCGCCACCGGCCCCTCCACGGTCGCCGCCACCGCGTCCGCCTTGCCCTCGCCGGTCGCGAGCAGCACCAGGTGCCGGGCCTCCAGGATGGTGCCGATGCCCTGGGTGATGACGTGGTGCGGGACCTGCTCGATCTCGCCGTCGAAGAAGCGCGCGTTGTCCACGCGGGTCTGCTCGGTCAGGGTCTTGATCCGGGTGCGGGAGGCGAGCGAGGAGCAGGGCTCGTTGAACCCGATGTGCCCGTCGGTGCCGATTCCGAGCAGCTGGAGGTCCACCCCGCCGGCCGCGGCGAGCGCGCGGTCGTACGCCGCGCACGCCGCCTGGACGTCCTCGGCCGTGCCGTCGGGGCCGAGGAAGGAGTCCATGGCGATGCCGAGCGGCTCCAGCACCTCGCGGCGCAGCACCGAACGGTAGGACTCGGGGTGCTCGGCGGGCAGCCCCACGTATTCGTCGAGCTGGGCTATCCGGGCCCGCGCGGTGTCCACGGCGCCGGAGCGCACCTTGGCCGCGAGCGCCTGGTAGACGGGCAGCGGGGTGGAGCCGGTGGCGACGCCGAGCAGGGCGTCGGGCTTGCGGCGCAGCAGCTGTGCCATGGCCTCGGCGATCAGCTCGCCACCCGCCGCGGCGTCCGGAACGATGACAACTTCCACGCTGGACCTGCCGTTCTGGAGAGGGCTCGTGCGTCTATGTGGTTTAGACCAATCTAGCAGAGCGGGCCCCCCGCGCCGATGGCGCCGGTGCGCGGGGTCACGGAATTTCCGAGGCCTTCTGTCCCCATGGTCGGCCCCGGCGGGCTAGGCTGCGTGGCATCGAGTGCCATGGGCCGCGCCCGCCCGCAAGGGCATGGACATGCCCCATGGTCTAGTCCACAATCGAAGCGACTGTCCGGACGGTGCGTACGACGCGGTACGCGAGCGGACAGCGCGAAGCGAACAAGCCCCGCCTTCCCCGCACAGGAAGGCGGATCGAGGAACCGGCGCTCTCTGCCCTGACTGCCCCGGCTCCTCGGCCTTCGGCCGACCGGGACCGCACACCCCGCGGCCGATGATGCTCCGGGCTGCGGTGCCGGGAGGGTTGAGGGTCCCTTCCAGGCGCCGCGGCCCGCGGGTGTTTTCCGGCCATGCCGGGCCCGCGGGTACGCTCGCAACCGTGCCCTCCATGAACGAACTGGTCCGCCAGCACACCGCGCTCGACGACTCCGATCTCGAGTGGCTCCACCTGCTGGTCTCGGAGTGGCAGTTGCTCTCCGACCTCTCCTTCGCCGACCTGGTCCTGTGGGTCCCCACGCGGGACGGCACCCGGTACGTCTCGGTCGCCCAGATGCGCCCCAACACCGGCCCCACCTCCTACCAGGACGACATGGTCGGCCACCTCGTCCCGCGCGGCCGGCGGCCCATGCTGGACGTGGCGCTGGACGAGGGCCGGATCGTGCGCGAGGGCGACCCGGAGTGGCGCGAAGAGGTCCCCGTACGGGTCGAGTCCATCCCGGTACGGCGCGAGGGCCGGGTCCTCGGGGTGATCGCCCGCAACACCAACCTGCTCACCGTGCGCACCCCGAGCCGCCTTGAGCTGACCTACCTGCAGAGCGCCTCCGACCTCGCCCAGATGATCGCGGCCGGGTCCTTCCCCTTCCCTGGCCAGCAGGTCGACATGGACGCCTCGCCGCGCGTCGGCGACGGACTGATCCGGCTGGACGTCGACGGCATCGTGCAGTACGCCTCCCCGAACGCGCTGTCCGCCTACCACCGCCTCGGTCTCGCCGCCGACCTGGTCGGGCACCACCTCGGCCAGACCACCGCCGAACTCGCCCCCACCCGCGGCCCGGTGGACGAGGCGCTGGCGAAGGTGGCCAGCGGCTGGGCGCCGCGTGAGTTCGAGATCGAGTCACCCGACGGGGTGATCCAGTTCCGGTCCATCCCGCTCAAGCCCAAGGGCACCCGGATCGGGGCGCTGGTGCTGTGCCGGGACGTCACCGAACTGCGGCGCCGCGAGCGCGAGTTGATCACCAAGGACGCCACCATCCGGGAGATCCACCACCGGGTGAAGAACAACCTCCAGACCGTGGCCGCCCTGTTGCGCCTCCAGGCCCGGCGCATCGACTCCGAACGCGGGCGGGCGGCCCTGGAGGAGGCCGTGCGCCGGGTCGGCTCCATCGCCATCGTGCACGAGACGCTCTCCCAGAACCTGGACGAGCGGGTGGAGTTCGACGACATCGCCGACCGGGTGCTGTCGATGGTCGCCGAGATCTCGCCGGGCAAGGTGACCGGCCGGCGCAGCGGGCGGTTCGGGATACTCGACGCCGAGGTGGCCACGCCGCTGTCGATGGTCCTCACCGAGGTGCTCCAGAACGCCCTGGAGCACGGCTTTTGCGAGGGCGAGACCGGCACGGTGGAGGTCACGGCGGTGCGCGGCGGTACGACGAAGGAGTCCCGCCTCCTCGTCACCGTCCAGGACGACGGGGTCGGCCTGCCCGAGGGCTTCGACCCGCACCGCTCGGGCAACCTGGGGCTCCAGATCGTACGGACCCTGGTGGAGGGCGAGTTGGGCGGCACGTTCGACATGGTCCCGGCGCCACAGCGGGGCACGCGGGTGATCCTGGACATCCCGGTGCGTGCGCAGAAGTAGTCAACGGCCCCCTGCGGCGCCGCCGTTGGTATCGACCAATGGCGCCGGGGGGTGTGCCGGGGGCCCGGACAGCAGAAAGCCTCGGACCGTCTTCGGTCCGAGGCTCGTGCTCGTTGCTGCGCTGCTGTTCGCTGGCGGCATCGGGGGATACTGCGCGCTGCTGCTCGGGGGCGGGAGATGCGTGCGCGATGCACGCGCCGCCAAGCTCAGGCTGTCAGCTGGGGTGGGTGTGTCAGGCGGAGGCCTGACGAGCCCGGTTGCGGGCGGCACGGCGCTTCATCGCGCGACGCTCGTCCTCGCTGAGGCCACCCCAGACGCCGGAGTCCTGGCCGGACTCGAGCGCCCACTGCAAACACTGCTCGATCACCGGGCAGCGACGGCAGACGGCCTTGGCTTCCTCGATCTGCAGCAGCGCGGGACCGGTGTTGCCGATGGGGAAGAACAGCTCGGGGTCTTCCTCGCGGCAAACGGCGTTGTGACGCCAGTCCATGGCTGCTACCTCTCCTTGGTATTACGTGCAAGTTGCTTGTGAATGTGAACGCTTTCACGAATCCCTCGACAAGTGAAGGGCCGAACGCCGAGTCTCCCCCGGCGGGGTCCTTGGTATGAAGAGGGGTTCCGGTGATCAGTGGAGGCCGGTGTTGGGGGCCGTCCCGATCGCCACGTAGAGACTCGCAAACCTCAGCGGCGGATACAACCCCTTCCGGAAAGTTTTTTTTGATTCCTCGGTGTCGACTGGGTCACAGCCGTACTTCCATGGGGTGGATCCTGGCCTAAACGTTCGAGTGAAAGGACTTTCGCCTCTTCCACTCACACAATCACACGCAGTGCGCGGCGTACGCCTGTGAACGTCACGCTTGTGCGCAGCCCCAGGTGGTCACCGTCCATCTGGAGCGGCAGAGGAGCCTTCGAATGCAAGGTGAAGCGGTCCAGATCATGGAGCGGGAAGGCGTGCCTGCCATGAGGTCCGCGCTCGGGGGACGAAGTGAGCAACTGGGTGCCATACCGGGCAACCGCGGCCGTCGACAGGCGGCTGAGACCGAGCACGTCGATGCCCGTATCGAACGAGGCCTTAGGCGATGTGTACATGGGGCGATTGCCGAGATACGTCCAAGGGGACGTGTTCGAGACTATGGCGACAACAAGATCCTCGATCGGGTCCTCGCCGGGCCGCTCCAGCGTGATCAGGCCGTGCCGGCGATTGGCCTCGGCGAGGAACTGCCGGATCACCTGCCGTACATAGAGGGCGTGCGTCGACCTCTTGCCCCGGTCGCGCTGCTGCTCGACCCGGCCGACGACGCCCGCGTCGAAACCGAGTCCGGCGTTGAAGGTGAACCAGCGGGCCGGGACCCCTTCGTCCTCGCTGCCCGGCGTGCCGGAGGCGAGACCGAGGCCCACCACGCGCTCCCGGCCCTCGCGCAGCGCGTCCAGCAGGGCGCCGGTGGCCTCGACGGGATCGTTGGGCAGGCCCAGGGCGCGGGCGAAGACGTTGGTGGAACCGCCGGGTACGACGGCGAGGCCGGGCAGCCGGGCCAGATCGGGGCCGGCGTGCAGCAGTCCGTTGACGACCTCGTTGACAGTGCCGTCGCCGCCGAGCGCCACGACCATGTCGATGTCGTCGCTCTCGGCCGCCTGCCGGCCCAGGTCGCGCGCGTGCCCGCGGTACTCGGTGGTGACCGCCTCCAGCTTCACCTCGCTGGCCAGCGCGTGGATCAGCACGTCACGCCTGCGTGCGCTGGTGGTGGTTGCCGCCGGATTGACCACGAGGAGAGCACGCATGCACGTCAGCGTACCTACCCGGCGGTACCGGCCCCAGACCGAGGTAGGGATCGGGTAAGAGGGGAGAGAGTGAGACTCGGCACGGCTGTGCTGGTCAGGGGCGGGGCGGTCCGCTGTGTGGTGCGGGTGAGCGGTCCGCTTTGTGGTGCGGGTGAGTGGTGGGCTGGTCGCGCAGTTCCCCGCGCCCCTCCGGGGGCGCGGCGGCGCCCCGCCGGCGCGGGCAAGCGACCCAACCCCCGGCCGGCCGCAGCACGGCGCATCCGCACGCGCCGGTGACCGGGCCCACCCCCGGCCCGTCCCCGCCGGCGGCTACCCTGCTGGGGTGAGCAGTGAGCAGAAGGCCGCGCAGGAAACGACCGGTACCGAAGGAACGCGGCCCCGGAGGCTGACGTACGCCGCCACCCTGGCCGCCCTCGAAGGCATCGCCCTGTTCGCCGGCGGCCTGTGGGTACTCGTGCTCGGCATCACCGGCGCCCCCGACGACCGGCAGCAGGCCGTGACGCTCGGTATCACCCTCGCCGTACTCGCCCTGCTCCCGCTCCTCGCCACCCGCGGCCTCCTGCTGCGCCGCGGCTGGAGCCGGGGTCCCGCCGTGATCACCCAGCTGATGGCCCTCCCGGTGGGGCTCACCATGCTGAAGTCCGGCGGCGCCGCCGTCCCCGTCGGCATCGTCCTCGCCGTCGTGTCCGTCGCGGCGCTCGTGCTCCTCGTCAACCGGGAGACGACCCGGGCCCTCGGCATCAAGGGGCCGGGCCGCGCCGAGTAAGGCAGGCGCTCTACTCCTCCACCAGCAGCTTCTCCCGCAGCTGCGCCAGCGTCCGGGCCAGCAGCCGGGAGACGTGCATCTGCGAGATCCCGACCTCCTGCGCGATCTGCGACTGCGTCATGTTGCCGAAGAACCGCAGCAACAGGATCCGCTTCTCCCGCGGCGGCAGATCCTCCAGCAGCGGCTTGAGCGACTCCCGGTACTCCACCCCCTCCAGCGCCTCGTCCTCCGCGCCGAGCGTGTCGGCGACCGCGGGGGACTCGTCGTCGGTGTCGGGGACGTCCAGGGACAGCGTGGAGTACGCGTTCGCCGACTCCAGGCCCTCCAGGACCTCCTCCTCGGAGATCGCGAGCTTCTCCGCCAGTTCGTGCACCGTCGGCGAGCGGCCGTGCAGCTGGGACAGCTCCGCCGTGGCCGTGGTCAGCGAGAGCCGCAGCTCCTGGAGCCGGCGCGGCACGCGGACCGCCCAGCCCTTGTCCCGGAAGTGCCGCTTGATCTCGCCGACCACGGTCGGCGTGGCGTACGTGGAGAACTCCACGCCACGCTCGGGGTCGAACCGGTCCACGGACTTGATCAGGCCGATGGTGGCGACCTGGGTGAGGTCGTCCAGCGGCTCGCCGCGGTTGCGGAACCGGCGCGCCAGGTGCTCCACGAGCGGCAGATGCATGCGGACCAGCTGATTGCGCAGCTCCGCGTACTGCGCGCTGCCCGTGTCGAGCCCGCGCAGCTCGACGAACATCGCACGGGCCCCGCTGCGGTCGTGCGGGTCGTGCGGTGCGGCCTGTGCGCTCAGCGCGTCGTCGTCGGCATATCGCTCGTGCTCGCTCATCGTCCCGCCCGTAGCCCTTCCCCGAGGCCTCGCCCCCGCGCGGCCGGCGGGAGTGGTCCCGCCGCGCGCCGCGGGCGGGGAGCCGGGGTCCGCGCCCGCACCGCCGGGCTCCGCGGAGTGGTCCTCCGGGTGTGGCCTGGCCTGCTCGGGGATGCCGTCGATGCCGTCCGCCATGCGCCGGCCGTCGCGGGGGCTCTCCCCGGACGTCTCGGCCGCACTCGACCAGGGGGCACCCCCGTCCCCGGTCGGCAGCTCACGCGTGCCGCGATCTTCGTCCCGCACCGGACCGTCCCCGTTCTCCCTCACGCCGGCCCGGGACCCGCGCCGCGCTGTTTGTAGAGGCTGATGGACACCGTCTTGTCCTCGTCGACGGCGGACGAGACCTTCCCCGCGAGGGCCGACAGCACGGTCCAGGCGAAGGTGTCCCGCGAGGGGGCATGGCCGTCCGTGGTCGGAGCCGACACGGTGACCTCCAGCGAGTCGTCGACGAGCCGGAAGACACAGCTGAGCACCGAGCCCGGCACGGCCTGCTGGAGCAGGATCGCGCAGGCCTCGTCCACGGCGATGCGCAGATCCTCGATCTCGTCCAGGGTGAAGTCCAAGCGGGCCGCCAGACCGGCCGTGGCCGTCCGCAGCACCGACAGGTAGGCACCCGCGGCCGGCAGCCGGACCTCCACGAAATCCTGGTTCGCCGCGGGTTCGCCTGCGATCTGGGACACCCTCACCTCCATGGTGGTACAAGCTTTACAGGGGCCGAGGGTCGCCCCCCGGGGCTAACGCGTAGTGGTTCAAGCGGTGACGCTATCGCGCGCCGAATGTTTCCGTCCCCGGGACCCCGACCCCCTGGCGTCACTCACAGTAAAGCTGTGGATACGCTCCGTGTCTAGGGGGTGTGCGGCCCCAAATCGGGAGAGCCCGCGCCGGGTTGACGTACCCAGACGTCAGACGCCCGAACCGTCGTGCGCGCGCCGCCGCATGCAGTGTCACACGACACAGCCCCCGATCGGGAAGATGATCAACGATCGGACGCCACTCGTACGGGGTCAGGCCCCGGTTCCGTCCCGATTCGGCCGGGAATCGCACGGGAACCGCGCTCGGACGGGCGCCGCTCGGATCGAGTGCCGTGCAGACCGGATCGATTGCCGCTCAGACCAGGACGTGGTCCACGAAGCACCACCGCCAGTCCTCGCCCGGTTCGAACGTCCGCATCACCGGGTGCCCGGTCTGCTCGTGGTGCCCGGTGGCGTGCCGGCCCGGTGAGGAATCGCAGCAGCCGACATGGCCACAGGTCAGGCAGAGCCGCAGCTGCACCGGGTGCGTTCCGCTCGCCAGGCACTCCGGGCAGGTCGCTGAGCGCGGCTCGGGTTCCGGCCGCGGCAGCGCGTCGGCGTGCGTGCACTGTTTCATGATTGCCAGATTACGACGGGCGTGCGGCTGACCGCGCGGAAACGAGGGTGGGCGAGAAGCATGGACGTGATGCCCCTGCTGTTGCTGGTCGCGGGCAGTGCCGCGGTCGCCGGGACCGCCCGGCGCACCCCGGTGCCCGCGCCGCTGCTGCTGGTCGCGGTGGGCCTGGCGGTGTCGTACGTCCCCGGCGTCCCCGACTACACCCTCGAACCCGATGTCGTCCTGCCCCTGGTGCTGCCGCCGCTGCTCTACAAGGAGGGCACCGAGAGCTCCTATCTGGACCTGCGGGCCCAGAAGCGCCCGGTGGGGCTGCTGTCCGTCGGGTACGTGCTGTTCGCGACCTTCGTCGTCGGCTGGGCCGCCTATCTCGTCGTACCCGGACTGCCGCTGCCCGCCGCGCTGGTGCTCGGCGCGGTCGTGGCGCCGACGGACGCGGTCGCGGCCGCCGCGATCGCCCGCAGGGTCGGGCTGCCGTCCCGGATCACCACGATCCTCCAGGGCGAGTCGCTGCTGAACGACGCCACCGCGATCACCGCCTACAAGGTCGCCGTCGCCGCCGCCGTCGGCGCGGGCTCCACCTGGGCGGGCGGCATCGAGGAGTTCCTGCGCGCGGCGGTCGGCGGCGTGCTCGTCGGCCTGGTGCTCATGGTGCCGATCCACTGGCTGCGCACCCGTCTGACCGAGGCGCTGCTCCAGAACACCCTCTCGCTGCTGATCCCGTTCGTCGCCTACGGGGTCGCCGAGCAGCTGCACGCCTCCGGAGTGCTCGCGGTGGTCGTGGTCGCCGTCTACCTCGGACACCGCGCCTGGGAGGTCGACTTCGCGACGAGGCTCCAGGAGGAGGCGGTGTGGAAGATGGTCGCCTTCGTGCTGGAGTCGGCCGTGTTCGCACTGATCGGCCTCCAGCTGCCGCCCATCCTCAAGGGTCTCGCCGCCTACCACGGGGCCGACGCGGCCTGGTACGCCCTCGCCGTCTTCCTGGTCGTCGTGGCGGCCCGGTTCGTCTGGACGTTCCCGGCGACCTTCCTGCCGCGCGTGGTGTCCGGGCGGGTCCGGGAGCGCGAGGAGAACCCCACCTGGCGGGCGCCGGTCGTGGTCTCCTGGGCGGCGATGCGGGGCGTGGTCTCCCTGGCCATCGCCTTCTCCATCCCGGAGACGGTGCGCGGCGGCGCGCCCTTCCCGCAGCGCAACCTGATCCTCTTCCTGACCTTCACCACGGTCATCGGCACCCTGGTCGTGCAGGGCCTCACCCTCGCCCCGCTGATCCGCCTGATGAAGTTCCCCGGCCGCGACCGCCAGGCCGAGACCCTGGCCGAGGCCAACGCGCAGGCGCAGGCGTCCCTGGCCGCCGAACGCCGCCTGGAGGAACTCCTCGCCGACGAGCGCAACGCGCTGCCGCCGCCGCTCGCCGCCCGCCTCCGCGACGTCCTGGAGCGCCGCCGCAACGCCGTCTGGGAGCGCCTCGGCCAGGTGAACCCGGTCACCGGCGAGTCCGTGGACGACACCTACCGCAGGCTGTCCCGCGCGATGATCAGCGCCGAACGCGAGGTCTTCGTACGGCTGCGCGACCGCCGCCACATCGACGACGAGATGCTGCGCGCCCTGCTGCGGCACCTGGACCTGGAGGAGGCGGCGGCGTACCGGGAGACGGCGTGATGCGCTTCCAGGGCTCGGGCAACGGTGTGATGCGCCTCTAGGTCTTGTCTGACAAAGGATCTTGGTTGGGTTCGCGGAGCCAGAGGATGAGCGAGGCGAGGTGGACTCCGGCGCGGTATCGGTCGGCGAGTT
>NZ_JBWKES010000031.1:0-75093 GCF_056435325.1 Streptomyces sp. NPDC043952
GCGGACGTGATCGGGATGTCCGGGCTGCTGGTGAAGTCCACGGTGATCATGAAGGAGAACCTGGAGGAACTCAACCAGCGCGACCTGGCCGGCAAATACCCCGTCATCCTCGGCGGCGCCGCGCTCACCAGGGCATACGTCGAACAGGACCTCCACGAGATCTACCAGGGCGAGGTCCGCTACGCCCGCGACGCCTTCGAGGGCCTGCGCCTGATGGACGCCCTGATCGGCGTCAAGCGCGGCGTGCCCGGCGCAAAACTGCCCGAGCTGAAGCGACGCCGCGTACCCGCGCGGCCGGCGGTCCCTCAGGAGCCCGCGGAGGCCGGCCGCTCCGATGTCGCCACCGACAATCCCGTGCCGGCACCGCCGTTCTGGGGCACCCGTGTCGTCAAAGGCATCCAGCTCAAGGAGTACGCCTCCTGGCTCGACGAGGGCGCCCTCTTCAAGGGGCAGTGGGGGCTCAAGGGCGAGACCGTCGAGGGCGAGGGACGGCCGCGGCTGCGCATGTGGCTCGACCGGCTGCTGACGGAGAACCTGCTGGAAGCGGCCGTGGTCCACGGCTACTTCCCCTGCGTGTCCAAGGGGGACGACCTGATCGTCCTGGACGAGCACGGTGGCGAGCGCACCCGGTTCACCTTCCCCCGCCAGCGCCGCGGCCGGCGCCTGTGCCTGGCCGACTTCTTCCGCCCGGAGGAGTCCGGCGAGCGGGACGTCGTCGGCTTCCAGGTCGTCACCGTCGGCTCCCGCATCGGCGCGGAGACCGCCAAGCTGTTCGAGGCCAACGCCTACCGCGACTACCTCGAATTGCACGGCCTGTCCGTCCAGTTGGCCGAGGCGCTCGCCGAATACTGGCACGCCCGCGTGCGCACCGAACTCGGCATCGGCGGCAGCGATCCGGCCGCCATGGAGGGCATGTTCCGCACGGAGTACCAGGGCTGCCGCTACTCGCTCGGCTACCCGGCCTGCCCGGACCTGGAGGACCGCGCCAAGATCGCCGAGCTGCTGGAGCCCGAGCGGATCGGCGTCCACCTCTCCGAGGAGTTCCAGCTGCACCCCGAGCAGTCCACGGACGCGATCGTCGTCCATCACCCGCAGGCGAGCTACTTCAACGCGGGAGGCCGCGCATGACGACGTTTTCCTTCGAGTTCTTCCCACCGAAGTCCGCCGCGGGCGAGCGGACGCTGTGGCAGGCGATCCGCCGGGTGGAAACGCTGCGGCCGGACTTCGTCTCCGTGACCTACGGCGCGGGCGGCTCCTCGCGGGACCGGACCATCGACGTCACCCGCCGTATCGCCACGCAGACGACCCTGCGTCCGGTCGCGCATCTCACCGCCGTGGGCCACTCGGTGACCGAGCTGCGGCAGATCATCGGCGCCTACGCGGACGCCGGCATCAAGGACGTCCTCGCCCTGCGCGGCGATCCGCCCGGCGGCCCCAGGGAGCCGTGGGTGGCGCACCCGGACGGCTTCAGCCACGCCTACCAGCTGGTCGAACTCGTCCGCTCGCTGGGGAACTTCACCATCGGCGTCGCCGCCTTCCCCGAGCGGCATCCCCGCTCGTCCGACTGGGACACCGACATCCGGCACTTCGTGGCCAAGTGCCGGGCCGGCGCCGACTACGCCATCACGCAGATGTTCTTCCACGTGGAGGACTACCTGCGGCTGCGCGACCGGGTGGCCGCGGCCGGCTGCGACATCCCGATCGTCCCCGAGATCATGCCCGCCACCGACATCCGCCAGGTCCGCCGGTTCGCCGAGCTGAGCGACGCCGCCTTCCCGGAGGACCTGGCCCACCGTCTGGAGGCCGCGCGCGACGACCCCGCCGCGGGCCACCGCATCGGCGTCGAGTACGCCACCGCCATGGCCGAACGCCTCCTCGCCGAGGGCGCGCCCGGACTGCACTACATCACCCTGAACAGGACCACCGCGGCCCTGGACATCCACCGTAACGTCATCAGTTCAAGGAGCATTCGTGTCGCCTGAGTTCACGGATTTCAAGGTCGCCGATCTCTCGCTGGCCGAGTTCGGCCGCAAGGAGATCGCCCTCGCCGAGCACGAGATGCCGGGCCTGATGGCGATCCGCAAGGAGTACGCCGGGAGCCGGCCGCTGGCCGGCGCCCGGATCACCGGCTCCCTGCACATGACGGTGCAGACCGCCGTGCTGATCGAGACCCTGGTCGCCCTCGGCGCCCGCGTCCGCTGGGCGTCCTGCAACATCTTCTCCACCCAGGACCACGCCGCCGCCGCCATCGCCGCCGCCGGCATTCCGGTGTTCGCCTGGAAGGGCGAGACCCTGGATGAGTACTGGTGGTGCACCGAGCAGGCGCTGACCTGGCCGGAGAGCCCCACCGGCGGCCCGAACATGATCCTGGACGACGGCGGCGACGCCACCCTCCTCGTCCACCAGGGCGTCGAATACCGCAAGTCCGGTGAGCTGCCGCCGGCCGACAACGAGGAACTGGCCGCCGTGGCCGCCCTGTTGAAGGCGAGCACCCTCGACTGGACCGGCATCGCCGCCGAGATCCGCGGGGTGACGGAGGAGACCACGACGGGTGTGCACCGGCTGTACGAGATGCAGCGTGACGGTGTGCTGCTGTTCCCGGCGATCAATGTCAACGACGCGGTGACGAAGTCGAAGTTCGACAACAAGTACGGCTGCCGGCACTCCCTGATCGACGGCATCAACCGCGCCACCGACGTGCTGATCGGCGGCAAGACCGCCGTCGTCTGCGGTTACGGCGATGTCGGCAAGGGCTGTGCGGAGTCGCTGCGCGGTCAGGGTGCGCGTGTGATCGTCACGGAGATCGACCCGATCTGCGCGCTCCAGGCGGCGATGGACGGCTACCAGGTCACCACGCTGGACGAGGTCGTCGAGACCGCCGACATCTTCGTCACCACGACGGGCAACAAGGACATCATCATGGCCTCGGACATGGCCCGGATGAAGCACCAGGCGATCGTGGGGAACATCGGTCACTTCGACAACGAGATCGACATGGCCGGCCTGGCGAGGATTCCGGGCATCGTGAAGGACGAGGTCAAGCCGCAGGTCCACACCTGGACGTTCCCGGACGGCAAGGTGATCATCGTGCTGTCCGAGGGCCGGCTGCTGAACCTGGGCAACGCGACCGGGCACCCCTCGTTCGTGATGTCGAACTCCTTCGCGGACCAGACGCTGGCGCAGATCGAGCTGTTCACCAAGCCCGACCGGTACCCGACCGGCGTGTACACGCTGCCCAAGCACCTGGACGAGAAGGTCGCCCGCCTCCACCTCGACGCCCTCGGCGTCAAGCTGACCACGCTGCGCCCGGAGCAGGCCGCGTACATCGGCGTCGAGGTCGAGGGCCCGTACAAGCCGGACCACTACCGCTACTGAGCCGACATGACAGCGCTCATGCCACCGGATGCGGTGGCATGAGCGCGCGGTCTTCGGTCCCTCGCTCGCCCCTGCTCAGAGGCTGCGGGCGGTGATGTCGCCGTAGGAGGTGGTGGCGCGGATGGTGAGGCCCGCTCCCGAACCGGCGGAGTTCTTCAGCGCGTTGCCGATCCGGCCGTAGCTGGTGCTGGCGTCCAGGGTGGCGGAGACACCCGCGGCGGCGCCGACGGAGATCCCGCCGTGCTGGGTGGTCAGGGTGACGGCGCCCTGCACGGCCTCGCCGACGGTGAGGTCGCCCTTCTGGGTGCTGATCTCGGCGGGGCCGTTCACCCGGCCGACGGTGATGTCGCCGGTGGCGAGGGTGAGCCGGGCGCTGCCGGTCTCCTCCAGCTTGACCGTGCCGGTGGCGCCCTCGTAGGTGACGTCACCGAGGCGGCCGACGCTGCTCAGTTCGGCGACGGAGGTCTTGGCGTCGACGCGGGAGCCCGCGGGCAGTTCGACCGTCACGTCGAGGGAGCCGGGGTGGCCGAGCATCCGGTTGCGCTCGGCGGAGACCTCGACCCGCAGCACACCGTTGTCGAAGGCGACCGTGACCTGCTCCGCGGCCTTGACGTCACGGCTCTTGGAGGGGTTCGCGGGCAGCACCTCGACGGTGGCCTCGGCGCGGTCGGTGGCGATGAACCGGACGTTCCCGATGGGGATGTCCAGGACGGCCGCGACGGGGGCGGGGGTGTCGAACGTACGGATGGTGCCCTGGTTCTGCTGCATCGCGCGCTCCTTCGGTGCGTTTTTCCGATGATGGAAACGCTACGTTGCTTTCCGAATCTCTGCAAGCCGGATGTTGCGCAACTCCGTTGATTTCGCAGGTAGATGCAGAAAAACTGTTGCATCAGCCTTGAGGCTAACGCAACAGTCGACAAGGCGAGTGTTGCAACGGAATGAGAGTGAACGCTCGGCGGCCCGAGGCTCAGACGGTGATCCAGGGCGCTGGGCCGCGCGTCGGGCCGCCCGTGGGCAGGGCCCGGCCCGTCTCCCAGGCCGGCTGCGTCGCGGCCGAGACGATCCCCCACAGCTGACCGGCGGTCAGCGAGCGCACCGCGACGGTGACCTGACCGGCGAGGCTGACCCCGTAGGCGGCCTCCAGCGCGCAGACGATGCCGATGAGGGACATGGAGTCGAGGCCGTACGCCTCCATCGGCACATCGGCGGCGGGCACCTCGTCCTTGCCCAGGCCGGGCAGGCCCTGCCGGAGAATCGTCTCGAACCTCGCGTTCCACGGACTTGGGGCCATGGGTACGGACTTCCTTCCGGCTGGCGGGACGGTCCAGCTCGCGCACACGGCTGCGCGGCCGCCTCCACGGTGCCCGTGCCCGCTCGAGCCGCCGTGGAGGGGCGTTGGAACGCGGGGCACGGTGTCCGGGCGGTGTCCGCGCCGTGTCTGGCCCCCCGGCGATCCTGGCCCCGCCGACCACCAGGAAGGGAAAGACCGATGAGCCTCACGCCCGCCATCCCCCACAGCCTCCCCATGGACCGCGACGCGGGCCCCTTCGACCCGCCCCGCGACATGACCCGGCTGCGCGAGGCTCGCCCCGTCAGCCCGATGGTCTTCCCCGACGGGCACGAGGGCTGGCTGGTCACCGGTCACGAGGAGGCCCGCCGACTGCTGGCCGATACGCGGTTCAGCTCCCGCACGGACCTCGGCGTGCTCCACATGCCGTACGAGCTTCCCGGCATGCCCGCGGTCACCGAGCCGTCCCCGCAGGTGCCGGGCCTGTTCATCACCATGGACCCGCCGGACCACACCCGGCTGCGGCGCATGCTCACCGGCGCCTTCACCGTCAAACGCATGAAGGAACTCGAAGGGCGCGTCCGCGACATCGCCGAGCGGCAGCTGGCGGAGATGGCACGGCTGACCCCGCCGGTCGACTTGGTCGAGGAGTTCGCACTGCCGGTCCCGGTGCTGGTGATCTGCGAACTGCTCGGCATCCCCTACGAGGATCGCCGGAGCTTCCAGGCCGACTCGGCCACGTTCATGGAGAAGGACGTGGTGCTGGAGGAGAAGACGGCCGCCTACACCAACCTGACCACCTACCTGTCCGGACTGGTCACGCGCAAGCGGGCCCAACCCGGCGAGGACATCCTGTCCGACCTGGCCCGCCGTGCCGACCTCACCGTCGAGGAGTTGACCGGCATCGCCTTCCTCCTGCTGCTCGCGGGCCACGAGACCACCGCCAACATGCTGGGGCTGGGCGCGTTCGCGCTGCTGGAGCACCCCGAGCAGGCGGCCGCGCTGCGAGCCGACCCGGCCCTGATGCCGCAGGCTGTCGAGGAGCTTCTGCGCTATCTGTCCGTGGCCGACATCTTCTTCCGGTACGCCACGCAGGACATCGAGCTGGGCGGCGTGACGATCGGCAGGGGATCGACGGTCGTCGTCTCGCTGCTGGCCGCCAACCGTGACGGCCGGCGCTTCGAGCAGCCCGACGCCCTGGACGTCCACCGCGCGGCCCGCGGCCAGTTGTCCTTCGGGCACGGCGTCCACCAATGCCTCGGCCAGCAACTGGCCCGTATCGAGATGCGCGCCGCCTTCGCCGGCCTGCTGCGCCGCTTCCCCACGCTCCGACTCGCCGTCCCCGCCGCCGAGGTGCGGCTGCGGACCGACATGAACGTCTACGGCGTCCACGCGCTGCCGGTCACCTGGACCACGACGGCCCGCTAGGAACGGCGTGCCCGGTCACCCGGAGTCGTGACCGGGTTCGGCCGTTCTCGTGTAGAGGACCTCGCGGCCCTGTTCCGCGGCGCGGATGAGGGCCTCGCTGACGAAGTCGAGGAAACGGGCGGAGTTTTCGAGGCGGGCGGCGGCCGGGGTGCCGCGGCCGAGGACGCCGACGCCCTGGCGCGCGGTCTCGATGAACTGGTCGTTGGCGCGGGCGCTGCGGATCATCGCCTGGTACCACAGGTCGTCGTCCACGGTGTAGCGCTCGCGGCGTCCGCCGCGGTCGCGGCGGACGAGGTCGAGGCCCTCCAGGAACGTGATGGCCTTGGAGATGGAGGCCGGGCTGACCTCCAGGCGCTGGGCGAGTTCGGCGGCGGTGAGGCTGCCGGTGTCGGTGGTGTAGAGACAGCCCAGCACCCGCGCCATCATCTTGGGCAGGCCGGAGGTCATGAACACCGTGGTGAGCGCCTCCTGGTAGTCCCGCACGGCCTCCGCGTCCCGTCCGTACGGCTGCGCGGACGACGCCTGCCCGCTGCGGGGTGCCGCCTTGCGGCGCTGGCGGGTGCGCTGCTGGGTGGCGCGGTGGGCCAGGTCGGCGCGGTAGCCGGTGGCGCCGCCGTTGCGCGTCACCTCGCGCGTGATCGTGGAGGTCGGACGGTCCAGCCGGCGGGCGATCTCGGCGTAGGCCAGCCCGTCGGCCAGTCCCGCCGCGATCTGCTGGCGCTCCTGCTGGGTGAGTCTGCCTCCCGGCATCACGGCCCCCTTGTGCGTGTGGTGTTCCCGCTGACCCCTCCACCATAGCGTTCACACTCACTATATTGCAACGAACACTCTCACGGCCGTTGCGTTATCCGAGAAGACAGCGCAACGATTATTGCCGTCTGACCTGCCGAAATGCAGTGACTTAGCAAAACGCTTGTTGCCATGAACTGGAAAGCAACATAGCGTTTCCATTGTTCGGAACAACGTCACGAGGAGAGCCACGATGCAGAAGTTCGACACCACCGCCCCGATCTCCGTCGTCCTGGACATCAACGCCGGGCGTGTGCAGTTCATCGCCGCCCAGCGCACCGACACCGTGGTCGAGGTGCTGCCCGCCAAGGCCGGCAAGGGCCGCGATGTGAAGGCGGCCGCGCAGACCAGCGTCGAGTACGCGGACGGGGTGCTGCGGATCGCGAACGCCGTGAAGAACCAGTACCTGGGCCCCACCGGAGCCGTCGAGGTCACCGTCAAGCTCCCCGCCGGCTCGCGTGTGCAGGGCAAGGCCGCCAGCGCCGAACTGCGCACCGTCGGCCGCCTCGGCGACGTGGCCTTCGAGGGCGCCTACCGCGAGATCAAGCTCGACGAGACCGCCGGCCTGCGCCTCACCGCCGTCGACGGCGACGTCGAGATCGGCCGCCTGGGCGGCTCCGCCGAGATCAGCACCGCCTGCGGCGACATCCGCGTCTGCGAGGCCACCGGCGGCACGGTCGTGCTGCGCACCCACTCCGGCGACATCACCGTCGGCGCCGCCCCCGGCGTCTCCGCCGCCCTCGACGCCGGCACCAGCCACGGCCGCGTCGACAACGCCCTGAAGAACGACGGCACCACCGCGCTCGGCATCCGCGCCACCACGTCCAACGGTGACATCACCGCCCGCAGCCTCTGACGCGCGGCCCGCCGTGGCGAACGGACGGCGCGTACCGGACCGGGAAAGACGACGGTTCCCTCCCTGCCCGGCCGGGTCCGGGCCGTGCGGGGAGGGAACCGTCGTGACGAGCGGGTGATCCGGCGTCACCAGGTGACCGGCATGTTCTTCACGCCGGCCATGGAGGCGGTGCCGCCGAGCACGATCTCCTCCTCCGGCACCGCGAGCCGGAGGTCCGGGAAGCGGTTGAGCAGCGCCGGCAGCGCCACCCGCAGCTCGACCCTGGCCAGTTGCTGGCCGATGCACTGGTGGATGCCGTGGCTGAAGGCGATCTGGCTGACCGCGTCACGCCCGACGTCCAGGGTGTCCGGGAAGGAGAAGTACTTGGGGTCGCGGTTGGCCTGCGCCAGGTGCAGCGTGACGCTCTCGCCCTTGCGGATGAGCTGTCCGTCGAGCTCCACGTCCTCCAGCGCGGTGCGGATGATGACCGGCACGATGGTCAGGTAGCGCAGCAGCTCCTCGACGGCGGACTCGGTCTTGCCCGGATCGGCGCGCAGCGCGGCGAGTTGCTCCGGGTTCCTGAGCAGGGTCCAGGTGCCGAGCGAGATCATGCTCGACGTGGTCTCCAGGCCGGCGCCGAGCAGCATGACGCCGATGTTGGCCAGTTCCTGGTCGGTGAGATCGCTCTTGGTGAGGCCGCTGAGCATGTCGTCGGTGGGATGCGCGCGCTTCTTCTCCACGAGCCGGCCGATATAGGCCTGGAGATCGGTGACCGCCTTCGCCCAGTCCTCGGCCGAGATGGTCTCCCCCGGCCTGCTGGCGGTGATCACGATCGCCTCGCGCAGGAACTCCTCCTGATCCTCGAAGGGGACGCCGAGCATTTCGCAGATCAACGCGGTGGGCACCGGCAGCGAGAAGGCCTGCACCAGGTCGGTCGGGGGTCCCACCCGCTCCATCTCGTCGAGCTGGGCGGCGGTGACCTCTTCGATCCGCTGGGTGAGCTTGCGGATGCGGCGCACGGTGAACTCACCGGCCAGCAGCCGCCGGTAGCGGTTGTGCTCGGGCGCGTCCATCCCCGTGAAGTCGCCGGGCTCGGCGGGCGGGTAGGGGCCGACCGTGCCGGTCTCGTAGGGCAGGTGCAGCAGGTCGTAGCGGATGCTGAACCGCGGATCGGCGAGTACCGCGCGCGTCACGTCACGGGTGGTGGCGAGCCAGCCGAGGTGGCCGTCGGGATAGGCGAGCCTGCCAAGTGCGGGACGCTCGCGAAGCTCGGCGGGAGGATCAAAGGGACAGCCACCTGGCCGTTCGACCGGCAGGGTGGGGATGTCCGAGCGTTCCGTCGTGTCCATGGCGCAACCCTGGCCCAGCTGACGGGTGCTCACAATGCTTCGACCGCCGGGACGGCGCCGCTGGGCGTGGCAGGGCGATCGGCCTTGACATCCCCCTCGCCCCTCGCTCCCGGCCTGTCCTGTCCACAGGACACGCGCGCGGCGGCCGGGTACACGCAGGCGCGGAATTCCACAACAGCGCTCCAGCCGGGCACGAGCGGAGCGAGAGAGCCTGAGCGTCCGGGACGGCAACGAAAGGGCGGCACGATTCCATGACCACGGCCACCGTGAACCCCGACACCCTGTGGATACGCCGGTACCAGCACGCGGATCCCGGCGCGGCCCAGCTCGTCTGCCTCCCGCACGCCGGCGGCAGCGCGTCCTTCTTCGTCCCGCTGTCCCGCGCTCTCGCCGGCCGGTGCGAGGTGCTGGCGGTCCAGTATCCGGGACGGCACGAGCGGCTCGGGGAACCGCTGCTGGACTCGGTCGAGAAGCTGGCCGACGCGCTCTTCCCCGTACTGCGGCGCCAGCTTTGGGGGCCGGTCGCCCTGTTCGGCCACAGCCTGGGCGCGACCCTCGCCTTCGAACTGGCCCGCCGCCTTGAGGAGTCGGGAACGGTACCCGCCGCGCTGTTCGTCTCGGCCCGCCCCGCGCCCTCCCGGCAGCGGACCGGTTCCGTCCATCTCGGTACGGACGCCGAGCTGATCGCCCGGATGCGCTCGCTGGGCGGCACGGACGAGGAGATCCTGGAGGACGGGGACCTGCTGCGGCTGGCGCTGCCCATCGTCCGCAACGACTACAAGGCCGCCGAGACGTACCGCTACCGTGCCGGCCGACCCCTGAGCTGCCCCGTGCACGCGCTCATCGGCCGCGAGGACGCGGTGCTCGGCGAGGACGACGCACGCGCCTGGGGCGACCACACCACCGGGCCCTTCGCCCTGCACGCCTTCGACGGCGGGCACTTCTACCTCGTGGACCACGAGGAGGATGTCGTGGACACCATCGCCGGGCAGCTCCCGCCGGTCTGAGCCCGTACCCGGTGCGGCCCGGCCGGGGCCCGTCCCGTCGCCGTGACCACCGGGTGCGGGAACCGGCTCATGCCCCGGTTCCCGCACCCGGTGGGCGTCGGGCTCAGAGGACGGCGCCCTCCTTCGTCCTCCTGCGCAGCGTCGGCCGGCTCGACCGGCCCAGGGCCGCCCCCATGTCCGCCAGTCCGCTGACGGAGCGCGCCACGAACAGCGTGCGGATGGACACCTCCAGGCCGAGCTCCGCCCGGATCAGACCGGTCAGCCTGATCGCCCGGAGCGAGTTGCCGCCGAGGTCGAAGAAGTCCTGGTCGATCCCGACCCGGTCGAGTTCGAGCACCTCGGCGAACGCCGCGGCCAGCACCTGTTCGGTGTGGTTGCGCGGCGCCCGGTAGCGCCCCTCGTCGGGCTCGGGCTCCGGCAGCGCCGCCCGGTCCACGCGCCCGTCGGCCGTCACCGGCAGGCTGTCCAGTACCGCGAACACCGACGGCACCATGAACTCGGGCAACCGCCCCGTGGCGAACCGGCGCAGCTCGTCGGCCGACACGCTGTGGCCGGCCGCCGGGACCACATGGGCCACCAGCCGCTGCTGCCCGGCCTCGTCCTGCCGGACGGTCACCGCGGCCCGCGCGAGACCGGGGTGTTCGGACAGCGCGTCCTCGACCTCGGCCGGCTCGACCCGGACGCCCCGTACGTCCACTTGGGCGCCGGCCCGGCCCACGTACTCCAGCCGGCCGTCGCCGACCCAGCGCACCCGGTCTCCGGTGCGGTACATGCGCGCGCCCGGCGGGCCGAACGGGCAGGGTACGAAGCGCTCCGCGGTCGGTCCGGGGCGACCGGCGTAACCGCGTGCCACCTCGGGGCCGGACACGTACAGCTCCCCGGTCACGCCCACGGGGACCGGGGCCAGCCCCGGACCCAGCACATAGCGGGCGGTGCCGTCCACCGGAGTGTGACCGGTGACGACCGTCAGTCCGGGGCAGGCCTCGCGCACCCGGCGCAGCGCGGCCGGGGAGACGCGCTCACCGCTGGTCCACACCGCGCTCAGCCCGGCCAGGCATTCGGGGCGCTGCGCGGCGATCGCCGAGAAGAGTCCCGCGGGCAGCCGCACCGCGAAGGTGCCGTACGCCGTCCGCGCCGCGGCCAGCGCGTCGATGTCCAGCTCGCCCGCGTGGGCCACCGCCACCCGGCCGCCGTTCAGCAGCGGCACCCACACATCGAGGGCGAACGCGTCGCCGGTGTGCGGGGCGTGCCACAGCACACCACCTCGGCCGGCCGGCTGCCGGCGGCGGTCCAGGGCGAGGCTCACCAGGTTCCGGTCGGTCAGGGCGACCGCCGTGGTGGTACCGCCCGACGCGGAGCCGTGCCCGACGGCGAGCAGGGCGTCGTGGTGCGAGAAGGCCGGGGCGGCCGGCACATCGGTGTCGCCGTCGGCGGTCCCCGGCCAGAGGTCGTCGAGCACGAGCGCCGGTACGCGCAGGCCCGCGGAGAGAGCGCCGGCCGTCGCCGCGTCGGTGAGCAGCGCGTGTGCCGAAGCCCCGGCGATCCCTTCCGCGATTCGCTCGGCCGGGGACGCCGGGTCGAGGAGCAGGTAGGCCGCGCCCGCCTTCACCACGGCCAGCAGGGCGACGGCCAGGTCCACCGACCGGGGCAGCGCCACCGCGAGGACCGTCTCGGGTTTGGCGTGCCGGCGCAGCGCCCCGGCCAGGCGGTCCGACCGCTCGTCCAGCTCGCGGTAGGAGACCGTCGCCTCGCCGAAGACCAGTGCGACGGCATCGGGATCGCGCGCCACCTGCCGGGCGAACAGCTCCGCGACCGTGGCCCGCGGCAGCTGTACGTCCCCCTCGTGCGGCACCGTCGGTGCCTGTTCCCGCCCGGTGCCGCTCACCACGTCCAGCGCGCCGACCGGCCGGTCGCCGGCGGCCACCGCCGCGCGGATGTACGCGATCAACTCCTCGCCGATGAACCGCAGTTCGGCGCGGTCGTACAGGCTCAGGGGGGCGTCGAGCCGGATGTAGAGGTCACTGTCGGGGCCGCCGTCGGTGTAGACGCCGATCGACAGCTCCTCGAAGGTCCCGGTCGTGGCGCCGAAGTAGCGAGCCGGGCTGTCGCCGAAGTGGAGCCGGTCGGCGAACTCGACGACGTTCACGACGGCGCCGAAACTGCCGCGGCCGCTCATGGCGGTACCACTCGCGCGCTGGATGTCCGAGTAGTGGCAGGCGGCGTGGCCCGAGATCTCGTACGTCTCGTCGACGATCGCGTCGGCGATGTCGGTGAAGGTCGCGCCGAGCGGGACCCGCACCCGCACCGGGACCACGTTCACGGCCAGGCCGGGCGTCCGGCTCGCCACCCCGATCCGGTTGCCCACGGCCAGCGAGAGGAGGAACTCCGGGCGGTCGCAGCGGTGCCGGAAGAACACCGCGGCCGCAGCCGCCAGCAGTTGGGACATCCAGACGCCGGCGGACTTGGCGGCCTCGGTCCACTGGTCCGCCTCGACGCGCGGCACGGTCAGGGTGCGGCTCGCCATGCCGATGGTCTCGGCCACCTCCGACCAGCGGTCGGCGCTGCCGAGCGGTTCGTCCAGCGCGGCCCGCAGCGCGTCGGGCAGCGCGACGCGCGGCACCTGGGCGGGCGCGGGCGCGTCGGCCAGATAGTCGCGCCAGAACTCGGTGTCCTCGGTGAACCGCGGGGAGGCACGGTAGTTTGCCGCCTCGGCCGCGAACGACTCGGCGTCCCAGGGGTGCGGCAGCCGCGGTACCGGCTCGCCGCGCAGCAGTGCCGTGTACACCTCGGCGAGGCGCCTGGAGAGGAGGCCGCCCGCGCCGTACCCGTCCGAGACCAGGTGGTGGTAGGCGATCACCAGCAGGGAGCGGGTCGCCGAGAGCCGGACCACGCCGAGCCGGAACAGCAGGTCCCGTGCCAGGTCGAACGGCTCGCGCACCAGGTCGGACAGTCGCTCGCGGGCCGCCTGTTCGGGGTCGGCCTCGGCACCGAGGTCCAGGAAGAAGGGCCGCCAGTCGCCGAGTTCGCGCGTGCGCAGGCGCAGTCCGTCACCGTCGTCGACGAAGTTGACGCGCAGCACCTCCGCCTCGTCCATGACGTGCAGGAACGCGGACTCCATGACCGCGGCGTCCAGTTCGCCGTCCACGTCCCACATGGTCAGCGCATGGTTCGGCGTGTCAGGGGCCAGTTGCTGCGCCCGCCACATCCCTTCATGCGCGGAGGACACACCGAACGTACCCACACAGATCAACCCCTCAGCAGGAAGTGAGACAGCGGTTCAGGACAACGTGGCGCGCGGCGCCGCGAGTTCACCGCGGGCCATCCTGGGCCAGCGCGGTCGTGATGTGCTCGGCCATCAGTCGCGGCGTCGGGTGGCGCAGCACCGCGTTCGCCCGCAGTTTGAGTCCGGTCGACGCGGTCAGGCGCTTGCTCAGCTCCGATGACAGCATCGAGTCGAACCCGATCTTCATGAACTCGTCGTCGGGTCCGACGGAGTCGGCGCCGGAGTGTCCGAGCACCAGAGCCACCCGCTCGACGACATGGTCGAGGACGAGCGCACGCGCCGCGTCGCCGGGAAGGTCCGCCAGCCGCTCCGACAGGGGGACCCGGCGGTCGTCCTCGTCCGTGGCCGGCTGTGCCGGGGACGCCGCGGCCGCCGGTGCGTGCGCCGGTGCCAGCCAGTACCGCTGCCGCTGGAACGCGTACGTCGGCAGGTCCACCCGGCGGCGCGTCCGGAACAGGGTGTCCCAGTCCACGGTCCCGCCCCGGACGTGCAGCGCGGCCAGCGAGCCGAGCACGGCCGCCACCTCGCCGCCGCCCCGCCGGGAGGAGGACAGCACCAGCGCGTCGGCCACGTCCTCGACCGTCTCCTGGACCGGTACGGTCAGCACGGGGTGCGGGCTCATCTCGATGAACACCCGGAAGCCGTCATCGGCCAGGCGCCGGACGGACGTCTCGAAGCGGACCCGCTCGCGCAGGTTGTCGTACCAGTAACCGGCGTCCAGCCGCGCGGTATCGATCGCCTCGCCGTACAGGGTCGAGTAGAAGGGCAGCTTTGACCTCGTCGGCCGCACGTCGGCCAGCGCACCGGTGACCTGGTCGCGGACGCGGGTCACGTGGGGGGAGTGGGAGGCGTACTCGACCGCGATCCTCCGGGCCTGGGCGCCGTCGGCCTTCATCTTCTCCACGAATTCGTCGATCGCGTCCGGTTCCCCGGACACCACCACGGAACGCGGTCCGTTGACCACGGCGACACCGATCCGGTCGCCCCACGGTGCCAGCCGCTCCTGAACGACCTCGGCGGACTCCGCGACCGACGCCATCGTGCCGTGCCCGATCAACTCCACCAGGGCCTTGCTGCGCAGCGCCACGATCTTGGCGGCATCCCGCAGGGACAGCGCGCCGCACACATGGGCGGCGGCTATCTCGCCCTGGCTGTGGCCCACCACCGCGGCCGGTTCCACGCCCCAGGACCGCCACAGGGCGGCCAGCGACACCATGACCGAGAACAGCGCCGGCTGTACGACGTCCACCCGCTCCAGGTTCGGGGCGCCCTCCGCGTCGCGCACCACGTCGAGCAGCGACCAGTCGACCCACTCGGCCAGTGCGGCCGCGCACGCGTCGAGGCTCTTTGCGAAGACCGGGAAGGCGTCGTACAGCTCCCGGCCCATGCCGATCCACTGGGAGCCCTGTCCCGGAAACACGAAGGCGACGCCACCGACGTTCCCGGCTTCACCCCGGACCACCCGCGGGGAGTCCACGCCGGCGCTCAACGCCGTCAGGGCGTGCACCAGTTCGTCCCGGTCACGGCCGAGGACCACCGCGCGGTGCTCGAACCGCGACCGGCCCGAGGCCAGCGACCAGCCCGCGTCGGCGATGTCCGCCTCCGTGCCGGCGGCGGCGAAGTCGCGCAGCCTGCCCGCCTGCTGTTCCAGGGCCTTCGCGGTCCGGCCCGACACCAGCCACGGCACCAGGCCACCGACGACGCCGGCGCCGGACCCCTGCGTCTGCTGCTGCTCCGGCTGCTGTTCCTGCTCCGGGGCCTCTTCGAGGATCACGTGCGCGTTGGTGCCGCTGACCCCGAACGAGGACACACCGGCCCGCCGCGGGCTGTCCCCGCGGGTCCACTCCCGGCCCTCCACCAGCAGTTCGACCCCGCCGGACGACCAGTCCACGTGCCGCGAGGGGGCATCGACGTGCAGGGTCTTCGGGAGGTACCCGTGGCGCATGGCCTGCACGGCCTTGATGACCCCGCCGACAGCGGCGGCGGCCTGCGCGTGCCCGATGTTCGACTTCAGGGAGCCGAGCCACAGCGGCCTGCCCTCGGCCCGGTCCTGCCCGTAGGTCGCGAGCAGCGCGCCCGCCTCGATGGGGTCGCCCAGGGTGGTTCCGGTGCCGTGGGCCTCGACCAGGTCCACGTCGCGGGCCGCGACCCCGGCGTTCGCCAGGGCCCGCCGGATCACCTTCTCCTGGGCGCGGCCGTTGGGAGCGGTCAGTCCGTTGCTGGCGCCGTCCTGGTTCACCGCGGTGCCGCGTACGACGGCGAGCACCGGGTGGCCGTTGCGGCGGGCGTCGGACAGCCGCTCCAGCAGCAGGACGCCCACCCCCTCGGCCCAGCCGGTGCCGTCGGCGGTGTCCGCGAAGGCCTTGCAGCGGCCGTCGGGCGACAGCGCGTCCTGCCGGGCGAACTCGACGAAGGCCGCGGGCGTGGACAGCACCAGCGCCCCGCCCGCCAGCGCCAGCGAGCACTCCCCGGCGCGCAGCGACTGCACGGCCAGGTGCAGGGCCACCAGCGACGACGAGCACGCCGTGTCCAGGGACACCGCGGGCCCGGTCAGGCCCAGCTCGTAGGAGACGCGGCCGGTGGCGACGCTCAGCGAGCTGCCGTACAGCAGGTAGCCCTCCAGCTCGCGCTGGCCCGACTCCAGGAAACGCCACCCGTACTCGGTGGAGCTGACCCCGGAGAAGACGCCGACGTCGGCTCCGCGCACCTCGGCGGGGACGATGCCGGCGCGCTCGAATGCCTCCCACGATGTCTCCAGGAGCAGCCGGTGATGGGGGTCGACCGCGAGCGCCTCGCGCGGGCTGATGCCGAAGAACTCCGGGTCGAAACCGGCCACGTCGGCCAGGAAGCCGCCCTGGCGGGTGTAGGTGCGGCCGACGGCGTCGCGGTCCGGGTCGTACACATCCCGCCAGCCGCGGTCCTCGGGGAAGGCGCCGACGACGTCCCGGCCCTCCCGCACCACGTCCCACAGCTCCTCGGGCGAGGACACGCCGCCCGGGTAGCGGCACGCCATGGACACCACGGCGATCGGCTCGCCGCGGCCCGCTTTCAGGGCGTCGTTCTCCTGCCGGAGGCGGTCGCGCTCCTCCAGCAGCGTGCGCAGCGCCCGCTGGATCCGGTCCCCGCCGTCAGCCGGGCGGTCGCCGGAGTTGGTCATGTCGCTCACCGCTTCTCCTCCAGAGCCAGGTCGACCAGTGCTTCCAGGTCCATCTCCGACAGTTCCTCCGCGCCGGTGTCCGCGTCCCCGCCCATGGCCGGGTCCGCCGCCTGCCCTTCGCCGCCCGGTGCGGGCGGCCCGGCGCAGGCCAGGACCTGCTCCAGGAGGCCCGCGCTGCGCAGGCTGTCGACGGAGATGGTGTGCAGGACCGCGCGGATCCGCGCGTCCTCGGCCGCCGGGTCCGCGGCCCGTTCCGGGCGCAGCAGGCCGGCGAGGTGGCCGGCCAGCTCGCGGGGTGTCGGGTAGCTGAAGACGAGGGTGGACGCGAGGCGCAGTCCGGTCGCGGCCGCCAGGCGGTTGCAGAGTTCGACCGCGGTCAGCGAGTCGAAGCCGAGCTTGGTGAACGCCTGGTCGACGTCCACGGCCGTGCCGGAGGGGTGTCCGAGGACGAGGGCGGCCTGCTCGCGGACCCAGTCCAGGACGGCCGCCGCCGCCTCGTCGTCCGGCAGCGCGGCCAGCCGGGCGGTCAGGCCGGGCGCCCCGGCGTCCTGGATCGTCGCCCGGCTGCGGCGCGGACGGCCGCCCTCGACCAGGTCGCGCAGCAGCGGCGGCAGTTCGTCGCCGCCGCGGTGGCGCAGCGCGGCGAGGTCCAGCCGGGCCGGGACGAGAACCGGCGTGCCGAGCGCCGTCGCCGCGTCGAACAGGGCCAGCGCCTCGGCGGTCGGCATCGCGGCGACGCCCAGCCGCCGCAGCCGGGACAGGCCGGCCCGGTCCAGTTCCCCGGTCATGCCGCTGCTCTGCTCCCACCAGCCCCAGCACAGCGAGGTGCCGGGCAGGCCGGACGCCCTGCGGTGGGCCGCCAGTGCGTCCAGGAAGCCGTTGGCCGCCGCGTAGTTGGCCTGACCGCCGTTGCCGAGCTGGCCGGCGAGGGCGGAGAACTGGATGAACGCGGACAGGGGGAGTCGCCGGGTCAGCTCGTGCAGGTTGATCGCGCCGCCCACCTTGGCGTCCAGCGCCCGGTCGACGCTCTCGGGGGTCAGCGTCTCGACGGTGCCGTCGGCCAGCGCCCCCGCCGCGTGCACGACCGCCGTCAGCGGGTACCGGCCGGGCAGGTCCGTGAGCAGGTCCGCCACGGCGGCCCGGTCCGCGACGTCGCAGGCGGCGACGCGCACCTCGGCGCCCGCGGCCTCCAGGTCCGCGACCAGTTCGGTGATGCCGTCGGCAGCCGCGCCCCGGCGGCCGGCCAGCAGCAGGCTGCGCACGCCGTGTTCGGCGACGAGGTGCCGCGCCACCAGCGAGCCGACTCCCCCGGTGCCTCCGGTGACCAGCACCGTGCCGCCGCCGAAGCCGTGTCCCAGCTCGAAGACCAGCTTGCCGACGTGGCGGCCCTGGCTCATCTCGCGGAACGTGCGGCGCGCGTCGCGGATGTCGCGCACGGAGACGGGGTTCAGCCGCACCCGCGAGTCGGCGAACAGCTTCATGACGGCGCCGAACATCTCCTGGATGGTGTCCGGGCCCGCCGCGTAGAGGTCGAAGGCCCGGTAGTCGACTCCGGGGTGCTCGGCCGCCACCTGGTCGGCGTCGCGGATGTCCGTCTTGCCCATCTCGATGAAGCTGCCGCCCCCGGACAGCAGCGTGAGCGAGGCGTCGACGAACGTGTGCGCGAGGGAGTTCAGGACGACGTCCACACCGCGGCCGCCCGAGGTCTTCAGGAACTTCGCCGCGAAGCCGAGGTCGCGCGAGGACGCGAGGTGCTCGTCGTCCAGCCCCAGGGCGCGCAGGGCGGGCCACTTGGCCGGGCTCGCGGTCGCGTAGATCTCGGCGCCGGCCCGCTGCGCCAGCTGGACGGCGGCCATCCCGACGCCGCCGGCCGCGGCGTGGATGAGGACGCGCTGTCCCTCCTTGAGCCGGGTCACCCGGTTGAGCGCGTAGTAAGCGGTGAGGAAGGTGCACGGCATGGACGCCGCCTCGGCGTAGCTCCAGCCGTCGGGTACGGGGACGAGCATGCGGTGGTCCGCGACGGCCACGCGGCCGAAGGCGCCGGAGAAGATGCCGGTCACCCTGTCCCCCGGTGCCAGGTTCGTGACGTCGTCCGCGACCTCCAGCACGACTCCGGCGCCCTCGCTGCCGAGCCCGGCGTCGATGGCCGTCCGGTCCACGAGTCCCAGGGCGATCGTGATGTCCCGGAAGTTGAGCCCGGCGGCCTGGACGGCGATGCGGACCTGGCCGCTCGCCAGGGGTCCGGTCACCTCGGGGCACGGCACCCAGACGAGGTTCTCCAGCGTGCCCTTGTCCGGGATGCCCAGCCGGTGGCCGTCCGCCGGGGGTTCGAGCCGGTGGTCCGCGGGTGCGGCGGGCGCCATCCGGGGCACCAGCAACGCGCCTGCGCGCAGCGCCAGTTGGTCCTCGTCGAGGGTGAGCGCGTCCGGGAACCGGGCCCAGGAACTCTCCTCGTCGTCGATGTCCACCAGCCGGAACCTGCCGGGGTGTTCGGTCTGGGCGGAGCGGATCAGGCCCCACACGGAGGCGCCGGGGAGGCTTTCCACGCGCTCGCCGCCGCCGGTGTCGAGTGCCAGGCGGGTGAGCACCACCAGCGTGGTTCCGGCGGCCGGGTCCGCGGCGAGGAAGCGCTGCACCCGGTCGAGTACGTACTTGTCCGCGTCGCCGACCGCCGTGCGCAGGCCGGGGCCCCCGTCGGTAAAGTCGTCCAGGCACAGGACGAGGTGGCGGGGTGCCTGCCCGGCGAGGGCGTCGTCGAGGGACGCGTGGTACGCCACGGGTCCCTCGCCCACCGCGGCCAGCCGGGCGGCCAGTCCGTCCCGCGCGCCGAGCACGGCCCACTGCCCGGCCGGGGTCTTCGTCCCGCGCTGCCGGACCGGCCGCCAGCGCACCTCGTACAGCGACCGCTCCCGGCCGCCGCGCGCCGCGCGCACCTGCTCCGCGCCGGCCGGACGGAAGGTCAGCGCCCCGATGTGCGCGATCGGGCGGCCCTGTTCGTCGGCGATCGCCAGGGACACCACGCCCTCGCCCGCCGGGCGGAGCCGGACCCGCACGCTGGAACCCGCCGCCCGCGACAGGACCGCCCCGGACCACGAGAAGGGCATCCAGCCCCGCTCGCCCGTCACCTCGATGACCCCGCCGGCCACCGCCGCGTGCAGCACCGTGTCGAGCAGCGCCGGATGCAGCAGGAACCCGCCGCCGGCCGGGCCGTCGGCGGCATCCGGCAGGGTGGCGAGGGCGAAGAGGTCCTCGCCCTGCCGCCAGACCTCGCGCAGCCCGCGGAACACCGGCCCGTAGTCGAACCCGGCGTCCGCGAACGTGTCGTAGAGGTCTTCGGTGCCGATCCGCCGCGCCCCGGCCGGCGGCCAGGCGGCGAGCGCGTGGGGGTCGTCGGTCGACGCGGGCGCCGGCGCCGTGTCCGGTGCCAGGCTTCCCCGCGCGTGCCGTACCCAGCCGCCCGCGTCCCCGTCGTCCTCGCCGGAGCGCGAGTACACCTCCAGCGAGCGGTGTCCGCTCGCGTCCGCCCCGCCGACGACGATCCGCACCTGTACGTCGCCCGGTTCGGGCAGGACCAGGGGTACTTCCAGGGTGAGTTCCCCGACCGCGGGGCAGCCGACGCGCTCGCCCACCGACAGCGCCAGGTCCAGGTAGGCCGTCGCCGGTACGACGACGGCGCCGAACACCGCGTGGTCGGCCAGCCAGTCGTGGGTGCGCAGCGACCACAGTCCGGTGAACACCGCCTCGTCGGTGCCGGGTTGCTCCACCACGGCGCCCAGCAGCGGGTGCCCCGGTGCCGCGAGACCGGCGGCGGCGACGTCCGCGGAGCCCATTCCGGCCAGCAGGTCCAGCCAGTAGCGCTGCCGCTGGAAGGCGTACGTCGGAAGGTCCACCAGACGGCCCGTGCCCCACAGGGCGCGCCAGTCCACCTCGACGCCCTGGACGTGCAGCCGGGCGAGCGCGCCGACCAGTGCCTGCCGCGCCCCGCGGTCGCGCCGCGAGGCCGACAGGACCAGCGCGTCGTGCACGCCCTCGCCGGCGAAGGCCTCCGTGGTGATGCTCGCGAGTGCGGCACCCGGACCCACTTCGAGGAAGACGCGCGCGCCGGCCGCGCGGGCGCGGTCCACCGCGTCGTGGAAGCGGACGGGTGCGCGGACGTGGTCCACCCAGTGCGCGACCGACGTCAGCTCCTCGGGCGTGGCCTCGCGGCCCAGCCGGGTGGAGACGACCGGGATCGACGGGGTGCCCGCCGGGAGGGGGCCGAGCGCCGCCGCGAACTCGTCCAGGACCGGGTCCATGAGCGGGGAGTGGAAGGCGTGGCCGACGGCGAGGAGCTTCGCGGAGGTGCCCTCGGCGACGAGCCGGTCCCGGAGCGCGTGGACCTGATCGCGCAGGCCCGAGACCACGACCGACTCCGGGCCGTTGACGGCGGCGACGCCGACGCGGTCGTACTCGCCGAGCAGCGTGGCGACGTGGGCCTGCGAGGCGCGTACCGCGAGCATGGCACCGGGTTCGGTGACCGTCTGCATGACCCGGCCGCGGGCGGCCACCAGCCTGGTCGCGGTGTCCAGGTCGAGGGCGCCGGAGACGTGGGCGGCGGCGATCTCGCCGACGGAGTGACCGACGAGGTGGCCGGGGCGCGGAGCGTACCGTGTCAGGAGCCGGTACAGGCTGACCTGGAGGGTGAACAGCGCCGGCTGTGCGATGTCCGTGCGCTCGCGGCCCTCGGGCTCGTCGGCGAGGAGCAGGGGTTTGAGGGCGAAGGGCAGATGGGCGTCGAAGCGGGCGCAGATCTCGTCCAGGCTCCGCGCGAAGACGGGGTAGGCGTCGTACAACTGCCCCGCCACACCGGCCCATTGCGCGCCCTGGCCCGGAAACATGAAGGCGGTGCCGCCCGGTTCGCCGGCGACCCCGCGCACCACCGCGGCGGACTCCGCGCCCTCGCCCAGCGCGGCGAGGGCGGCCAGCAGCTCGTCCCGGTCGTGGCCGAGCACCACGGCACGGTGTTCGAACCGCGCCCGGCTCGCCACCAGCGACCAGCCGATGTCGGCGAGGTCCGTGTCCGGTGCGGCGGCGGCGAACTCGCGCAGCCTCTTCGCCTGGGCCCGCAGCGCCTGCTCCGAGCGCGCCGACACGACCCAGGGCACCGGTGCGCCGGTGCAGGCCGGTGCCGTCCCGGCCTGCGGCGCGGTCTCGTCCCGCGGTTCCGTCCCGTCCCGCGGTGCCTCTTCGAGGATGAGGTGTGCGTTGGTGCCGCTGGCCCCGAAGCTGGACACGCCCGCGCGCCGGGGCCGTCCGGGTGTGCCGGGCCACTCACGGGCCTCGGTCAGCAGCTCGACCGCCCCGGCCGACCAGTCCACATGGGACGAGGGACGGTCCACGTGCAACGTCCTCGGCAGCACCCCATGACGCATCGCCATGATCATCTTGATGATGCCGCCGACCCCCGCGGCCGCCTGCGTATGCCCGATGTTCGACTTGAGCGACCCCAGCCACAACGGACTGCCCGGCTCCCGCTCCTGCCCGTAGGTCGCCAGCAGCGCCTCGGCCTCGATGGGATCGCCCAGCCTGGTGCCGGTGCCGTGCGCCTCCACCGCGTCCACGTCGCGGGCCTGCAACCGGGCGTTCGCCAGCGCCGCCCGGATCACGCGCTGCTGGGCGGGCCCGCTCGGCGCGGTCAGCCCGTTGGACGCCCCGTCCTGGTTGATCGCCGAGCCCCGGATCACCGCCCAGACGCGCCGCCCGTTGCGACGCGCGTCCGAGAGCCGTTCCAGCACCAGCATGCCCACGCCCTCGGAGAAACCGGTACCGTCCGCCGCGTCCGCGAACGCCTTGCACCGCCCGTCCGCCGACAGCCCCCGCTGCCGCGCGAACTCCCGGAACACCTGCGGCATCCCCACCACGGTGACGCCGCCGGCCAGGGCCAGACCGCACTCGCCCTGCCGCAGCGACTGCACCGCCTGGTGCACCGCCACCAGCGACGAGGAGCACGCGGTGTCGACCGACACCGCCGGGCCCTCCAGACCCAGCGTGTACGACACCCGCCCGGACGCCACGCTCAGCAGCGAACCGGTCTGCCCGTAGCCCGAGATGGCCTCCGGGGTGAAGAAGTGGTTGCCGTACCCGAAGTAGGCGATCCCGGCGAAGACACCGGTGTCGCTGCCGCGCAGGGCATGCGGGTCGATGCCGGCCCGCTCCAGGGACTCCCACGAGGTCTCCAGGAGCAGCCGCTGCTGCGGGTCGGCGGCGAGTGCCTCGCGCGGGTTGATCCCGAAGAACTCGGCGTCGAAGTCACCCGCGTCGTACAGGAACCCGCCCGAGCGGGTGTAGCAGGTGTTCGGCCGGTCCGGGTCCGGGTCGTACAGGCTCTCCAGGTCCCAGTGGCGGTCCCGCGGGAAGTCCGACATGGCGTCGGTGCCCGTGCGCACCAGCTCCCACAGTTCCTCCGGGGAGGCCGCGCCGCCCGGGAAGCGGCAGGCCACGCCCACCACCGCGATGGGCTCGGCGGCGGCGTCCGTCAGCTCCCGCAGGCGCTTGCGGGTCTCCATCAGCTCGATCGAGGTCCGCTTGAGGTAGTCGAGGACCTCGGCGTTGTTGTCGTTCGTCATCGCTCTCCCCTAGCCGAGCTCTTTGTCCAGCAGCGAGAGCAGCTCGCCCGCTGATGCGGAAGTGATCTGGTCGACGATGCCGACCGGTGATCCGGCGCTCGCCAGCGAACGGACCCGGCCCTGAAGTTCGCCGAGCAGGGTGGAAATGGTGGCCTGGTCCGGCTCGGCGAGCCGCGCGAACGCGTCCTCCAGCCGGGCACCCAGCCCCTCGATCTCCTTCACCAGGCCGTCGGCCGGGGACTCCGGTCCGGCGCCGGGGGCGATGCCCGCGGTGAGGAACCGGGCGAGGGCGGCCGGGTTCGGGTGGTCGAACACGAGTGTGGCGGGGAGCTTCAGACCGGTCACCGCCGACAGCTTGTTGCGCAGCTGCAGTGCCGTGAGCGAGTCGATCCCCAGCTCCTTGAACGTGGCGGCGGGGCCGATCCGCCGGCTGTCGGCGTGGCCGAGGACGAGCGCGGTCTGCGCCCGCACGGCATCGAGCAGCGCCGCCTCGGCCTCGGCCGCCGGCAGCGCGGCCAGCGTCTGCGCCAGTGCGGTGCCGCCGGACTCCCCGTGCGCCGGACCGCCGCCGGGTCCGGCAGGCGTGCCGGTGCCGGGCAGGGCGCGCAGCAGCGGTGCGGCCGTGTCGAGGGCGGCGAGGTTCAGGCGCGCGGGCACCAGCACCGGCTCGGCCAGCGCGAGCGCCGCGTCGAACAGTGCGAGCCCCTCGTGCGAGGCCATCGGCTGCACGCCTTGCCGTTGCAGGCGTACGACGTCCTCGTCGCCGAGGCCGGCCACCATCTCGCTGCGGTCGGCCCAGAAGCCCCAGCACAGCGAGGTGGCCGGCAGGCCCGTGGCGCGGCGGGCCTCGGCCAGGCCGTCGAGGAAGGCGTTGGCCGCCGCGTAGTTGGCCTGTCCCGCCGTGCCGAGCACGCCGGCGACCGAGGAGAACAGGACGAACGCGGACAGGTCCAGGTTGCGGGTCAGCTCGTGCAGATGCCAGGCGCCGCGCACCTTCGGCGCGAGGACCGCGTCCACGCGCTCCTCGGTCAGCGCCTCGACGACGCCGTCGTCCAGCAGGCCGGCGCAGTGGATCACCGCGGTCAGCGGGTGTGCGGACGGCTGGGCGGCGAGCAGCGCGGCGACGGCGTCACGGCTGGTGACATCGCAGGCCGCGATCTCGACCTCGGCCCCGGCACCGGTCAGTTCGGCCCGCAGCGCCGCCGCCTCCGGGGCGTTCCGTCCCCGTCTGCTGGTCAGTACCAGCCGGCGCACATCGTGCCGCGCCACCAGGTGCCGGGCCAGTCGCGCCCCGAGGCCGCTGGTGCCTCCGGTGATCAGCACCGTGCCGGAGCCGAGCGCGGGCACGTCCCGCGGCGCGCCGGGGGCCGGCCTGCCGGGCGCCCCGAGGGCGTGGACCAGCCGCGGGGTGGTCACGGTACCGGCCCGGATCTTGAGCTGGGCCTCCCCGGTCCCGGCCGCGGCGGCGACGAGGGTCCGGGAGCCGGGCTGGTCGTCGATGTCCACGAGGACGAAGCGGCCGGGGTTCTCGGTCTGCGCGGTGCGGACGAAGCCCCAGACCGCGGCCGACGCGGGGTCGGGGTGCGGGACCTGCTCGTCGTGGAAGGCCCGCCGCGTCACGACGACCAGGCGGGAGTCGGCGAACCGGGCGTCCGAGAGCCATTCCCGCGTCCACCGCAGCACCCGGTGCAGGCCGCGCTCGACGGCGGCGGGCAGGTCGGTGCCGTCCGCGGGCGCCGGGTCGACGGCGGCGAGGACGAGCGGGGGTATCTCCCCGCCGGCGGCGGCTAGTTCACCGGGACCGGTGAAGACCGCCCCGCCCTGTGCCAGGGCCGCGGTGACCGCGTCGGACGCGCCCAGCACCGCGCGCTGCCCGGCGGCAGCGGAGGGCGGGAGGGGGACCGGAACCCAGTCCGCGCGGTACAGCGCGTCCCGGTGGTCGAAGCTCAGTTCGGTCAGTTGGGTGACGTCCGCGGGCCGCAGGGTCAGCGCCTCGATGCCGCCGAGCGGTGCGCCGTCCTGGTCCGCGAGGGTCACGGACAGCGTGTTCTGCCCCGCGGGCGCGAGCCGGACACGCAGCACGTCCGGCCGGGCGGCACGGTGCACGCGAAGGCCCGTGCAGCGCAGCGGCAGCCAGCCCTCGGGCCGGTCGTTGTCGACGAACCGGCCGAGGCCGACCGGGAGCAACGCGGCGTGCAGCAGCGCCGGATGGATGCGGAACCGGCCGCGGTCCGCGCCGTCGGTGGTGGCTTGCGCGACCTCGGCGAACAGGACGTCGCCCCGGCGCCACACCCGCCGCAGACCGCGCAGCAGGGGTCCGTTGCCGAACCCGAGGGCGGACAGCCGCGCGTACTCGTCCTCGAAGGGCACGTCGGCGGCGCCCGCGGGCGGCCACGCGGCGAGGCCCTCCGCGCCCTCGGGCCGGTCGCCGGATCCGGCGACACCCACGGCGTTGCGCGTCCACGCGGTCTCGCCCGCGCCGCGCGAGTGGACACCGAGGACGCCCTCGCCGTCGATCACGACGCGGATCTCGCGGTCGCCCGTGCGGGAGAGCACCAGCGGGCTCTCCAGGGTGAGTTCGCCGACGGCGTCGTACCCCGCCCGGTCCGCCGCCCACACCGCCAGCTCCGCCAGCACCGCCGCCGGCACCAGGACGGCGCCGTGCACCACATGCTCGGCGAGCCACGGGTGGCGCTCCAGCGACAGCCGGCCGCTGCCCGCGATCCCGCCACGCCCCTCGGCAGCCGGCAGCTCGATCACGGCGTCGAGCAGCGGATGGTCCGAGGTGCTCCCGGCGGTGGTCTCCCGCGGCGCGTCCAGCCAGTAGCGGTGACGCTCGAAGGCGTACGTGGGCAGCTCGGTCCAGCGGCCGCCCTGGTCCGGGAAGGCCGCCTGCCATGACACCGCGGCGCCCGCCACGAAGGCCTCGGCCGCCGACCGGTACAGCCGCGCGAGATTGCCCTCGTCGCGCCGCAGGGTGCCCACGACGGCGGCCTCGACACCCGCGCCGTCCAGGGTCTGCTCCACCCCCACCGTCAGGACCGGATGGGGGGATGCCTCCACGAAGCAGCGGAAGCCCTGCTCGGCCAGGGCACGGGTCGCCTCCTCGAAGCGGACCGTGCGGCGCAGGTTGGCGAACCAGTACCCGGCGTCCAGTTCCGTGGTGTCCAGCCAGCCGGCCGTCACCGTCGAGAAGAAGGGGATCTCCGCCGGGCGCGGTTCAAGTCCCTTGAGCAGCCGGGCCAGTTCGTCGTGCAGGGCGTCCACGTGTGCGGAGTGGGAGGCGTAGTCCACCGGCACGCGCCGCGCCCGCACCCCGTCCGCCTCGCAGGCGGCCAGCAGCGCGTCCAGCGCGGCCACGTCACCGGAGACCACCACGGCGGAGGGTCCGTTGACGACCGCGACGGACAGCCCGTCCGTCAGCCGTGCGCGTACCTCCGCCTCCGGCAGCGCGACCGACACCATGCCGCCGCGCCCGGACAGCGCCAGGATCGCCTTCGACCGGAGCGCGACCACCTTCGCCGCGTCCTCGATCGACAGGGCGCCGGCGACGCACGCGGCGGCGATCTCGCCCTGCGAGTGGCCCACGACGGCCGCGGGCCGCACCCCGTACGAGCGCCACACCTCGGCCAGCGACACCATCACGGCCCACAGCGCGGGTTGTACGACGTCCACCCGCTCCAGCGCCTCGGCGTCGCCGAGCACGTCGAAGAGCGACCAGTCCACGTACGGCGCCAGCGCGTCGGCGCACTCACGCATGCGCCGCGCGAACACCGGTGAGGAGGCGCACAGTTCCTGCCCCATTCCGGCCCACTGGGAGCCCTGGCCCGGAAAGACGAACACCGTCTTGCCGACCGGCCGGGCGACCCCGGACACCAGGGCGAGGTGGCCGCCGTCGTCGCCCGCGGCCGCGGCCGCGAGGCCCGCGAGCAGGTCGTCCCGGCCGGTGCCGATCACCACCTGGCGGTACTCGAACAGCGAGCGTGTCGTCACCAGCGCGTGTCCCACCCCCGCGAGCGGCCGTGCGGCGTCCGCGGCCAGGTGGTCCCGCAGCCGCTGCGCCTGTGCCCGCAGCGCCTGTTCCGAGCGCGCCGACAGCACCAGCGGGACCACACCGGCGGGGGCGGTGGGGTCCTCGGCCGCGGCGCCGGGTTCCGGCCGCGCCTCGGGGGCCTGCTCCAGGATCACGTGTGCGTTGGTGCCGCTGATGCCGAAGGCCGATACGCCCGCGCGCCGGGGCCGGCCGGGTGTGCCGGGCCACTCACGGGCCTCGGTCAGCAGCTCGACCGCCCCGGCCGACCAGTCCACATGGGACGAGGGACGGTCCACGTGCAACGTCCTCGGCAGCACCCCATGACGCATCGCCATGATCATCTTGATGATGCCGCCGACCCCCGCGGCCGCCTGCGTATGCCCGATGTTCGACTTGAGCGACCCCAGCCACAACGGACTGCCCGGCTCCCGCTCCTGCCCGTAGGTCGCCAGCAGCGCCTCGGCCTCGATGGGATCGCCCAGCCTGGTGCCGGTGCCGTGCGCCTCCACCGCGTCCACCTCGCCGCCCGACAGCCCGGCATCGGTGAGCGCGGCCCGGATGACCCGGCGCTGCGCCAGTTCGTTCGGCGCGGTCAGCCCGTTGGACGCCCCGTCCTGGTTGATCGCCGAGCCCCGGATCACCGCCCAGACGCGCCGCCCGTTGCGCCGCGCGTCCGAGAGCCGTTCCAGCACCAGCATGCCCACGCCCTCGGAGAAACCGGTACCGTCCGCCGCGTCCGCGAACGCCTTGCACCGCCCGTCCGCCGACAGCCCCCGCTGCCGCGCGAGTTCCACCAGCAGCCCCGGCGTCGACAGCGCCGAGGCCCCGCCGGCCAGCGCCAGCGCGCACTCCCCCGACCGCAGCGACCGTACGGCCTGGTGGACGGCGACCAGCGAGGACGAGCACGCGGTGTCCAGCGACACCGCCGGGCCCTCCAGGCCCAGCACATACGCCACCCGGCCCGAGGCCACGCTGGTGTACGTCCCGGTGCTCGCGAAGCCCTCGGCCTCGCCGGCCGCGCCGCCGCCCATCCGCGGGCCGTAGTCCACGGCGTAGAGCCCGGTGAACACCCCGGTCGCCGTACCGCGCAGGCCGGCCGGGTCGATGCCGGCCCGCTCCAGCGCCTCCCACGCCATCTCCAGGATCAGCCGCTGCTGCGGGTCCATCGCCAGTGCCTCGCGCGGGCTGATGCCGAAGAACGGCGCGTCGAACTCCGCGAGACCGGGCAGGAACCCGCCCGCGCGCGTGTACGTGGTGCCGGGTGCCTCGGGGTCCGGGGAGTACAGCGCCTCCAGGTCCCAGCCGCGGTCCGCCGGAAAGCCGCTCATCGCGTCCACGCCGTCGGACACCACTTCCCACAGGTCGTCGGGGGACGTCACCCCGCCCGGGAAGCGACACCCCACGCCCACGACCGCGATGGGCTCGCGCGCGGACTCCTCCAGCTCGCGGACCCGCTCGCGCAACTGCTGCGCGTCGCCGACGGCACGTCGCAAGTAGGACCGGAGCTTGTCGACTTCCTCCACCAGGGCCTCCCTCATCGGTTACTTGGAAGAACGGGTGCGGCTACACGTAACCGCGGTCGATCAGGGCGTAGAGCTCGTCGTCACCGGGGCCCGGCGGGCTCGCTTCCGCCGCCGGTTCCGGGACGCCGGGCGCCGGCTGCTCCAGGAGGGAGAAGATGCGGCAGGCGAGCCGGTGCGGGGTGGGGTAGGTGAACGCGACGGTGGCCGGCAGCCGCACCCCGGTCGCCGCGGTGAGCCGGTTGCGCAGCGCCACGGCCGTCGAGGAGTCGAACCCCAGGTCCTTGAAGGTCTCGGCCGCCCGTGCCACGAGCGCTGCGCCGGTCGGCGCGGGTTCCCTGCCGCCGAGCAGCGCCGCCGTCTCGGCGCACACGAGGTCGAGGACCGATTCCTCCGAGTCCAGGTGTACGGAGGGGCCCGCGTGCGCGGTGTCGTCGGTGGTGGCGGTGGCGCCGGGCGCCGTCAGCCAGTACCGCTGCCGCTGGAACGGGTAGGTCGGCAGGGCGATCCGGCGCGGTCGGTCCGCGGCGAACACCGCCTCCCAGCCCACCGGCACCCCCCGCACGTGCAGCCGGGCCAGCGAGGTCAGGATGTCGCCGGTGCCGCCGTCGTTCCGGTTCAGGGTGCCCACCACCACCGGCGGGTCCGGCAGCGCGTCGGCGGCCTCCTCCATCGCCACCTGGAGCACGGGGTGCGGGCTGACCTCCACGAACACGCCGCCGCCCCGGCGCATCAGATCGTCCACGACCTCGCCGAAGCGCACCATCGAGCGCAGGTTGTCGTACCAGTACGAGCCGTCGAGGCGGCGGGTGTCGAGCGGTGCGCCGGTGACCGTGGAGTGGAACCGCACCACCGACTCACCGGGGGTCACCCCCGCGGTGTCCCGGAGCAGCCGCTCACGTATGCGTTCGACGTGGTGGGAGTGCGAGGCGTAGTCCACCTTGACCCGGCGCACCCGGACCTCGTCGCGGGCCGCCAGCGCGGCGAACTCGTCCAGTGCCGCGTCGTCCCCGGAGATCACCACGGACGACGGCCCGTTGACGGCGGCCATGGAGAGCCTGCCGGACCACGGGCCGAGCCGGTCGCGCACCCAGTCGGCGGGCGCGGCCACCGCGCTCATCCCGCCCGGACCGGCCAGCTCGATCAGGGCCCGGCTGCGCAGGGCGACGACACGCGCCGCGTCCTCCAGCGAGAGCGCGCCGGACACGCAGGCCGCGGCGATCTCGCCCTGCGAGTGCCCGACCACCGCCTCGGGGACCACGCCCAGCGACCGCCACACCCGCGCCAGCGACACCATCATGGCGAACAGCGCCGGCTGGACCACGTCCACCCGGTCCAGGGACGCGGCCCCCGGCGCGCCGGTCACCACGTCCACCAGCGACCAGTCCACCCACGGCGCCAGGGCCCGCCCGCACTCGTCGATCGCGCGGGCGAACACCTCCGACTCCGCGTACAGCCGCCGTCCCATGCCCGGCCACTGCGAGCCCTGGCCGGGGAACACGAAGACGACCGGACCCGCCGGAGCCGTGGCCGTACCGCGCACCGCGCCCGCCGCGTCGCCGCCCGCCGCCAGCGGGGCGAGACCGGCGAGCGCCTCCTCGCGGTCCCCGGCCAGGAGCACCGCCCGGTGTTCGAACGACTGCCGCGTGGCCACCAGCGAGTGGCCCACATCGGCCGCCGGCACGGACGCGTCGGCGGCCAGGAGTTCCCGCAGCCGGGCCGCCTGCTCCCGCAGGGCGGCCTCCGACCGCGCGGACAGCACCCACGGCACCGGGCCGCCGCCCCGGACGGCCGCCGGTTTCCGCGACGGGGCGTGCGCGGCGGGGCGTCCGGCCGTCCGGTCGGGGGCCTGTTCGAGGATCAGGTGCGCGTTGGTGCCGCCCATGCCGATCGAGGTCACCCCGGCCCGCCGCGGCCGGTCCGGCGCGGCCGGCCAGGGCCGGGCGGTGCGCAGCACCTCGAAGTACTCGTGGAAGTCGGGCACGGCGGGGTTCGGGGAGTGGAAGCCCGGATTGGGGACCAGCTCGGCACGGTCCACGCAGAGCGCGGCCTTCACGAAGCCGACGATGCCGGCGGCCGGTTCCAGGTGCCCGACGTTCGCCTTCGCCGAGCCGACCGTCAGGGGGCGGCCGCGGCCGGTCTCCCGGAACACCTCGCGCAGACCGGACAGTTCGGCCGGGTCGCCGAGCCGGGTGCCGGTGCCGTGGGCCTCGATGTAGTCGACGCCGTCGAACGGTACGGCCGCGCAGCGCAGCGCGGACAGCACCGCGGCCGCCTGCGCGGTGGGGCTGGGGTCCGGCATGCGGGAGGTCGCGCCGCCGCTGCCGACGCCCCAGCCGCGCACCACCGCGTAGATGTGATCGCCGTCGCGGACGGCGTGGTCGAGCCGCTTCAGCAGGACGAACGCGCCGCCCTCGCCCCGGACGAACCCGTTGGCGCGTGCGTCGAAGGGGAAGCAGCGGCCGTCGGGCGACAGGGCGCCCAGATTCGCCAGGCCGGCCCCGGCCTCCGGGTCGGCGATCAGGTGCACGCCGCCGGCGAGCGCCATGTCGACGGCGCCGGACCGGATCCGTTCGCAGGTCAGCGCCAGCGACACGAGGGAGGAGGACTGGCCCGAATCCGCGCAGAAGCTCATGCCGCGCACGTCGAACAGGCTGGAGATCCGGTTCGCGATCAGCGCGCCACTGGAGCCGAGGGCGGCGTAGTGGTCGTCCTGGTCGCTGCCGGTCTGCTTGCGCAGCTGCTGGTATCCGGAGGGCGCGGCGCCGACGACGACGTCGACCTCGCGGCCCGCGAGGACGCGCGCCGGCACGCGGGCGTCCTCGACGGCCTCCCAGGCCAGCTCCAGCCCGAGCCGCTGCACGGGGTCCATGGCGGCCGCCTCCGCGGGGCCCGCCCCGAAGAAGGCGGCGTCGAACCCGTCGACGGAGTCGAAGAACGACCCGGCGTCCAGGGTGGCGGCGTCCGGGTGGGACAGGTGCCTCGTCCGCGCGTCGGCCGCCCGCTGTTCCGGGAACGTGCCGACGGTGGACCCCCCGTCGTGCAACAGCCGCCAGAACCCGGCCAGGTCGGGCACTCCGGGAAAGCGGCAGGACATCCCGATGACGGCAATACCGGTGGCTGCGCCACTCATTCGCGTTCCTTCCGGTTCCCTCGGCGTACGGCCCCACGGGGCGGCCGCACGGTGCTCACAGCCAGCGGGTCAGCAGCTCTCGCAGTTCGCCGGGCGCGTCCATGAAGTCGTAGTGGCCGCCGTCGAGCACCCGGAACTCGACCGAGTCCGCGTACCGGCGCCAGCCCTGGAGGTCGGCGAGGCTCACATCCGGGTCGTCCCGCCAGTGCAGTACGACGACGGGGCAGTGCACCGCGGCCGGCTCCACGCGCCGGTACACGCCCGCGGCCGCGTGGTCGCGCAGCAGCACCATGACGCCCATGTCGACCATGTCGGGCCGCGGCTGCATCCCCCGGCTGCGGATGAACGACTCGACCTCGGCGCGCAGTTCGGGCTCGGTCATGGTGAGCATCCGGTCGCGCGCGGCGTCGTGGGGGGCCGGCTGACCCGACACGAACAGGCAGTCCGGTGTGGGCAGGCCGCGTTCGGCGAGCCGGAGCACGGTCTCGTACGCGGGCAGCGCGCCCGAGCAGTGGGCGAAGAACGCGAACGGCCGGTCGAGCAGCGGTGCGAGGGGCTCGACCAGGGCGTCGGCGAGATTCTCGTAGGTGCCGTAGTGCGGGTGGCCCAGCCGGTTCTCGCGGCCGGGGAACTGCACCGGACAGACCTCGGCGCCGTCGAGCGCGGCCGGCCAGGAGCTGAAGGCCGATGCCCCGGCACCGGAAAAGGGGAAGCAGAAGATCCGGGCGCGGTGGCCGGCGGCCGGCGGCCGGACGAACCACGGCGACATGGCGGTGGTGGTGGCCGTTGTCATGGCGTCTGCCGTTTCTGCGCGACGATGGGGAGGTGGGTCATCCCGGCGATGAAGTACGACCGCAGGTGCTCCGGTTCGCCGGCGAGTTCGATGGCGCCGAACCGCTGGAGCAGTTCCTCGAAGAAGACGCGCTGGGTCAGCCGGGCCAGCGGTGCGCCGATGCAGAAGTGCGGCCCGAACCCGAACGCGACATGACGCTTGGCGTTGCTCCGGGTGATGTCGAAGGTGTGCGGGTCGGTGAACTGGGAGGGGTCCCGGTTGGCCGAGCCGATCCAGGCGACGACGGCCGCACGGGCCGGGATGGTGCCCCCGGCGAGGTGGACGTCGTCCACCGCGTAGCGCATGAAGTTGCACGCGGGCGATGTCCAGCGCAGCCCTTCCTCGACCAGGTTCGGGATCAGCGACGGGTCGGCCTGCGCCTTCTCGAACTGCTCGGGCCGCTCGGCGAGCGCGTGGACGGTGCCGGCGATGGTGTGCGGTGTCGTCACGTTGGCGCCCAGCAGGATGCTGTAGCCGTCGAGGGCGATCTCCTCGTCGGTCAGCGGTTCGCCGCCCGCGCGGACGCTCATGAGGTGGGTGAGCAGGGTGTCGTCCTCGCCGCCCCGCGCCCGCCGCCGTTCGACCCACTCGGTGACGTAGTTGATCAGCTCGTGGTGGGAGATGGCCAGTGTGGCGGCCTCGTGGCCCACCATGAAGTGCGGGTCCGAGGGGGCCGTCACCATCGCGGTCAGCTGGACGAGTTCCGCCCAGTCCCGCTCCGGGATGCCGAGCAGCGGGCCGGTGATCATCGCCGGCAGGAGCAGGGCCCGCTCGGCGAGGTCGAACTTCTCGCCGTCCAGGGCCGGTTCGAGGAAGCCCACGATCGTGCGGCGGATCGAGTCCTCCCAGGACTTCACCGCACGGGGGGTGAGCGGCGCGCCGAGCGGCCGGCGGACCTCGGTGTGCCGCGGCGGGTCGGTGGATGTCAGCAGCTTGCCCGCCGCGGGGTCGTCCACCCCGACGTGGGTGGGTGTGGTGCCGCGCTCCGAGGTGAACTCGCGGTGCTCACCGAGCACCCGGCAGACGTCCTCGTGCCGGGTCACCGACCAGAACTCCCGCCCGTCGGGCAGGACCTGGTGGTGCACGGGCGCCTTCTCCCGCATCACGTCCCAGATCGGGTGCGGGTCGCCCGAGGTGTAGAGGTCCAGGTCGAACAGGTCGACCCCGTCGAGGTCGATGTCGCGCGCGGGACCCGGCGTCAGCCTCACGTCCCGACCCTCCCCTGCTCTATCAGCTCGGCGACCCGCGCGGGGGTCTGTGCCAGGTAGAAGTCGCGCACGGACAGCTTGACGCCGTAGTCCTGCTCCACCCGTTCGATGATCTTGATGCCGGCTATCGAATTGCCGCCGAGCTCGAAGAAGTCGTTGTCCGGCCCGACCTCGCGATCGCCGAGGATTTCCCGCCACAGCGCCGAGATCTCCTGAACGAGTGACGTTTGCGCACTCGATGCCATTTGCCAGTCTTCCTTCCTCCGCCGGACGTTCAGGTGTCCCGCTGGCGAGACAAATCCATGGAACGGCCGAAACGAGTGTCCCGTGATTCTCGTCCGCTCACCGCGTGTGGGTGGTGCCCGGTGCTCGCAGGTCAGGTGGCATTGAGAATGGACCAACAAGTCGGGATGCTAATCCCTTCTCGGCCACGGTGGTCATATCCAGCGGACGGCTCCATCGGCGCTAAAGTGGAATTCGAAATTTTCCCGAGCGGAACTTACGGACCGGCCGCTCCCGTCTTGCCGGCCGATCGCCGCGGTGCGGTGCGGGCCGATCACTCGTGCGGTGTGCTCGTTCCGGTGGCACTGGATGCCCGCCGACCGTGCGTGGCAAGATCTTCGGGTGCACATCGGAATACTCGGCCCGTTCGAGGTCCGCGACGCCGGCGGCGCCTTGGTGGACGTGCCGGGCGCGCGGCTGCGCGGACTGCTGGCCGCCCTCGCGCTCAGGCCGGGCAAGGTGGTCCCGAAGGCGGCGCTCGTCGACTGGATCTGGGGTGAGCTGCCGCCCTCCGACGCGCCAAGTGCCTTGCAGCGCCTGGCCTCCCGGCTGCGCAAGGCACTGCCCGAGGGCCTGGTCGAGGGGCGGCCGGACGGCTACCGGCTGGCGGTGGGGCCCGACGACGTCGACGCCGTGCGCTTCGAGCGGCTGCTCACCTCGGGCCAGGTCCGGGCCGCGGACGATCCCCGGCGGGTCCAACTGCTGCGCGAGGCCGTCGCGTTGTGGCGCGGCGCGGCCTTGCAGGACATCGCGCTGCACAACAGCGCGGCCTTCGACGCGGCGGTCGCCCGGTTCGAGGGGCTGCGCCTGACCGCTCTGGAGGACCGGTTCGACGCGGAGCTCGGCCTCGGCAACGGTGCGGAGCTGGTCACCGAGCTGACCGACCTGGTGGCCGCGCATCCGCTGCGCGAGCGGCTCGCCGCCCTGCTGATGCGGGCCCTCGTCGCGGCCGGCCGCGGCAGCGAGGCGCTGCAAGTCTTCCAGCGCGCGCGTCAGGTCCTGGCCGAGGAGCTGGGCGCCGACCCGTCGGCGGAGCTGGCGGAGCTGCATGTCGCGCTGCTGCGGGGCGGGTTGGAGCGACGCGAGGAGGCACGCAAGACCAATCTGCGCGCCGAGCTGACCAGCTTCGTCGGCAAGGACGCCGACATCGCCGCCGTCCGCGACCTCATCTCCGGGCACCGGCTCACCACCCTGATCGGGCCGGGCGGCTCGGGCAAGACCAGGCTGGCCGCGGAGACCGCGCGCACGCTGCTCGACGATGTCGCGGACGGAGTCTGGCTGGTGGAGCTGGCGGCCCTCGGCCCCGACGACGACCTGGCGCACTCGGCGCTCGCCGCGCTGGGCCTGCGGGACACGCTGCTCGGCGGGACGCCGAACGCGGAGCTGGCGGACCGGCTCATCGCCGCGGTCCGCCAGCGTGAGGCGCTGCTGATCCTGGACAACTGCGAGCACGTCATCGAGTCGGCGGCGGCGTTCGCCCACCGGATGCTCGGCGAGTGCCGGCGGCTGCGGATCCTCGCGACGAGCAGGGAGCCGCTCGGCATCACCGGCGAGGCGCTGTGGCCGGTCGAGCCGCTGGCCCTGCCGGACGTGTATCCCAGCCGGGCCGAGATGGAGGCCTCGCCCGCCGTGCGGTTGCTGCGGGACCGGGCCGGCGCGGTGCGCCGGGACCTCGTGGTCGACGCCCGCACGCTGCCGGCGATGGTGCGCATCTGCCGGGCGCTGGACGGGGTGCCGCTGGCGATCGAACTGGCCGCGGCCCGGCTGCGGACGATGTCCGTCGATCAGCTCGCGCACCGCCTCGACGACCGCTTCCGCCTGCTGACCAGCGGCAGCCGGACCGCCCTGCCGCGGCACAAGACGCTGCGCGCGGTGGTCGACTGGAGCTGGGAACTGCTCAGCGACGCCGAACGGACGGTGCTGCGCAGGCTCTCGGTGTTCTCGGGCGGAGCGAGCCTGGAGGCCGCCGAGCGGGTGTGTGCCGGCGATGGCGTCGGGCAGGGGCAGATCCTGGAACTGCTCACCTCGCTGGCCGAGAAATCGCTGCTGCATACGGTGGCCGACGACGACCCGCGCTACCGCATGATCGGCACGATCAAGGAGTACGCCGGGCTCCGGCTCGCGGAGGCGGGGGAAGCGGAGCTGGTACGCCGGGCTCATCTCGCCTACTTCACCGAACTGGCCGAGGCCGCGGAGCCGCGGCTGCGCCTCGCCGAGCAGTTGGAGTGGCTGGCCGTCCTGGAGGCCGAGCACGACAACATCGGTGCCGCGATGCGCGGCGCGCTCGCGGCCGGCGAGGCGCAGGCGGCGATGCGGCTCGCGGCGGGATCGGGCTGGTACTGGTGGCTCGGCGGGCACCGGGCCGAGGGGATGGAGCTGATCACCGCCGCCGCCGAGCGGCCCAGCGAGGTCGGCGACGACATCCGGGCCACGGTCTACGGCCTCGTCGTGATGTTCCTGACGGCTGGCTGGGGCGATGAACGCCAGGCCGCGGAGTGGATCCACAAGGCGTACGGGTTCAGCCGGCACGCCCGGTACCGCCACCCGGCGCTGGAACTCGTCGGCCCGCTGGAGCACATGCTCCAGGAGCCCGAGTCGACCCCGACCGCGTTCGAACCGCTGCTGAACAGCGAGGATCCCTGGGTGCGCGCGCTGGCCCGGCTGCACCTGGGCAAGATGCGGATCATGCTCGGCCGGGAGGGGCGGGACGCGGACACGTACCTGGAGCTGGCGCTCACCGAGTTCCGGGCGCTCGGCGAGCGGTTCGGGATCTCGTTCGCGCGGACCGAGCTGGCGGACCGGATCGCGATGCGCGGCAAATTCGCCGCCGCGTGCGAACACTACGAGCAGGCGATCGAGGCCGTCACCGAGCTCGGTGCCGTCGAGGACGTCACCCGGATGCGGTCGAAGCAGGCGCAGCTGTACTGGCTGCTGGGCGACCAGGACGCCAGTGCGCGCGCTCTGGCCGAGGCGCAGCGGTGCGCCGAGCGGGTCGCCTGGCCGGACGCGCTGGCCGAGCTGGCCCTGTCGAGGGCGGAACTCGCCCGCTGGGCGGGCGACTTCCAGGAGGCGCGGCGGCAGGTCGGCATCGCGCGGACCCTGCTGGGCGACGAGGCGGAGCAGGCGACCGTGCGCGCGCTGACGCACGATCTGCTGGGCTATCTCGCCGAGGACTTCGAGGAGGCCCGGACGGCACGGGCGACGGCGTTCGCGGCGGCGTCCGAGGCGGGGCACGCCCCCCTGATCGCGCGGGCGCTGGTCGGGGTGGCGGACCTGGCGCTGCGCGGTGAGCAGTACGGGCGGGCCGCGCGGCTGCTGGCGGCGAGCGCGGCCGTACGCGGGCTGCGGGACCGTTCACACCCGGACGTGGACCGGATCGAGGAGACGGTACGGCGCTGCCTCGACGACACGGAGTTCGCCGAGGCAGCGCGCGAGGGGTCCGGTGAGGACTGGTCCGCGTTGGTCGCGGTCACGCTCGCTTCTTGAAGGAGGAGAGCGCCCACACGTAGCCGAGGACGGCGATGCCGACGGTCCAGGCGAAGGCGCCGATCAGATGGCCGGTCGAGACCGTGGTGCCGAGCATCAGGCCGCGCAGCGTCTCGATCATCGGGGTGAAGGGCTGGTACTCCGCGAACTGCCGCACCCCCGTGCCCATGGAGCTGGCCGGCACGAAGGCGCTGCTCAGGAAGGGCAGGATGTTCAGCGGCGCGGTGGCCATGCCCGCCGACTCCGGAGTGGAGGCGGCCAGGCCCATGGCGACCGTGAGCCAGCTGGCCGCGAAGCCGATCAGCGCCATCACGGCGATCGCACCGAGCCAGTCGACGGCGCTGGCGTGGGTACGGAAGCCCATCGCGAAGCCGACGGCGATGATGGCCACGCAGGCGAGCATGCAGCGCACCGTGGTGGCGACGACGTGACCGGTCAGTACGGCGCCGCGGGAGACGTCCATGACCTTGAAGCGGTTGATGATGCCCTTGGTCATGTCGTTGCTCACCGACATCGCCGTCGGGCCGAGCCCGTAGGTGATGGCCATCACGACCAGGCCCGGCACGGCGTAGTCGATGTACTTGCCGCCGACGTTGAAGGCGCCGCCGAACACGAACACGAACATGCACATGATCACGATGGGCAGCAGGACGGCCTGGAACACCGACATCGGATTGCGCGTCTGGTGCTTGAAGTTGCGACGCAGCATGATTGCCGAGTCGCCGAGGGACATCGAGATGGTGCTCATTTTGCGACTGCCTCCGCGGGGGTGCCGGCGTGGCCGGTGAGGGCAAAGAAAACGTCGTCGAGGTCCGGCGTGTGCACGGAGAACTCTTCTGCGTTGATCATGTGTTCGTCGAGCCGGTCCAGCACGGCCCGCAGCGACCTCGAACCGCCGTCGCTGGGCACCCGCAGGACCAGTTCCTGCTCGTCGCGGGTGGACCCGGACAGGACCCGCGCGGCGGCGTCGAGTTCGTAGTGGTCGCCGAAGCGGAGCCGGACGTGGGTGCCGGGGATGCGGCGCTTGAGGTCGTCCGGGGTGCCGTGGGCGGCGATGCGGCCCTGGTCGACCACCGCGATCTGGTCGGCGAGCTGGTCGGCTTCCTCCAGGTACTGGGTGGTGAGGAAGATGGTGGTGCCGTCGGCCACCAGTTCGCGGACGATGCCCCACATGGTGCGGCGGCTGCGCGGGTCGAGGCCGGTCGTCGGCTCGTCCAGGAAGACGATCTGCGGATTGCCGACCAGGGTCATCGCCAGGTCCAGCTTGCGGCGCATACCACCGGAGTAGCTGCCCGCCTGCTTGTCCGCCGACTCGACCAGGTCGAACCGCTCCAGCAGCCGGGTGACCAGGCTGTCGGCCTTGCGCACCCGCTTCAGGTCCGCCATCATCCGCAGGTTCTCACGGCCCGTCAGCAGCTCGTCGACCGCGGCGAACTGACCGGTCACGCCGATCAGGGAGCGGACCTGCTTGGTCGCGGTCAGCACGTCGTGCCCGGCGATGCGCACCGTGCCGGCGTCGGCCTTCTGAAGCGTCGTCAGGATGTTGACCGTCGTTGTCTTGCCCGCCCCGTTCGGGCCGAGCAGGGAGAAGATCGATCCCGCGGCGACCTCGAAGTCCACGCCGTCGAGTACGACCTTGTCCCCGTACGTCTTGCGCAGCCCCGAGACTGCGATCACCGAACTGTTCATGCCTCCACCATTCCTACCGGACCAGACAACTACCTGACACCGCCCAGACACGGCCGTCGACACGGCGTTTCCTTGTGTCTCCCCTGGTCACAGGGGTGCGGCTGTCTTCTCTATCGCGTCCAGCACCTCTCGGCCGCTGTCGACGAGGTACATGTGATCGCCAGGGAACTCCGCGTACCCGAAGCCGGCCGTGGTCGCCTTCCGCCACTGCCGGGCCTCCTCCGCGGTGACCAGGCCGTCGCGGTCGCCCCGCAACGAGAGGATCGGCACCGACACCGGATCGTCGGTGCTCGGCACATAGGCCTCGTGCATCTCGCAGTCGGCCTGGAGCACGGGAAGGATCAGCTCGCGCATCTCCGGGTGGTCGAGCGCCTCGTGCCGGAAGCCCGCGAACTCCTCGACGCGGGCCAGGAACTCGTCGTCCGGGAGTCCCGCCGCCCGCCGCTCCCGCTGGGTCCACGGGCCCGGCGAGCCGCTGACGACCAGCCGCTCGACGCGCACGCCGCGCGCGCTCAGCAGGTGCACCAGCTCGTAGGCGAGCACCGCGCCCAGGCTGTGCCCGAACAGCACGGTCCGCGCCCCTTCGCCGAGGTCCGCGAGGATGTCGTCGACCGAGTTCCTGGCCGCTTCGACGACGTTGCGGTACGGCGTCTCCAGGATCCTGCGCTCCCTGCCGGGCAGCTCGACCGAGGTCACGCGCCAGCGGCCGGCGGACAGTTCCCGCCAGGGGTGGAAGAACGACGGTCCCGCTCCCGCGAACGGCACGCACAGCAGTGTGCTCCGTGCCCGGTCCCCGGTCTCCGCCGCGGACGCGCCGGCTCGCTTCACTCCGACCGTTCCTCCCATCAGCAACTCACCGCTTCGGGCAGCCGGTTCCGGGACAGCGAGCGCACGATCTCCCCGCTGCGGGTCGCCATGTTCGACAGCAGGGAGGACGACAGCCCGTGCGTGTGCTCGGTACCGCCCTGGAGGTAGATCCCGGCGCTCACGTCATCGGTCGTGACCAGCCGGTAGTCGCGCTCCAGGCGGTGGCGGCCCTGCTCGTCGCGGGCGCAGTACCCGTCGAGTTCGCCGAGCACCCCCGCGATGTCCATCGCCTCGTACCCGGTGGCGCACACGACGATGTCGACGTCCATGTCGTAGGACCGGTCCGTCGCCAGCGAGTGGATGGTGATCCGGGTGTCGTCACCGCTGCGCTTGACGTCGGTGACCCGCGACAGCTCGGCGAAGTGCAGCCGCTCGGCACCCCGTACTTCATCGTCGTACTGACGCTGGTAGAGGCTTCGGATCACCTCGTCGTCGACCACGGAGTAGTTGGTGTTCCGGTGGTACTGCCAGAACTTCTCCTTCGCCCGCTCCTCGGCGAAGTAGTAGTCGTCCACCGCGTTCGGGTCGAAGATCCGGTTCGCGAACGGGGTGTTGTCGGCGATGCTGTAGCCGTACGACGGGATCACGGCGGTGACCGTCGCGTTCGGCGCGTTGTCGTAGCAGTGGCGGGCGATCTCCGCGGCGCTCTGCCCGGCCCCGACCACCACGATGTCGGTCAGCTTCGCCGCGTCGCAGCGCCGGAACTTCTCCAGGAACTCCGAGCTGTGCCAGACCCGTTCGTCACGGACGAAGTCCTGCGGCATCCTCGGCGCCAGGCCGGTCGCCAGGACGACGTTGCGTGCCTCCACGGACGACTCTCCGGTGGCCGGCGAGGACACCTGGATCCGGAAGCGGTCGACGGGTCCTGCCGGGCCCGAGCTGCGCAGCGGGGTGACGGCGGTGACCCTGGTGCCGTAGGACACCTGGTCGGCGAAGTTCGCCGCCACCCACTCCAGGTACTGGTGGAACTCGGCGCGTGTCGGGAAGAAGTCGGAGTTGTTGACGAACTGCGGCAGGCGCTCGACCGCGTGCAGGAAGGACACGAAGCTGTACGGCGACGTGGGATTGCGGAACGTCACCAGGTCCTTCAGGAACGAGACCTGCATCTTCGCCGTCGGCAGCAACATGTTCCGGTGCCACCCGAACGACGGCTGGCTCTCGAAGAACCGCGCGGTCGGCGGGGTGGCCCCGGTGGCGCCGAGCTCTTGCAGCGCGATGGCGAGGGACAGATTCGACGGGCCGAATCCGATGCCCACCACGTCGTAACCGGATGGTTCGCAACTTGCCATGCCTACACCTCCTTCAGGTACTTCGCCAGCTTGCGGTTGATGACCTCGAAGACTTCGGCGGCAGGCTCGGGCATGTACATGTCGTAGTGCGTGGCGTGGATGTCGTGCACCTCGATGGCACCGCGGACGTACGGCCGCCACAGGTGCGACCACGAGCCCTCGGGCTTCAACTCCGCGTTGAAATACAGGACATCTCCATGGAAGACCGGTGACTCGTACTGCGACATGAGGGTCATGTTGTTGGCCAGCACCCGCGACATGGCGTCGAGGAACTGCTCCTGGTTGCCAGTGTTCATGTACTGGCTAAAGAACTCCTCGAGTTCGACTCGATAGTCCGAGCGGCTGCGGCCGGCGAGGATCTTGAACTCGTTCGCCGGCTCGGAGTCCAGGATCGCCAGGAAGGCGACCCGGTGCCCGCGCTCCTCCAGCCGCGCCGCGACGGCGTGCCCGAGCGTGCCGCCGTAGGACCAGCCGATCAGGTGGAAGGGCCCCTCGGGCTGGACCTTGAACATCTCGTCGACGTAGTCGTCGACCATCTCCTCCATGGATGCCGGCAGTGTGCCCGAGCCGCCACAGCCACGAGCCTGGAGGGCGTAGACCGCCCAGTCCTCAAGGAACGGCAGGAAGCTGAAGTACGCCCAGCTCAGCCCGCCGCCCGTGTGGAAGAACCACAGCGGAGGCTTGTCCGCCGCACTGTTCAGCGGCAGGACGACCGCGAACGGGTCGGCGTGTTCGGCGGGGATGTTGTTGGCGAGCATCAGCGCGGCCAGCTGGCCCACGGTCGGGTACTGGATGATCGTCCGGAGCGGCACGTCGATGTCGAAGTGGCCGCGGATGCGGGCGCTGAGCCGGGTGGCCAGCAGAGAGTGGCCGCCGAGCGCGAAGAAGTCGTCGTCGATGCCGACGCTGGGCAGGCCGAGCAGCTCGCCGAAGATGGCGCACAGCGTCTCCTCGTGGGCGTTGCGCGGCTCCCGGCTGCCCTCGGTGCTCGCCTGGTCGGACGGCAGGGCCCGTCGGTTGAGCTTGCCGTTGGGGGTGAGCGGGATCTCCGACAGGGGGACGACCGTGGCCGGGACCATGTACTCGGGCAGCCGTCCGCGCAGGTATGCGGGGAGTTCGGCGAGGAGCGGGCCGATGGTCCGGGAGAGTCCGGGGTTGTTGGCCCGCGTCCGGCCGGCCACGCCGCTGGGCACGAACGCCCCCGTGACGGCGCGTTCCCCGGACAGCAGCACCGCGTCGAAGGCGTGGACGGCCTCGCCCGAGGGGGTGAGGACCGCCGCCCTGCCGTGCTCGCCGGCCCACTGGAGGACTTCCTGCGGGTCGACCGGCCGGCCGGCCAGAGACGCCTGGGGCAGCAGATCGGCCGCGACGGTCGCGGCGGCCTCCTCGGTCAGCCGGGCGTTGGGTATCCCGGTCACCCGCAGCGGGCCGTCCACCCGGTCGGCGCGGCGCTGGAGGTCGGTGAGTTCGTACACGTCGCGCCCCCACGCGACCGTCGGCACCGCGGTCAGGTCGAGCAGGCCGGCGGGCTCCTTGTGCAGGACGACCTCGTAGCGGTGCCGGGTCAGCTCGTTGTGCGCGGTCCCGGACTTGAGCCGGATGTCCACGCCGAGCGACCGGCCTTGCGCCCACTCGGTGAACCACTCGGGTGCGACGACCAGTTCGCGCTCGGCGAGCAGCGCCTTCTCCACCAGCGTCCGCAACTCCTCGGGCGAGGCGTGCGGCTGGGCGGTGCGCTGGACCGCCGTCAGCAGCAGCCGCAGCGTGGTGGCGTTGCGGACGTCACCGACGATCAGCCGCCCGCCGGGCGCCACCAGCTCCAAAGCCTGGTCCAGCACCCGGTCCAGGTAGTCGACGCCGGGGAAGTACTGGATCACCGAGTTCAGGAGGACCGTGTCGAACGCGGCCCTGGGCAGTCCGGAGACATCGTCGGCGGGCTGCGCACTCAGGTGCACCCGGTCGCCGTACCCCGCCGCCTCGGCCTGGGCGCGGACCCGGTCCACGACGGGGGCGGACAGGTCGGTGCCCCAGAACTCCTCGACCTGGCCGACGATCTTCGCCATCAGCAGACCGGAACCGACACCGATCTCCAGCACCCGCCGGGGCGCGGACTCCAGCACCAGCGCCACCGCGGCGTCCTGCCACTCCCGCATCTGCTCCAGCGGGATCGGCTCACCGTCGTACGAGGACTTCCACAGGTCGAAGTCGTCGCCCAGCGCCTCGTCCTCGGACGCGAGGTAACTGTCGTCGTAGACCTGGCGCCACTCGTCCACCTGGGCACCCGCGTCGGCCGCCCCGGACTGCGGTTCGGGGACGACATAGCCGACGATGCGCTTGTCGTCCTGCTGGTCGCGTACGACGACCACGGCCTGCGCGACGCCCGGATGCGAGGCCAGTACGTTCTCGATCTCGCCCAGCTCGATACGGAAACCGCGCACCTTGACCTGGAAGTCGGTGCGCCCGATGTACTCAAGGCGGCCGTCCCGGCCCCACCGCACCAGGTCACCGGTGCGGTACATCCGGGCGCCAGCCGGTCCGAAGGGGCAGGCCACGAACCGCTCCGACGTCAGACCGGAACGTCCCTGATAGCCACGGGCCAGACCGTCACCCGCGATGTACAGCTCGCCCTGCACCCCCCGCGGGACCGGACGCAGCCGCGAATCCAGCACGAACACCTGCGTGTTGCCGATCGGCGAACCGATCGGCGGGACGCCTTCGCCCACCTTCACGGCCGCCGTGGTCGACCAGATGGTCGTCTCGGTCGGGCCGTACATGTTGAAGACCTCGACGGCCTGGTCGGCCAGCGTCTCGGCCAGCCGGGCCGGCAGGGCCTCGCCGCCGACCAGGATCCGCAGGCCCTTCGCGGCGTTCGGCTCGTGCATCACCAGCATCTGCCAGAACGCGGGGGTGGCCTGTACGACGGTGACCTCGTGCCGGCGCACCACGTCGAGCACGGCCGACGGCTCGGCGACGACGTCCTTGCCCGCGAGGATCACGGCCGCACCGGAGATCAGCGGCAGGTACAGCTCAAGACCCGCGATGTCGAACGACACCGTGGTCACCGCCAGCCACCGGTCCGACGGCGACAACGGCACCCGACGACCCATCGTCGCAAGGAAGTTCGCCAGCGCGCCGTGCGGCACCGCCACACCCTTCGGCCGGCCCGTCGAACCCGACGTATAGATCACATACGCCGTGCTCTGCGACCGTACGACCACGCCCGGAGCCGACTCCGGGAACCCGGCCAGCTCCGCGCCGGACAACGCCTCGGCGTCCAGGACCAGCACCGGCGCCGCGTCCTCCAGGATGTAGTCGATCCGCGACCGCGGATGATCCGGATCGATCGGCACATACGCACCGCCCGCCTTCTGCACCGCCAGCAACGCGACGATCAGCTCCACCGACCGCGGCAGACACACCGCAACCAGCGACTCCTGCCGCACCCCACGCCCGATCAGCCAGTGCGCCAGCCGGTTGGCCCGCGCCTCCAGCTCCCCGAACGTCAGCGACTCGTCGCCGCACACCACGGCGGTCGCCGCCGGGGCGGCCTCGGCGTGCCGGGCGACCGCCGCCACGACGTCCGCGCCCCAAACCGGCTCGGCCGTGTCGTTCAGATCGGCCAGCAGCCAGTCGCGCTCCCCCGCGTCCACCACGTCGACGTCCCCGACGCACACACCCGGATCGGCGACGACCTGCTCCAGGACGCGCACGAACCGGGCGGCGATGGCCTCGGCCGTGTCCCGGTCGAACAGCTGGGTCGAGTACTGGATGTCGCCGCGCAGCGCCCCCGTGTCGTCGGCGGCGATGCTGAAGAACAGGTCGAACTTCACGGTCGAGGTGATGGCCTGCTCGAACTGCACGTCCAGGCCGGGCAGTTCGAGGTCCCGCTTCTCGTAGTTCTGCCAGGCGAACATCACCTGGAACAGCGGCTGGTAGGCCGCCGAGCGGTCCGGGTTGATCGACTCGACCAGCACCTCGAACGGCACGTCCTGGTGCTCGTAGGCCGCCAGTGCCTTGTTCCGCACCTGCGCGAGCAGGTCGGTGAACGCCGGGTCGCCGGCGAGGTCGACGCGCAGCACCAGGGTGTTGACGAAGAATCCGACGAGGTCGGCGAGCGCCTCGTCGGTACGGCCGGCGATCGGGCTGCCGATGGTCACGTCGTCCCCGCCGCCGAGCTTGCGCAGCAGCACCGCGAGGGCGGCCTGGAGGACCATCGACATGGTCATCCCGCGCGCGGTGGCCAGCTTCTCCAGCCTGGCCGCCACCCGCGGCTCCACGACGAGGTCGACCGTGTCGCCGTGCGGGTCCGCCTCCGCGGGCCGCGGGCGGTCCAGCGGCAGGCGGAGCGGCTGCGGGACGCCGGCCAGCTCCGAGCGCCAGTACTCGACCTGCGCCGCGGCGAGGCTGCCCGGGTCCGCCGGGTCGCCGAGCACCTCGCGCTGCCACAGCGTGTAGTCCTTGTACTGCACGGGCAGCGGCTCCCACCGGGGCGCCTGCCCGCCGCGGCGGGCGGTATAGGCGTCGGCCAGGTCACGGGCGAGCGGCGCGCCCGAGCTGCCGTCCATGGCGATGTGGTGGATCACCAGGGCGAGCACGTGCTCCTCGGGGGAGCAGCGGAAGACGGTCGCCCGCAGCGGGATCTCGGCCGCCAGGTCGAACTGGTGCGAGATGACCTCGTCGATGGCGGCGGACACCGCGTCGGGGGTCACGTCGACCACCGGCAGAGCCGGCGCCGCGTCCGCCGCCGGGAGGATCTTCTGGAAGGGCTCGCCGTCGGCGTCCGTCGGGTAGACGGTGCGCAGGATCTCGTGCCGGTCGAGCACATCGCCGAGCGCCGCTTCGAGGGCGTTGATGTCCAGGGACCCGGTCAGCCGGAACGCCGCCGACATGTTGTAGGTTTCGGCGGCCTCCTCCAGTTGCTGAAGGAGCCACATACGACGCTGCGCAAATGACAGCGGGATCATGGTCGTTACTCCTCTACGATCATCTTGCGCAAACCGGGACGGCGAGGTGCGGCCGCCGATTCCTCCGACCACGCGGCGAGCGCGGCCGGCGTCGGCAAGTCGAAGATCTTTCGGACAGGTATTTCGATGCCCATCTCGGCACGTGCTCGGCTGATCAGCCGGGTGGCCAGGAGCGAGTGACCGCCGAAGGCGAAGAAGTCGTCGTCGATGCCGACCCGGCCGAGACCGAGCACTTCCGCGAACAGCGCGCAGAAGTTCTCCTCGCGCTCGTTGCGCGGCGCCCGGCCGGTCGACACCTGCGCGTAGTCGGGCGGCGGCAGCACCCGTCGGTTGAGCTTGCCGTTGGGGGTGAGCGGGATCTCCGACAGGGGGACGACCGTGGCCGGGACCATGTACTCGGGCAGCCGTCCGCGCAGGTATGCGGGGAGTTCGGCGAGGAGCGGGCCGATGGTCCGGGAGAGTCCGGGGTTGTTGGCCCGCGTCCGGCCGGCCACGCCGCTGGGCACGAACGCCCCGGTGACGGCGCTTTCCCCGGACAGCAGTACCGCGTCGAAGGCGTGGACGGCCTCGCCGGAGGGGGTGAGGACCGCCGCCCTGCCGTGCCGTCGCGCCCAGAGCAGCAGCTCCTCCGGGTCGACGGGCCGGCCGGACGGGGCGGCCGGGCTCGGCACGCCCGCCGTGGCGGCGGCCGCGGCCTCCTCGGTCAGCCGGGCGTTGGGTATCCCGGTCACCCGCACCGGGTCGTCGCCGGCGCGGTCGAGGCGGTGGGCGAGGCCCGCGAGGTCGGGGATCTCCCGGCCCCAGGGCAGCCCTGAAGCCGCGGTCAGGTCGAGCAGGCCGGCGGGTTCCTTGTGCAGGACGACCTCGTAGCGGTGCCGGGTCAGCTCATTGTGCGCCGTCCCGGACTTCAGCCGGATGTCCACGCCGAGCGACCGGCCTTGCGCCCACTCGGTGAACCACTCGGGCGCGACGACCAGTTCGCGCTCGGCGAGCAGCGCCTTCTCCACCAGCGTCCGCAACTCCTCGGGCGAGGCGTGCGGCTGGGCGGTGCGCTGGACCGCCGTCAGCAGCAGCCGCAGCGTGGTGGCGTTGCGGACGTCACCGACGATCAGCCGCCCGCCGGGCGCCACCAGCTCCAAAGCCTGGTCCAGCACCCGGTCCAGGTAGTCGACGCCGGGGAAGTACTGGATCACCGAGTTCAGGAGGACCGTGTCGAACGCGGCCCTGGGCAGTCCGGAGACATCGTCGGCGGGCTGGGCACTCAGGTGCACGCGATCGCCGAAGCCGTTCTGCTCGGCCTGGGCGCGGACCCGGTCCACGACGGGGGCGGACAGGTCCGTGCCCCAGAACTCCTCGACCTGGCCGACGATCTTCGCCATCAGCAGACCGGAACCGACACCGATCTCCAGCACCCGCCGGGGCGCGGACTCCAGCACCAGCGCCACCGCCGTGTCCCGCCACTCCCGCATCTGCTCCAGCGGGATCGGGACGCCGTCGTAGGTGGACCGCCACAGCTGGAAGTCCTCGCCCCAGGCCTGGTCCCTGGACTCCGTGTAGCTGTCGTCGTAGACCTGCTGCCATTCGTCCACCTGGGCATCGGCCTCGGCGAGCGCGGCGTCCGGCTCGGGGACGACATAGCCGATGACGCGCTTGTCGTCCTCCTGGTCCTCGCGTACGACGACCACGGCCTGCGCGACGCCCGGATGCGAGGCCAGTACGTTCTCGATCTCGCCCAGCTCGATACGGAAACCGCGCACCTTGACCTGGAAGTCGGTGCGCCCGATGTACTCAAGGCGGCCGTCCCGGCCCCACCGCACCAGGTCACCCGTGCGGTACATCCGGGCGCCAGCCGGTCCGAAGGGGCAGGCCACGAACCGCTCCGACGTCAGACCAGGACGACCCTGATAGCCACGGGCCAGACCATCACCCGCGATGTACAGCTCGCCCTGCACCCCCCGCGGGACCGGACGCAGCCGCGAATCCAACACGAACACCTGCGTGTTGCCGATCGGCGAACCGATCGGAGGGGCGTCCGTTCCGGGCTCGATGGCCGCGCTCGTCGACCAGATCGTGGTCTCGGTCGGGCCGTACATGTTGAGCACTTCGGCGGCCTGGCCGGCGAGTGTCCCGGCCAGTTGCGCGGGCAGGGCCTCGCCGCCGACCAGGATCCGCAGATCCTTCGCGCCGTTCGGCTCGTCCATGAGCAGCATCTGCCAGAAGGCGGGGGTGGCCTGTACGACGGTGACCTCATGTCGGCGCAGTGCCGCCATGACGGCCGAGGGCTGGGCGATGGTGTCCTTGCCCGCGAGCACGACGGCCGCACCGGAGATCAGCGGCAGGTACAGCTCAAGACCCGCGATGTCGAACGACACCGTGGTCACCGCCAGCCACCGGTCCGACGGCGACAACGGCACCCGACGACCCATCGTCGCAAGGAAGTTCGCCAGCGCGCCGTGCGGCACCGCCACACCCTTCGGCCGGCCCGTCGAACCCGACGTATAGATCACGTACGCGGTGTTCTGCGGCGAGACGCCGGAAGCCGGAGCCGACTCCGGGAGCGCGGAGACCTCCGCGCCGGCCAGCATCTCGGCGTCCAGGACCAGCACCGGCGCCGCGTCCTCCAGGATGTAGTCGATCCGCGACCGAGGATGATCCGGATCGATCGGGACGTAGGCACCGCCCGCCTTCTGCACCGCCAGCAACGCGACGATCAGCTCCACCGACCGCGGCAGACACACCGCAACCAGCGACTCCTGCCGCACCCCACGCCCGATCAGCCAGTGCGCCAGCCGGTTGGCCCGCGCCTCCAACTCCCCGAACGTCAGCGACTCACCCTCACCGATCACCGCCAGAGCGTCCGGAGCCGACCGCGCCCACCGGGCCACCGCCTCCAGCAGACCCGGCTCCAGCGTCGGCTCCACCGTGTCGTTCGCCGTACCCAGCAGCCACCGCCGCTCGTCCGCACCGAGCACGTCGAGGTCACCGACGCGCACGCCCGGATCGGCGACGACCTGCTCCAGGATGCGCACGAACCGGTCGACGATGTCGGCGGCCGTGTCCGCGTCCAGGAGGTCCTGCTGGTACTGGAGGGCGAACTGCACCTCCGGTTCGGAGGCGGCGGCCAGGGTGACCGGGTAGTGCGACCCGGCGAACGGCCGTAGCCCGGTGATGGCCACACCGGCCTCCGAGTTGGCCTCGACGATGGCCTCGCGGTCGACCGGGAAGGACTCGAACAGCACCAGCGTGTCGAAGAGGGTGCTCAGCCCGGTGGCCTGCTGGATCTCCACCAGACTGTGGTGGTGGTGATCCAGCAGCGCGACCTGCCGGCTCTGGAGTTCGGCGAGCAGTTCGGCGAAGGTGCTCCGCCATGCGCAGCGCACCCGCACCGGGATGGTGTTGATGAACAGGCCGACCATGTCGTCGGCGTCGATGAAGGCCGCCGGACGGCCGGCGACGGTGGCGCCGAACACGATGTCGGACCGCCCGGTGAGGTTGGCGAGCATCACGCCCCAGGCGCCCTGCACCAGGGTGTTCACCGTGACGCCGAGTTCCGCGGCCCGGTGCAGCAGGCCGTTCATGTCCTCGATCGCCACGTCGAGGTTTCCGACGCCGCCGGAGTCGTGCCGTGCGGTGGCGCGCGGCACGAGCAGGGTGGGCTCCTCCACCCCTTCGAGCTCGGCCGCCCAGGCGCGGGCGGACTCCTCGTGGTCGTGCCGGGCGCGCCAGGTCAGGAACTCGCCGAAGTCACGGGCCGGGGGCATCCCGGACGCGTCACCGTCGGCCGCGTACAGCAGCAGCAGGTCCCGCATCAGCAGCGGCGTGGACCAGCCGTCGAACAGCACGTGATGGGCGGTCAGCACCAGCTCGGCCCGGTCCGGTTCGAGGACGACCAGCGCCAGCCGGATCAGCGGCGGAGTGCCCACGTCGAAGTGGGTGGCCCGGTCCTCGACGAGGAAGCGCTCGAACGTCTCGACCCGCTCCGCCTCGGCGAGCCCGGTCAGGTCCAGGTGCTGCCACGGCAGCGCCACCGTCTCGGGCACCACCGACACCACGTCGCCGTCCGCCGAGTTGACGAAGGCCGCGCGGAGGTTGGTGTAGCGCCCGAGCAGCGCCTGCCCGGCCCGGTGCATACGCTCCGGGTCGGTCTCGCCCGCGAGATGGAACACCAGCTGCATGTGGTAGACGTCGAACTCGGCCCCGGCCAGCATCGCATGGAACAGCAGTCCGGACTGGGCCGGGGTCACCGGCCAGACCTCGGCCAGGCGGCCGAACCGGTCCTGCCAGGCATCGATCTCGTCCTGGCCCACCGCGACCAGCGGTGCGTCGGACGGGGTGAGCCCGCCGGCGTCGGCGGACGCGGCGTGCCGGGCCAGCCCGGTCAGCGCCTCGACCCACAGCCCGGCCACTTCGGTCACCTCGTCACGGGAGAGCACACCGGTGGGGAAGCCGAAGTCGGCGGCCAGCCGGTCGCCCTCCGGGGTGGCGGTGACCACCGCGTCGATCTCCAGCGCGGCCTGCACCGGCCGGTGCAGGTCCGGCCCGGCGAGCAGGTCCCGGTGGGCCGCGTCCGGCTCCCAGCCCAGGCCGCGCAGGTCCGCGGGGAGTTCCGCGGACGCGGACCCGCCGTGGTAGGCGAACCCGATCCGCGGTTCCCGGTCGCCGGTGAACTCACGGGCACTCTCCGGGTCGAGGTAGCGCAGCAGGCCGTAGCCGGTGCCGTGGTCGGGCACCGCCCGCAGCTGCTCCTTGACGGTCTTGAGCGCACGGCCGGCGGCCCCGCCGCCGGCGAACGCGTCCGCCACGTCGATGCCGGCCAGGTCGAGACGGGCCGGGAAGACCGTGGTGAGCGGGCCGATCGTCCGGGACAGGTCGGCGCCGGGCACCAGGTGTTCGTCCCGGTCCTGCCCTTCGAGCCGGACCAGCGCGGACGACGCCGGCAGGCCGCGCAGTTCGCGCCAGCGCATCAGCGCCAGCGCCAGTCCGGTGAGCAGCCCGTCCTCGGCACCGGCGCGGAACACCGCGGGCAGCAGGTTCAGCAGGGTGTCCGCGACCTCGGCCGGCACCTGGACCCGTACCGAGTCCACGATGGCGCCCTCGCCCGCGTGGTCCGCCTCGCGGGCGCCGAGCGGGGGCTCGTCGGTGCGCAACTCCCGCTGCCACCAGGGTATTTCGGCCTTGCGCCGCGGGTCGGCGGCCTCGTCGGCCAGGGCGTGCGCCCACCGGCGGAACGAGGTGCCCACCCGCGGCAGCACCGGGGTCTGTCCGGCGCGCGCCTGCTGCCAGGCGCGGACCAGGTCCGGGACCAGGATCCGCCAGGACACCCGGTCCATGACCAGGCGGTGTACGACGATCAGCAGCCGGTCCTCGCCGGTGTCGGAGGTGAGCCGGACGAACTGCGCCATGACGCCCGCGGCCGGGTCCAGTCGGAGGGCCGCGGCGTCGGCTTCGGCGGCCACGCGGTCACCGTCGGCGGCGGTGCAGCGGATCTCCCGCAGCAGCGTTTCGGCGTCCACCGTGCCGGACGGCTCGATCCGCAGACCCGGCTGCGCCCGGTCGAGCCGGGCGCGCAGCGCGTCGTGCTGGTCCAGCACGGCCCGCACCGCGGCGAGCAGTTCGGCGCGGTCGGTGTCCGCGGGCAGGGTGAGCACCATGGAGGTGGAGTGCGCGTCGCCGCCGCCGTCGAGGGCGAGGGCGCCCGCGGCCGTCGGCGGGAGCGGGGCCCAGCCGGTGCCGCCGCCCGGCAGTTCGGCCAGGGCCGAGCTCTCCTCGTCCCGTGCGTCGAGCAGTTCGGCGAGCCGGGCGACCGTGCGGTACTCGAAGATCTCCCGCACGCTGACCTCTTCGCCGCGGGTCTTGGCGCGGGCGACGACCTGGATGGAGCGGATGCTGTCCCCGCCGAGCGCGAAGTAGTCGTCGTCGACACCGACCGCGGCGAGGCCGAGCACCTCGGCGAACAGCTCGCAGAACAGCCGCTCGCGCTCGTTGCGCGGCGCCCGGCCGGTCGACACCTGCGCGTAGTCGGGCGGCGGCAGCATCCGCCGGTTGAGCTTGCCGTTCGGGGTCAGCGGGATCTGCGAGAGCGGTACGACGGCAGTGGGCACCATGTACTCGGGCAGCCGCCCGCGCAGGTGCTCGGGCAGCGCGGCGAGCAGCGGACCGATCGCCTTGGCCAGGCCGGGGTTGTTCGCCCGGATCCGGCCGCCCGCACCGCCGGCCACGAACGCGCCGGTGATGCACTGCCCGGCCCGCTGCCGGGGCAGCAGCACCAGGTCGAAGCAGCGCGGGTCCTCGCCGGACCAGGTGGTCACCGCTTCCCAGCCGTGTTCCAGCGCCAGCCGGCGCAGTTCCTCGGGGTCGGCCGGTCGGGCGGCCAGGGACACCGGGTCGAGAACCTGGGCCGTGACGGCGAGGCCGGCCTCCTCGGTCAGGCGGGCGTTGGGTATCCCGCGCACCCGTGTGGGGCCCGCCCGGTCCACGTGCCGGCCCAGTTCGACGAGGTCGGACACCTGTCCGCTCCACGGCACCGCGGGGATCGCGGTCAGGTCGAGCAGGCCGGCGGGTTCCTTGTGCAGGACGACCTCGTAGCGGTGCCGGGTCAGCTCGTTGTGCGCGGTCCCGGTCTTCAGCCGGATGTCCACGCCGAGCGACCGACCTTGCGCCCACTCGGTGAACCACTCGGGCGCGACGACCAGTTCGCGCTCGGCGAGCAGCGCCTTCTCCACCAGTGTCCGCAGTTCGTCGTAGGACGCGTGCGGCTGGGCGGCCCGCTGCATCGCGGTGAGCAGCAGCCGCAGCGTGGTGGCGTTGCGGACGTCACCGACGATGAGCCGCCCGCCGGGCGCCACCAGCTCCAAAGCCTGGTCCAGCACCCGGTCCAGGTAGTCGACGCCGGGGAAGTACTGGATGACCGAGTTGATCACCACGACGTCGAACGCGGCCCTGGGCAGTCCGGAGACGTCGTCGGCGGGCTGCGCACTCAGGTGCACCCGGTCGCCGTACCCCGCCGCCTCGGCCTGCGCGCGCACGCGGTCCACGACGGGGGCGGACAGGTCGGTGCCCCAGAACTCCTCGACCTGGCCGACGATCTTCGCCATCAGCAGACCGGAACCGACACCGATCTCCAGCACCCGCCGGGGCTCGGACTCCAGCACCAGCGCCACCGCGGCGTCCTGCCACTCCCGCATCTGCTCCAGCGGGATCGGCTCGCCGTCGTACGAGGACTTCCACAGGTCGAAGTCGTCGCCCAGCGCCTCGTCCTCGGACGCGAGGTAACTGTCGTCGTAGACCTGGCGCCACTCGTCCACCTGGGCCTCGGTGTCCGTGAGCGCGGCGTCCGGCTCGGGCACCACGTAGCCGACGATGCGCTTGTCGTCCTCCTGGTCCTCGCGTACGACGACCACGGCCTGCGCGACGCCCGGATGCGAGGCGAGCACGTTCTCGATCTCGCCCAGCTCGATACGGAAACCGCGCACCTTGACCTGGAAGTCGGTGCGCCCGATGTACTCAAGGCGGCCGTCCCGGCCCCACCGCACCAGGTCACCCGTGCGGTACATCCGCGCCCCGGACGCACCGAACGGGCAGGCCACGAACCGCTCCGACGTCAGACCAGGACGACCCTGATAGCCACGGGCCAGACCGTCACCCGCGATGTACAGCTCGCCCTGCACCCCGCGCGGGACCGGACGCAGCCGCGAATCCAGCACGAACACCTGCGTGTTGCCGATCGGCGAACCGATCGCCACGCTCGTACCGGCCTCGACGGGCGCCATGGTCGACCAGATGGTCGTCTCGGTCGGGCCGTACATGTTGAGCACTTCGGCGGCCTGGTCGGCCAGCGTCTCGGCCAGCCGGGCCGGCAGGGCTTCGCCGCCGACCAGGATCCGCAGGCCCTTCACGGCGTTCGGCTCGTGCATGAGCAGCATCTGCCAGAAGGCGGGGGTGGCCTGTGCGACGGTGACCTCGTGGCGGCGCATGGCCGCAGCTACGGCCGACGGGTCGGTGACGGTGTCCTTGTCCGCGAGCACCGCGGCCGCGCCCGAGAGGAGCGGCAGGTACAGCTCAAGACCCGCGATGTCGAACGACACCGTGGTCACCGCCAGCCACCGGTCCGACGGCGACAACGGCACCCGACGACCCATCGTCGCAAGGAAGTTCGCCAGCGCGCCGTGCGGCACCGCCACACCCTTCGGCCGGCCCGTCGAACCCGACGTATAGATCACGTACGCGGTGTTCTGCGGCGAGACGCCGGAAGCCGGAGCCGACTCCGGGAGCGCGGAGACCTCCGCGCCGGCCAGCATCTCGGCGTCCAGGACCAGCACCGGCGCCGCGTCCTCCAGGATGTAGTCGATCCGCGACCGAGGATGATCCGGATCGATCGGGACGTAGGCACCGCCCGCCTTCTGCACCGCCAGCAACGCGACGATCAGCTCCACCGACCGCGGCAGGCAGACGGCAACCAGCGACTCCTGCCGCACCCCACGCCCGATCAGCCAGTGCGCCAGCCGGTTGGCCCGCGCCTCCAGCTCCCCGAACGTCAGCGACTCGTCGCCGCACACCACGGCGGTCGCCGCCGGGGCGGCCTCGGCGTGCCGGGCGACCGCCGCCACGACGTCCGCGCCCCAAACCGGCTCGGCCGTGTCGTTCGCCGTACCCAGCAGCCACCGCCGCTCGTCCGCGCCGAGCACGTCGACGTCCCCGAGGCGTACGTCCGGATCGGCGACGACCTGCTCCAGGATGCGCACGAACCGGTCGACGATGCTGACGGCCGTGGCGTGGTCGAAGAGTTCCACCGCGTACTCGAGGCGGCCGTGCGCGCGCCCGGTGGCGTCCGGGACGATGTTGAAGAACAGGTCGAACTTCGCGGTGTCGGTGCCCACCGGTACGGGGGTGACCCGCAGCCCCGGCATCCGCAGCTCCGACCAGACGAACTGCCAGGCCAGCATGACCTGGAACAGCGGCTGGTACGAGGTGGAGCGATCCGGGTTGAGCAGTTCCACCAGCCACTCGAACGGCACGTCCTGGTTGTCGTACGCGGCGAGGGCCTTGTCCCGTGTGTGCTCCACGAGCCGGCCGAACGACGGGTTGCGCGACAGGTCGGCGCGCAGCACCCAGGTGTTGACGAAGAACCCGACCAGTTCGGCCAGGGCCTCGTCGGTGCGTCCCTCGATCGGGCTGCCGACCGTGAGGTCCTCGCCGCCGCCCAGCTTGTTCAGCAGCACCGCGAGCGCGGCCTGGGCGACCATCGGGACCGTGGCGCCGCGGTCGGCGGCCAGTTTGCCGAGCCCGGCGACCAGGTCGGGCGCGAGGAGGAACTCGACGTGACCGCCTTCGTGGCCGGCCACGGTGGGGCGCGGCCGGTCCAGCGGCAGTTGCACCGGCTGCGGCACCCCGGCCAGTTCCTCGCGCCAGTAGGCGAGCTGGGAGGCGGCGACGCTGTCCGGGTCGCCCTCCTCGCCGAGCAGCTGCCGCTGCCACAGCGTGTAGTCCTTGTACTGCACCGGGAGCGGCTCCCACCGCGGCGCGTCGCCGCTGTGGCGGGCCGAGTACGCCGACACCAGGTCCCGGACGAACGGGCCCATCGAGGAGCCGTCCGCCGCGATGTGGTGGAACACGAACACCAGCAGGTGCTCCTGCCGCGAGAGCCGGAACACCGTGGCCCGCAGCGGCAGTTCGGTGTCCAGTTCGAAGCCCTGGCCGAGCGCCTCACGCAGGGCGGCGTCCACCTCGTCCGGGGCGACGTCGACCACGCGGAACGGGATGGCGGCCTCCTGCGGGGGCAGCACGCGCTGCTCCGGTGTGCCGTCCGCGTTCTCGGCGACCAGGGTGCGCAGGGTCTCGTGCCGGGTGGCGACGTCTCCCACGGCCGCGGCCAGGGCCGCCGTGTCGAGCGGCCCTTCCAGGCGCATCACGAACGGGATGTTGTAGGTGGCGGTCGGGCCCTCCAGTCGGTGGAGGAACCACAGCCGGCGCTGGGCGAAGGACAGGGGGATCATCGACGCGTCTCCTCAACGTTCATCTGGCCCAGCCGGGGACGCAGCCGGGGGCGGTTCGACGGGGCCTGCTCCTCGATCCGGGCCGCCAGCTGGGCGACGGTCGGATTGCGGAACACGGTCGTGACCTTCACGTCGGCGTTCAGCTCGTTGCGGATGCGGCCGACCAGCCGGGTGGCCAGCAGCGAATGCCCGCCGTGGGTGAAGAAGCCGACGTCGATGCCGACCTCCGGCAGGTCGAGCAGGTCCGCGAACAGCCGGCAGAGGACTTCCTCGGTGTGATTGCGCGGCCCTCGTCCGGTGCCGGCCTCGGTGCCGTGGTCCGGCGCGGGCAGGGCCTTGCGGTCGAGCTTGCCGCTCGGTGTCGTGGGCAGCGCGGCGAGCGGCATGATCGCCGAGGGCACCATGTACTCCGGCAGGTGCTCCCGGACCTGGTCCGTCAGGGCCGTGAGGTCCAGCTCGGCGTCCGTCTTCCCCTTGACCGGCACCACGTACGCGACCAGCCGCTGGTCGCCGGGGCGGTCCTCGCGCACCACGGCCACGGCGCCGTCGACGTCCGGGTGCGCGGCCAGCGCCTGCTCGATCTCGCCGAGTTCGATGCGGAACCCGCGGACCTTGACCTGGAAGTCGGCCCGCCCGATGTACTCGACCTGGCCGTTCTGGTTCCACCGTACGACGTCGCCGGTGCGGTACATCCGGGTGCCGGGCGCGCCGTAGGGGCAGGCGACGAACCGGTTCGCGGTCAGCCCCGGCTGCCCCAGGTAGCCCCGCGCGAGCCCGGTGCCGGCGAGGTACAGCTCACCGGTGACGCCGGGCGCGACCGGGCGCAGGGCCGCGTCCAGGACGTACACCTGGGTGTTCCAGATCGGTGCGCCGATCGGCACCCGGTCCGCGCCCGGCACGTGCTGATAGGCCGTGACCTCGACCGATGCCTCGGTGGGCCCGTAGAGGTTGTGCACCTGGCAGTTCGGCAGCACCTCGACCGCCTTGTTGGCGAGCGCCGGCGGGAACGCCTCGCCCGCGACCTCGATCCAGCGCAGCCCGGTGCACTCCTTGGCGGCGGGCTCGTCGAGGAACGCCTCCAGCAGGGAGGGCACGAAGTCCGCGCCGGTGACCCGCTCCCGGCGGATCAGCTCGGCCAGGTAGGCGGGGTCGCGGCGGCCGTCGGGGCGGGCGATGACGATGGCGGCGCCGGCCTGGAGCGGCGCGAACAGCTCCGGCACCGACACGTCGAAGCTCGCCGTCGTGCTCAGCAGCACCCGGTCCTCGGCCCCGACGCCGAAGTGCGCCAGACCCCACGCCAGCCGGTTCATGATCGACCGGTGCGCCACCAGTACGCCCTTGGGGCCGCCGGTGGAACCCGAGGTGTAGATGACGTACGCGGCGCTGTCCGGGGACAGCTGACGCTCCGGGTTCGTCTCCGGGTACCCGGACACGTCGGGGAGCGTCTCGTCGAGCACCAGCAGCGGCCGCGCGCTGTCCAGCACGTGCCGTACCCGGTCCTCGGGCAGCTCCGGGTCCACCGGCACATAGGCCGCGCCGGCCTTGACGACGGCGTAGATCGCCACCAGCAGGTCGACGGAGCGGGGGATCCTGACCGCGATCAGCTGCTCGGGGCCCGCGCCCCGTTCGAGCAGCCAGTGCGCCAGCCGGTTGGCCCGCCGGTTGAACTCGCCGTAGGTCAGCGTCTGCTGCTCGCCGATCAGGGCGACACGGTCGGGGTCGCGGTCCACCCGGGCCTCGAACGCGGCCGGCAGCGTGTGTGCGGCCACCGGGTGCGCGGTGTCGTTGACCTGCCGCACCAACCAGTCGCGTTCCCGCGCCGCCAGCACCTCGACCGCACCGACCGGTGTGTGCGGGTCGGCGAGTATCTGCTCCAGCACCCGCACGAGCCGGGCGGCGATCACTTCGGCGTCGGCACGCTCGTACAGGTTCTTCTGGTAGTCGAGGGAGAGCCGCAGATACGGGTCGGAGGAGTTGAGGGTGAGCGGGTAGTGCGAGCCGGCGAACGGCCGGATGGCGTCGATCGCGAAGCCCGCGTCGGTGTTGGCATCGACCATTCCCGCGCGGTCGATCGGGTAGTTCTCGAAGACGACGATCGTGTCGAACAGGGCGGGCAGCCCGACACTGCGCTGAATGTCGGCCAGCCCGTAGTAGTGGTGGTCGAGGAGCGCGGTCTGCCGCCGCTGGAGTTCGGTGATCACGGCGGCGACGCTGTCGTTCGGCCGGCACAGTGCCCTGATCGGCAGGGTGTTGATGAACAGGCCGACCATCTCGTCCGATCCGGTCAGCTCGGCGGGGCGGCCGTTGACAGCGGCGCCGAACACCACGTCCTGCTGCCCCGTCAGCTTCGCGAGCAGGATCGCCCAGGCGCCTTGCAGGAGCGTGTTGAGGGTGACCCCGAGTTCCGCGGCGCGGCGGGAGAGTTCGCGCCCCTGGTCGATCGACCACGGCACCTCGATCCGGCCGAGGGAGGACGCCTCCTCCTTGACCGGCGGGTTCGGGGCCACCAGGGTCGGCTGCTCGAATCCCTCCAGCTCGGCGGCCCACCGGGCGGCCGACGCCTTGCGGTCCTGTGCGGTCAGCCAGGCCAGGTAGTCGCCGTAGCCGCGGACCGGGGCGAGTTCCCCGGTACCGGCGTACAGCCGGATCAGGTCCGTGATGACCAGCGGTGAGGACCAGCCGTCGAACAGGGTGTGGTGCGCCGTGATGACGAGCTTCGCCCGCTGCGGCCCGCAGGTGAGCAGGGCCAGACGGAACAGCGGCGGCCGGGTGGGGTCGAGCTGGTCGGCCCGGTCGTCGGCCAGCGCGGTGTCGAGCGCCGCGTCCTGCTCGGCCTCGCTGCGGCCGGTCAGGTCCAGGTGCCGCCAGGGCAGGGCGACGTGTTCCGCCACGACCTGGACGGGGTCGCCGTCGGCCGAGGCGAGGAACGCGGAGCGCAGGTTCGGGTACCGCTCCAGCAGTGCCTGTCCGGCCGCCCGCATGCGCTCCGGGTCCACATGGCCGGACAGGTGCAGCACGAACTGCATGTGGTAGACGTCGAAAGTGCCGTCGGCGAGCGCGGCCTGGAACTGGATGCCGGACTGCCCCGGTGCCTGCGGCCACACCTCGGCCAGCCGGCCGTAGCGCTGCTCCCAGGTCTCGATCTCGTCCTGCCGCACCGTGACCAGCGGGGCGTCCGAGGGCGTGAGCCCGCCGATCTGCGGGCCCGTGGCGTAGGCGGCCATGCCGTGCAGCACCTCGACCCACAGCCGGGCGAGTTCGGCGGCCCGCTCGCGGGTCAGCAGCCCCGTGGCGAACATGAGGGCGGCCTGGAGCCGGGTGCCGTCGGCGGTGTCCGTGGCGACCGAGTTGACCTCCAGCGCGGACAGCGCGGGCAGGTCCGGGTCGGGCAGCGCGATCAGCTCGGCGGACCAGTTCGTGGGCCCCCACCCGTCGGCGCGCAGGTGCTCGGGTATGTCGGTGCCGGAGATCCGGCCGAGGTAGTTGAACCCGATCTGGGGCACCGGAAGGTCGGCGAGTTGTTCGGCGGTCTCGGGGTTGAGCCAGCGCAGCAGCGCGTATCCCATGCCCTTGTCCGGGACGCCGCGCAGCTGCTCCTTGACCCGCTTGACCGCCTGGCCGGCCGCGGGGCCGCCCGCGAGCACGTCGGCCAGGTCCACGCCCCGTACGTCGACGCGGGCCGGGTACATGCTGGTGAACCAGCCGACGGTCCGGGAGAGGTCGGCGCCGGGGACGATGTCCTCCGCACGGCCGTGCCCCTCCAGCCGGACCAGGGTCGAGCGGTCACCGCCCCACCGGTTCACGGCGAGGGCGAGGGCGGCGAGCAGGACGTCCGTCCCGGTGCCTTTGAACGCGGCGGGGAGCGTGGTCAGCACCGCCTCGGTGACGTCGGCGGGCAGCTCGACGCGCACGGTGTCGACGGTGGACCACACGTCCGTCTCCGGGTCGAACGCGCGCGTGCCCAGGGGCGGGTCGGACGCCTCCAGCAGGTCCCGCCAGTACGTCAGCTCCGCCTCCCGCTCAGGTGAGAGCGCCTCGTCCGCCAGGGCCGCGGCCCAGCGGCGGGCCGAGGTGCCGACCGCGGGCAGCTCGGGCGTCCGGCCCGCGCGGACCTGCTGCCAGGCCTCGGCGAAGTCCGACATCAGGATCCGCCAGGACACTCCGTCCACCACCAAGTGGTGGAGGACGACCAGCAGCCGGCCCGCGCCGGAGCCGGCGGCGAACCAGACGAAGTCGGCCACCGTCCCGGCTGCCGGGTCGAGCCGCCCGAGCGACGCCTCCAGCTCCGCCTGCGCCGCCCGGAGCGACGCCGGCTCGTCCCAGCGGCCGTCGCAGTCGACCCGGTGGATGAGGTCCGCGGCCCGTACGGCGCCCTTTTCCCGTACGACGAGGCAGAGCTCGCCGTCCCGCACCAGCCGGGCGCGCAGCAGGTCGTGCCGGTCGAGTACGGCGTCGAGCGTGGCGGCGAGTCCGTCCGTGTCGATGCCCGCGGGCAGCTCCAGCACCATCGACATGGCGAACCGGTCGATGCCGCCGCCGTGTTCGAAGACCTGCCGGGCCACCGGCTGGAGCGGCATCGGGCCGACGCCGCCGCGCTCGTCCTCGGCGAGGACCGGCGCCTGGTCGCGGCGGTCGGCGGCCGCCTCGGCCAGCCGTGCCGCGGTGCGGCACTCGAAGATCTCACGGGTGGTGAGAGTCAGGCCGAGGGCCCGCACCCGCGCCACCACCTGGATGGAGCGCAGGCTGTCGCCGCCCACCGCGAAGAAGTCGTCGTCGATGCCGACCCGTTCCACGCCGAGCACGTCCGCGTAGGCGGCGGTGATGATCTTCTCGGTCTCGGTGCGCGGCTCGCGGTAGCTCTCGCCCAGGAACTCCGGTTCGGGCAGCGCCTTGCGGTCCAGCTTGCCGGTCGGTCCGAGCGGCAGCCGGCCGAGGACCACGAAGGCCGCCGGCACCATGTAGTCGGGCAGCCGGGCCGCGACGAACTTGCGGAGTTCGGCGGCGGAGGCGCCGGACTGCACGTCCACGTCGCCGATGCCGCCGGCGCCGTCGTCACCGACGGCTCCCTCGCCGGTGTGCACCACGTAGGCGACGAGCCGCCGTCCGCCCGAGGGCACCTCGCGGCTGATCACCACGGCCTCGCTGATGCCGGGGTGGCGGGTGATCGCCGCTTCGACCTCCGCCGTCTCGATGCGGAAGCCGCGCACCTTCACCTGGCCGTCGGCGCGGCCGACGCACTCCAGCTGACCGTGCGCGTTCCAGCGGGCCAGATCGCCCGTGCGGTACATCCGCTCGCCGGCGGGGCCGAACGGGTTCGCCACATAGCGCTCGGCGGTCAGGTCCGGGCGGTCGTGGTAGCCGCGGCCCAGGCAGGTGCCGGCCACGTACAGCTCGCCGATCACGCCCCGCGGCACCGGGGCGAGTGACGGGCCGAGCACGTAGGCGCGCATGTTGCCCAGCGGGGTGCCGATGGGCGCGACCTCGCTCTCCGGCCACTCCTGCCCGGCGCCGAGGGAGAACGTGGTGGCGTAGAAACTCTCGCTCTGGCCGTAGGAGTTGACGATCTGCGCGCCGGGCAGCGCCTCGCGCACCTGCCGTACCAGCCGGGCCGGGAGCACGTCGCCCGCGAAGACGACCGTGCGGATGCCGGTGGTCTTGTCCAGGTGGCCGACGAGTTCGCCGAGCACCGAGGGGACGCCGCTGAGCACCTGGCCGTGCCAGCCGTCGCGTTCGGCGAGGGCCAGCGCGTTGGGCACCACCTCGGCGGTGCCACCGGTGGACAGGGTGGTCAGCAGCTCGAAGACGGAGACGTCGAAGTTCACCGAGGTGCCGGCCAGCATCCGCCAGCCGGGCGGGGCGTCGAGGACGCGCGCCAGCTCCCGCACGCCGTTGACGATGTTGCGGTGGGCGATCGCCGCGCCCTTCGGCTTGCCCGTGGAGCCGGAGGTGTACATCACGTACGCCAGGTTGTCCGGGGCCAGCGGCGCGGTCCGGTCCGCGTCGCCCGGAGCCCCGCGCGGGGTGTCCCAGTCCGCGCGGTGGTCGAGGTCGACGCACGACATGTCGTTGGCCGGCAGCTCCCGCGAGGTCGCGGTGTCGGTGACCGCGAACCGCGGGCGTGCCTCGGACAGCACGCTCTCGGCGCGTCCGGCGAGGTACTGCGGGTCCACCGGCAGGTATCCGGCGCCGGACTTGAGGATGCCGAGCAGGCCGGCCACCAGGTCCTCGGTGCGGGGCAGCGCCAGCACCACCAGGTCCTCCGGTCCGGCACCGCGCCGGATCAGCTCCCAGGCGACGGCGTTCGCCCGGTCGTCGAGCTCCCGGTACGTCACCGTACGGTCGTCGCACACGAGCGCCGGGGCGTCCGGGGTACGGGCGACCTGGAGTTCGAACAGCTCCGGAACCGTCAGTTCGGGCACGGCCGCCGCGGTGTCGTCGAACCCGGCGACCAGCTGCTCCCGTTCGGCGGTGTCGAGCACGTCGACGGTGCCGATCGCGTGGTCTGCGTCGGCGACGAGCCGGCCGAGCACCCGGACGAAGCGCTGCGCGATGCTCTCGGCCGTGGTCCGGTCGAAGAGGCTGGTGGCGTACTCCAGACGGCACTGCGCGCCGCCCGAGTTGTCCGGGAGCAGGTCGAAGAACAGGTCGAACTTGGCGGTCCCGGTCTCCAGGCGCTCGGTGCGGACGCCGAGTCCGGGGAGTTCCAGGTCCGGCACCGGCGGCTGCCAGGAGAGCATGACCTGGAAGAACGGGTTGTAGGCGGTGGAGCGGTCGGGGTTGAGCAGCTCCACGAGCCGCTCGAAGGGCATGTCCTGGTTCTCGTACGCGGCCAGGGAGCGGTCCCGCACCTGGCGGAGCAGCCGGCGGAAGCTCGGGTTGCCGGCGAGGTCGACGCGGAGCACCCAGGTGTTGACGAAGAAGCCGACGAGGTCGCGCAGTTCCTCGTCGGTGCGGTCCGTGATCGGCGCGCCGATGGACACGTCGTCACCGCAGCCGAGGTGGTGCAGCAGTACCGCGAGCGCCGCGTGCATGACCATCGACACCGTCGTGTCCTGGTCCGCGGCCAGCTTCTCCACCGCGCCGAGGAGTCCGGGTTCGAGGGTGAACCTGACCCGGTCCCCGTCGGGGCTCATCACCCGCGGGCGCGGGCGGTCCGTGGGCAGGTCCAGCGGCTGCGGCAGGTCGGCCAGCGCCTCGCGCCAGTAGGCCAGTTGCCGGGCCGACAGGCTCTCGGGGTCGGACTCGTCGCCGAGCACGTCCCGCTGCCACAGGGTGTAGTCCGCGTACTGCACCGGCAGCGGCTCCCACGCCGGGGCGCCGCCCTCACGGCGGGCCGCGTAGGCCGTGGTGAGGTCGCGGAACAGCGGCCCGAAGGACTCGCCGTCCACGGCGATGTGGTGGGCCACGACGACCAGGGTGTGGTCGGCTGGTCCGCAGCGCACCAGCCGGGCGCGGATCGGCGCGTCGGCGGCCAGGTCGAAGGTCCGGGTGGCCACCTCGTCGACGGCGGCGGCCCGGTCCTGCTCCGCGACCTCCACGACGGGCAGCTCGAACGGCTGCTCCCCGGCGGCGAGTACCCGCTGGTGCGGCACGCCGGCGTCGTCCTCGACGATCACCGTCCGCAGCACCTCGTGGCGGTCGATGACATCGCGGAGCGCCGCTCCCAGCGCTTCCGCGTCCAGCTCACCGGTCAGCCGCAAGGCGAACGCACCGTTGTAGGTCGGCGAAGGGCCTTCGAACCGGTCCACGAACCACAGCCGACGCTGCGCGAACGACAACGGGATCATTGAGTCTCCAAAATCGGCAGAACCAGGGAGCAGGTCGTCACTCAGCTCTGGTCGAGCAGGGTCAAGAGTTCGTCGTTGTAGAAGTCGTCGATGGAGCAGGCTCCCGACAGGGTCGAGAAGTACCGGTCGATCAGCTCCTGGTGGCCGACCAGCTTTTGCAGCAGCTCGACGCGTCCCTCGGGCTTGAGTTCGGCCACGTTGAGCGCGCCCCGGTAGTGGCTGAAGGCGTCGTCGCCCAGGTTGTCCTCGTAGGCGCTCAGCGCAGCCTCGAGCGCGGCGTCGTCGTGCAGGTTCTCCCCGATGTACTCGGTGAGCGTCTGGGCCTGGACGAATGCCTCGGTGATGCCGCGGGCGGTGATGGAGTCCTTGTGGTTGACCGCGTCGCCGACCAGCGCCCAGCCCGGTCCGTAGGCCTTGCGGAAGAAGTTCTCCTGGTGTCCGGTGCCGTACAGCTGCTCCACGCGTTCGCCGGACCGCATCCGCTCGTACAGCTCGGGGGCCGTCGTCCGGAAGGTCTCCAGGTAGAACGGCTCGACTCCCTTGCGGACGGCGTTGTACTCGTCCTGCGGGAAGTACGTCATGAGCAGGGTCAGGTCGTCGTTGGTGGGGATGACGCCGACCCAGCGTCCGGGTCGCTCGTACAGCTCGAAGTTCGCCGGGACGCCCGCCCAGTAGCTGTAGTAGGTGCAGGTCAGTCGCGGGTGCTCGATGATGTTCGGGGCGCCTGCCTTGCGGGCCACCAGCGAGCGCATGCCGTCCGCGCCGACGACGAGCCGGGCCCGGTCCGTCGCCGCGGCGCCGCCGGGGGTGGTGTACCGCACCCCGACCACCCGGTCCCCCTCGAAGACCAGGTCGTTGACCGCGCAGGACTCCCGGAACTCCACACCGGCCGCGACGGCACCGGCCGCGAGGATCGGGTCGAGCACGTAGCGCCGCGGCGCGTACGTGGTCCGCAGGCCGTCGATGGGCAGGGAGAAGCCGTCGATGCGGACGCCGGGCCCCTCGTAGCTCTGATGAGTGATCGGCCGGCAGCCCGCGTCGCGGAGTTCGTCGAGCAGTCCCCACCGGTTGAGGAGCGCCACGCCCTCCTGGTGGATGTAGTGGGAGGACAGGGTGTCCTGCGGGAATCGCGCTTTCTCCAGGAGCAGGACTCGATATCCCGCTTGAGCGAACAACATGGCCGTGGGCGAGCCCGCACAACGGGCACCTATGACAATCACGTCGTACATAGCGCCACTCCTACCAGATTGTTTTTTGATCGCAATGCGGCCTCAGCCGGAAATGTAGTGACTCTCGAGTGCGCTATCGACGCGACGGATGCGAATTCCCGTCAGCGGGCACTTATTTGATGCTAGCCGTCCGAACCGGCTCCGGGGAATACATAGTGAACTCTGCGACGCCCCGAATGCGACGTCCCGAATGCGACGCCCCGAAATAAATCGGCGCCGTTACCGGGTCACCGCGCCCAGGGTCTCGATGTACGCGGAGATCGAGGCCACTGTCGGGTTGAGGTACATCTGGTCCATCGGGACCTCCGCGCCCAGCTCCTCGATGTAGGCACCCTGGATCCTGGCCATGATCACGGACTGGCCGCCCAGGGCGAAGAAGTCGTCGCCGTCCCCTATGTCATCGCGCTGGAGTTCCCGGCACCAAATGGTGCGCACCCCGTCGGCAATCATGTCGTTCCTCTCGTTTTCAGGCCGCCGTGACGCGGCCGGCGAACTGATGCGGATACGCGTCGGCCAGCGCCGCGCGGTCCACCTTTCCGTGCGGGCTCAGCGGGAGGCTCGGGACGGTGACGAACCTCGACGGCACCATGTTCCGCGGCAGTGTGGCGAGGAGCCGGGCGCGCACGTCGTCCGCGGCGCCTTCGTCGCCGTCCGGGACGACGAAGGCGGTCAGTGCGGCCTCCCCGGCTTCGGTGTACTCGACCACCACGGCGGCTTGCCTGATCCCGGCCAGGCGGGCGAGCGCCCGCTCGATGTCGGTGGGGTCGATGCGCATGCCCCGCACCTTCACCTGCGCGTCGATCCTGCCGAGGACGATGAGTTCGCCGGCCTCGGTCACATAGCCGCGGTCGCCCGTGCGGTACACCCTGCGTGTCTCGCCATCGACCTCGATGGTGGTGAACCGGCGGTTCTCGGGGCCGTTGTTGAGGTAGCCCGCGCCGACGCCGGCACCGGAGATGCAGATCTCGCCCTGCTCCCCCGGCGCGACTGCGCGCAGCTGCGCGTCGAGGAGGTGGATGTCGGTGTTGTAGGCCGGCCTGCCGACCGGCGCGACCTGCTGGTCGCCGGGCCGGTGCGCGCACAGGACGTAGGACGTCGCGACGTCCGTGCACTCGGCGACGCCGTACTGGTGCAGGAGGGTGCAGTCGTTGTCCGGGCGGCGCGCCCAGTCCGCGATCCGCTCGTACACCAGCGGCTCCCCGCCGAACAGCAGGTAGTCGAGCCTGGCCAGCGCGTCACCGCCGCGCGCGGTCTCCCAGTCCACCAGCAGGTACAGCGTGCTGGAGGCGCAGTGGATCACGCGTATGTCGTGGTCGGTGAGCATGCGGTAGGCCAGCATGGCGTCGAAGTTCCGGCTGGCCATCAGGTGCTGGGTGGCGCCGCAGAACAGCGGTGTCATCAGGGCCCGTTGGGACAGGTCGAAGCCGAACGCGCTGACGACCAGGTTGTGGGAGCCCTGGTGCAAGCCGTACTCCAGCCGCAGCCAGTTCATGAGGTTGAACCAGCCCTCGTGGCGCACCGCGGTCAGTTTCGGGGTGCCGGTCGAGCCGGAGGTGAAAACCGCGTAGCACACGTCGTCGCCGGTGACCTGGACGTCCGGGGCGGTCGCCGGGAGACCCGACAGGTAACCGGACATCCGCTCCAGGTCGACGACCTCCACGACCGCCGACTCGACCAGCGCGGCCGTCGCCGGCGAGGCCACGATCAGGGCGAGGTGGGGCACCTGGTCCAGCAGCAGCTGAAGCCGGGCCGACGGGTAGGCGGGATCGAACGGCACGTAGGCCGCCCCCGCCTTCAGCGTGCCGAGGATGGCGACGAGCATGTCGACCGAGTAGTCCAGGCAGACGCCGACCTTGGCGCCGCGGCCGTGTCCGCAGGTGACGAGGAAGTGCGCGAACCGGTTCGCCCGCGCGTCCAGTTCCGCGTACGTCACCTGCTGCCCCGCGCAGCGAACGGCGACGGCGTCGGGCGTGGCGGCCGCGTGCGCTTCGAACTGACGGTGAACGACGGGCGCCGGGGGCAGGGCAACCCGCTTTCCCTGAAGGATCATCAACTGACTCCGATGTGACGGGTGTCCGAGTGGGCGAGCCGTCGGTACACCAGGGGGAACGGGCTGGTCCGGCGCCTTCACCGGGTCCGGCGCCGGTCGGTGCGGTGCGCCGCTAGGCGGTGCGCCGACCGGTGGCGTCGAGCACCCGCGTCACCCACTGTTCGACGGGCAGACCGTGCGCGGCAGCCGATTTCGAGTAGTAGTCCAGTTGGTCGGCCGACAGCTCGATGGTGAGCGTGGCGGCCTTGCGCGGGCGGGTGCCGGCGGCCGCCGTCCCGGCCGGCCGGGGCGGCGCCCCTCGGGACCGGCCGGCGCCGTCCGGGCAGGTGACGGCCGGCGGGGCGTCGGCCGGCGGCAGGTCGCCGGTGCGGCTTCGCTCGGCCGGACCAATGCGTACCGCCTTGCGCAGTTCGTTCCGTGACCAGCCGCCCTGTTCGGCCTCGCGCAGCCAGTGGTCCTGCTCCGGCGGCGGCAGCCGGGCCACTTCCGCGTGGTGGGCGAAGCTGAGGCCGTCCCGCCTGCGGTGCCGCTCGAAGCGCCGGGCCACCCAGGCGTAGTTGCGCAGGGTCTGGTAGTCGAGACCGGTGCGCTCGACCGCCTCCCGGTACCGCCGCCACCCGTAGGCGGCCTCGCCGAAGAGCAGCCAGTCGGCGAGCCACCACGCGGAGGAGTTCGTGAGCTCGCGCAGGTCGGACCCGATCCGCTCCCAGGACCGCTCGGACAGGTTCTCCGGGAGGATCATCGCCGACTTCCGCACCATCGCCTGCCGCCCCACCAGGGAGAGCACCACGTCGTGCGGCGCGGGCTCGCTCCTGGTGGCCGTCGGTGCCGACCGGTGTCTGCTGGCGGTTCTCACAGGATGTCCCCACAACCCTCGTCTCGCGGCCGGCGTCCCCGCCGTGCGCTGCGGCCCCGGACTCAGTCCGCGGCCATGGCCTCCCGCAGCCCCCTGGGCCGCATGTCGGTCCAGTGCTGCTCGACGTACTCCAGGCACTCGGTCCGGGCCGCCGCCCCGAAGGCGACCCGCCAGCCCGCGGGCACCTCGGCGAACGCGGGCCACAGGGAGTGCTGCTCCTCATCGTTGACCACGACGTAGAAGCTGCCGTCCTCGTCGTCGAATGGGTTCGTGCTCAACTGCCACCGTCCTTAGCCGTCCCGAGGCAAGTCGGGATTGGAATTCATCAGGGGGTTTTTCGTGGATCAGCGGGTACCGGACGGCATCGTCCTGTCGACAGGACACCCGGCATCCGGCGCGCCCCGTGAATGCTCACGAACTTAGGTCCCGGACGCCCTCATCACAAGGGCGGCGAATTCCGGCGACCACCGGCTGAACCGGAATTCGAGCGGAATTGAAGGCTACTTGCCGCAGAACTCCGCTTCCAGTTCGGCGCCGAAGACGCCGAGCGGTGACTGCATGGACCAGCCCGTGCCGTCCAGCCAGTCGCCGTTGACGTTGGTGGAGAGCAGGTGGCGGCCGTCCCGAGTGCCGTAGGTGTACGTCCAGGAACCCTCGGTACCACCGAACTGGCCGTACACGGCGGTACCGCAGGACAGGGTGGTCGAGGAGACACCGGAGCCGTAGTTCATGCCCGGAATCCAGCTGGTGGTCTGCCGCATGGTCAGCATCTCCTGCAACTGGGCGGGCGGCAGCAGACGGCCGCGCAGCAGTGCGCCGAAGAAGGTGTCGAGGTCCCCGGTGGTGGAGATCATGTCACCGGTGGCGAAGACCCAGCCGGGGTTCAGCTCGGTGACGTCGTACGACGGGAGGCCGGAGCCGGTTTCGTTGAGGCGGGAGTACTCGCGGCCGTGCGGGCCGTCGATGCCGGTCTCACCGGCGGCCGGCTCGTACGTGCCGGTCAGGTGCAGCGGGCGGACGATCCGGTCGTCGATCTCGTCGGCCAGGCTGTGCCCGGTGGCCTTCTCGATGATCATGCCGGCCAATACGTAGTTGGTGTCGGAGTAGCCCCAGTTGGTGCCGGGGGGAAAGGCCGGCGGGTAGGCGACGGCGAGGCCGACCAACTGCTCGGGGGTCATGCTGTCGAAGCGGTGCTGGAGGAAGGGGGTGCCGATGACGGAGGACAGGACAGTGCTGGACATGACGTAGTTGAAGATCCCGCTGGTCTGGTTGAGCAGCTGGCGGACCGTGATCTCGCCGGCGTCGTAGCCGTTGCCCTCGACCAGGCCGGGCAGCCACTTCTCCACCGAGTCGTCCAGGCTCACCTTGTGCTCGGCGACCAGCTGGAGCATCACGGTGGCCACGAAGCTCTGGGTGGTGCCGCCGATCCGGAACCGGTTCTGCGGCTGCTGCTGCGCCCCCGTACCGAGATCGGCCACCCCGGCGCGGCCGAACCAGTTCCCCTTGCCGGCCTCGGTGATCTGCGCGGTGGCTCCGGGCAGCGCGCCCTCGCTCACCGCGCGGTCCAGCACATCCTGCACCGCGGCGTGGGGGCTCTGGCCGGTGGCTCTCGGGGTGGGTACGGCGTCGGCGGGTACGGCCGCCGTCATGGCCAGCGCCGCACCGGCTGCGAGCAGGCCGACGGCGGCGCGGATCCGGAGCTTCATGGGGTCCCCCTCGGGTGAAGTACGGCCCGCTGTCTGCGGGTTGCCACGACGTTGCGGGCGCCGGCTGGAGCACGGCACGTACGTCGCTGGAGGCGCGCGCACGGTGCCGGCGCGCGTGGCACAAGTCGTACTTCACGGGCACTCCAGGTCGGCGTGCCAGGCTCCCGCCTGTCCGCACGCGTCAAGGGAGGCCTGATGGCGATTCACGCCGGCAACGTCGAACGACCGGGGGACGGGGAGAGCGGGCCGGAGCGGACCGTGGTGCCGCAGCGCAGGCTCTCCGGGGAGCCGCCGCGGCGCGCTCAGGTGATGACCACGAAGGTCGGCCTGCGGATGCCCGCCGGCGCCTCCTTCGACGAATGGGAGCAGGCCGGCCGCCAGTTGTCCGGCATCGTCGACTCCTCGTCCTGGTGGCTCGGCGACTGGCTGGTGTTCGGCAAGGACCACTACGTGGACCGCTACCAGCACGGGATCCGGGCCGTCGGCCTCCAGTACCAGACCCTGCGCAACTACGCCTGGGTCTCCCGGCGGTTCGCGTTCGACCGGCGGCGTGCTGCGCTGACCTTCCAGCACCACGCGGAGCTCGCCTCGCTGCCGATGGACCAGCAGGAGATGTGGCTCGACCGCGCGGAGCGCAGCGGGTGGACCACCAAGCAGCTGCGCCGGGCCCTGCGTGCCTCCCGCGAGCCCGCCGGGCGCACCGGTACGTCCGTCGAGCCGGTCCGCCGGCTCGAACTGACCGGCAGCCGGCTCCAGTGGTGGCACCAGGCCGCCGACCGGTTGGGTGTCGACTTCGAGCAGTGGGTGACGGCGAGCCTCGACCGTGCGGCCGCCCACGTCCTGGAGGACATCGAGAACCTGCCCGACGTACGCGGGCTCACGAGCGTGGGCGCGCTGCCCGAGGCCGAGCGCCCGGCCGCCATCAGCGCCTGAGCGCACGCCCGTGCCGGGCCCCCGCGACGCGGGGCCGGGGCGTCACGGCAGGTCGCGGATGAGTTCGGCCGTCGCGCGCGCGTAGGTGCAGGCACTGGCGGCGAACGATTCCCGCACCCGCTCCCGGACCTCGCCGGGTTGCTCCTGGCTGAGCTTGAACATCCCGTCGGACCCGGTCACCCGCACCCGGAAAGCCCCGACGGCGGGCCCGATCTTGCGGAAGTAGCCGAGCGACTCGCTCATGTCCCAGCCGGTGCCGAAGTCGCGCTCGTAGGCCCGCACGGTGGCCTGCACCACGTCCATCGTGTCGTCGATCGAGTCGAACTTCTCCACCACGCCCTGTACGTGCACCGCGGTGAAGTCCCAGGTCGGGGCGGCCGGAGTCACCCCGTACACGGTCGGTGAGACATAGGCGTGCGGGCCGGTGAAGGTCAGCAGGACGGCGCCGCCGTCCTCGAGCGCCTTCCAGTGCGGGTTGCCCCGGTTCATGTGCGCGAGAAGTTGCAGCCCGGACAGGTCGGCCGGCAGACCGGTGCCGTCCTGGGCCGGGTCGCAGATCACCGGCAGATGGGTGGCGAAGGGGATGCCTCCGGGACTGCCGTTGGACACCGCGAGGGCCAGTGGATTTCCTCGGATCACCGCCATTTTCCACGAACTGTGGGGTTCTCGGTAGAAGCTCGGGACGAACATCCGGAATACATCCTCTCCCTGATCCGGCTCAAGACCGCCGTCCTGTCGACCGGACAGTGAACGCGCCGTCCGCGAGCCCGAGTTGAGCGGGCCTGCCGCGGCCTTTCCTCACTTCTCATGCTGACGCCAAAGGGTTCTTCCAGGCAATGCCGGACGGTGTCCCGCACATCGTCGGGGATTTCGTTCCACTCCCGTTCAAGCAGTCCCTCATTCACTTCCGAGCGGAAATGAATCATCATCCGAAGAGCAGGCGCCGCCGGCGCGGCCCCGCCTGTCCCGTCGACCGGACATCCAGTGGCCGTCGACCCGAACTCCAGCACTCTCACCGGTGATTGCGAGGTTTCCCCATGACGCCCAGTCCGCATCCGGCGCTGGCCAAGGCCCGGTCCGTCAGCGAGGCACTGCCGTGGCTGGCCCGCCACCAGGGCCGGACGGTCGTCATCAAACTGGGCGGGCACGCGATGGCCGACGCGGAACTGACCGCGGCCTTCGCCGGTGACGTCGCCTTCCTGCGCTACGCGGGACTGCGTCCCGTGGTCGTCCACGGCGGCGGCCCGCAGATCGACCGGGAACTCGAACACCGTGCCCTGCCCAGGGAGTTCAGGGCCGGCCTGCGCGTCACCTCCCCGCTCGCGATGGACGTCGTACGGATGGTGCTGGCCGGCCGGGTGCAGCGTGAACTGGTCGGCCTGATCAACCGGCACGGCCCGCTGGCCGTCGGCATGACCGGCGAGGACGGGGACACCCTCACCGCGACCCGGCTGACACCGTGGCTCGACGGCGAGCCGGTCGACATAGGGCGGGTCGGCTCCCTCACCCGAGTGGACACCACGACCGTGCGGACCTTGCTGGACGCCGGCCGGATCCCGGTGGTGTCCCCCGTCGCCCGCGGCGCCGAGGACCACGGCGTCTACAACGTCAACGCCGACACCGCGGCGGCGGCACTCGCGACCGCGCTGGGTGCCGAGGCACTGGTCATGCTGACGGACGTCGCGGGCCTGTACGCGGGCTGGCCGCACGGCGACGAGGTGATCCGGCGGCTCACGGCCGTCGAGCTGGAGAAGCTCCTGCCGGAGCTGAGCGACGGCATGGTCCCCAAGATGACCGGCTGTCTGCACGCCGTGCGCGGCGGTGTGGGCGTGGCCCGCGTGATCGACGGACGGGTCCCGCACTCGGTGCTCCTCGACATGTTCACCGAGGACGCGACCGGCACGACGATCGTCCCGGACGAGCCGGAGCTCCTGCCGTGAACGGGCAGCGGTCCGGGTCCGGCACCGGGGACCGCGGCGGTGGCGGACACCGGTACGGGAGCGAAGGCGGGGCGGCGCCCATGACGGACATTCGTGACCGTGCCGTCTCCGGCTCGCCCGAGCGCCGGCTCGTGCTGGTGGGCGCGCCGGGCACCGCGCCGACGGACCGGAGTACTGAACCGGCCCCGCCGTCCGACGGACCGGACGCCCCCGGATCCGGCGCCGCCGCATTCCAGGAGGCGGGCCGTGACGGCCCCCCGGACGCCCTCATCCGCCTGCGGTTCGGCGACGCGGTCGCACTGGCACGCGCCGAGGCCGCCTTCCACACCGCCGGTCCGGGTGCGGGCCTCGGCGACGCGTGCGGCGATGTCGCTTCGCTCACCCTGCGGATCTCGGGCGACGCCGGTGTCGAGACTGTGCGGGCCGTGCTCACGGTCCTCGACGCGGCGGCGCTCACCGCCGAGTCGCTCACCGTGCACACACACGAACTCGGCGACGTCTTCGCCGCGTTCACCAGCCTGCCCTAGGGACTCCGGGTGCCGCCGCGGCGCTGCTCAGGCCAGGTCGTCGCGGGTCACCCGGCGGTGCGCGCAGCGCCATTCACCCTGGCCGCGGACCAGGACGTCCTCCATGACGTAGGCGTACAGGATCTTGGCACCGCCGCCCACCGGCCCGGCGTACGCCAGCGCCGAGCAGCGGGTGCGCAGCGACCCGTCCGCCTGGGGCCGCACGTCGAGCATGCCGACCCAGTGATCGAGGCGCCCGCCGGCCTGCCGCTGCCGCGCCGCGCCCGCGCGCACATACCGGGCGAGCCCCTCCCGCGCGCGCACCGGACCCGGCAGGAGGGGCAGTTCGACGACGGCGTCCTCGGTGAAGGTGTGCACCCAGCTCTCGGTGTCGTGCGTGTCCAGGATCCGTGTCTGGAGCGCGTAGAAACGCTGCGCCTGCGCGTACAGGGCGGCGAACTCGCGGCCGCGCAGCGTGCCTTCGGCGGTGCTCGCCAACTCGACGGTCATGGTGCCGTCCCCGCCTCCGTCCGTGCCGCCAGGGAAGCCGAACCCGGTGCGCACAGCCTTCGCGGCCCGCCTCGGGGTTCTTTCGCGTGCTCCTCAAACGCTCAGGACCACGCTGGGTCTCGACGTGGGCGGCGGACTACAGCACGAGGGTGCAGCACTTGACGCTGCCGCCCGCCTTCAGCAGCTCGCCGAGTTGCACGCCGATCGGGTGGAAGCCGCGGTCCTTCAGCTTCTCGATGAGCCCGGTGGCCGCCTGCGGCAGCAGCACGTTCAACCCGTCGGAGAACGCGTTGAGGCCGAACACCGCCGCGTCCTCGTCCGTGGCCAGGATCGCGTCCGGGAACAGCTCCCGCAGCACCGCCCGGCTGCCCGGCGTGAACGCCGCCGGGTAGTACATGATCTCGGTCGGCGAGAGCACCGCGAGGGCGGTGTCCAGGTGGTAGAACTCCGGGTTGACCAGCGTCAGACCGGTCACCGGCAGTCCGAAGAACTCCTGCGCCTCGGTGTGTGAACGCGGATCGGTGCGGAAGCCGGTCCCGGCGAGGATCCGCCGCCCCACCCGCAGATAGTCGCCCTCGCCCTCGTTGATGAACTCCGGCCACAGGATGTCCTGATACCCATTGCGTTCGAACCAGTCCAGGTAGGCCGGCCCCTCCGCGGTCCGCTCCCGGTGCCTGAAGCGCGCGCCCAGTACCTTGCCGTCCACCACGGTGGCGCCGTTGGCCGCGAACACCATGTCCGGCAGCCCCTCGACCGGCTCGATCACCTCGACGGTGTGCCCGAGCGACACGTACAGCTCCCGCAGCGCTTCCCACTGCCGCAGCGAGGCCGCGGTGTCCGTCGGCTGCCGCGGGTCCATCCACGGGTTGATGCTGTACGTCACGTCGAAGTACTGCGGACGGCACATCAGCAGCCGGCGTGGGACCGCCTTCCGTTCGGCCCGGACGGCCCATTCCTCGTCGGCGACGCCGTTCGGATGCATGGTGGATCCTCCTTGTGAGAGTGCGGTGCGGGTACGAGCGCGAGCCCGGCGCAGCGAGAGTGTGCGCGCCGGGTGCCGGGTGCTGCCTCGGCCGGTGTCGGTGTCAGCCGGTGACGGTCCAGGTGTCGCTGCCTGCGAGGAGTGCGGCGAGGTCGCCTTTGCCTTTCTGTTCGAGGGCGGTGT
>NZ_JBWKES010000032.1:0-1235 GCF_056435325.1 Streptomyces sp. NPDC043952
GCGCCGCCACCCTCACCAGCCAGTCCCCGGCTTCCTCGGCGAGCTGATTCAGTGCCGCACGCAGGGTCTCGACCACGAACTCCAGCCGGTTCAGGTCCCTGGTCGCGGCCAGCACATGGGTGGCGTCGGTTCGCTGTCGCCTGCCCGGCTTGACCAGGCCCGCCTCACCGGCCGCCCGCAGCACCGCGTCGAACACTTCCCGGCCGGCGTCGCCGTCGACCAGCCGGCCACGGAACCCGCTGAGCACGGAGAAATCGAATCCGGTATCGGTCAGCTCCAGCGACAAGGCGTACTTCCAGTCCAGACGCGAGCGGACCGCGTGCGCGGCCTGCCGGTCGGTCAGTCCTTCCGCGAACTGCAACACCGACACCAGCGCCAGCCTGGCCGGCGAGACCGCCGGGCGCCCCCGGACCGGGAACAGCTCCCCGAACTGGGCATCGGCAAAGACCGGCCCGAGCGCATCCCGCACCCGCATCGCCAGACACCCCTTCGGGAACACCGCACGCGCCACCCGCACGGTCTCCTCGGGGATCTCCGCCAACTCCACACCACGCAACGACACGAACCCACCCCTGAACACGACTACGGCCTGCACCACCCCAACGGGATCGTGCAGGCCGTAGTCACGAAGACCCTTGCGGAATTAACCAACAGCATCCCTGGGTGGGAGGGGCCCGTACCTGTGCGCGGTGTACGACTCGCTCGTCAGCCGAACACCTTCATCTCGATCTCGACGCGTGCGATGTGCACCCCGGTCTCCTGGCGGAGTCGATGTGCGGCCCACGTCACGGCGTCCTCCAAGCAGGCGCTGCCACCGTGCAGGGGAAGCACACGCCGTCCGGGTCCTGCTCCCACCCGATCTCGCCGCTGGCGAGCACGTCCGAGTTGCAGAACAGGTCGGACTGCTCAGCAGTGGGCCGCACCTCGGGATACAGGGTGAACCACCACTCACGCACAGCAGATCACGAACCCCCACCGATGGCCGTTCTGATCCCTTGTGACTTTCAGGCCGGCCCGTTCCGCCCGCTTCAGCGCCGCCTCGATGTCGGCCTTGGGGTGCCTGTTCCCCTTCATGCGATTACCGCCATACCCGTTTAACGGACGGGGCCCTCCCCGGACACGCCCTCTCGCGAGGTATGGCCGCACACACCGGAACGGGCCCCTCCGACTCGTGCGAAGAGGCCCGTTGCGGTGTGCGGTGTGTCAGACGCTCTCGCGAGAGGCGAACTGGACGA
>NZ_JBWKES010000032.1:1333-19592 GCF_056435325.1 Streptomyces sp. NPDC043952
GAATGCGGACCAGGAGTTGGCGCTGAAGGTGAGGGTTGCGGCGTCGCGGTCCTTGGTGTCGCGGACGGGCACGATGCCGGGGACGTTGGCGGCGACCTCCACGCAGGCGCCGCCGTTGTTGCTGTAGGAGGACGTGAACCAGCGGGGGGAGTCCGTCACGGGGTGTCCTTCTGAGAGGCGAACTGGACGAATGCGGACCAGGAGTTGGCGCTGAAGGTGAGGGTTGCGGCGTCGCGGTCCTTGGTGTCGCGGACGGGCACGATGCCGGGGACGTTGGCGGCGACTTCCACGCAGTCGCCGCCGTTGCTGCTGTGGGAGGAGGTGAACCAGCGGAAGGAGTCGGTCGTCACGGGGTGCCCTTTCGTACCTCATGGATCATGGCCACCGATGCCGCCTGAGGCAGAGCTTCGGCCTGCAACTGATGGTAGGCCGTCAACAGGGGCAGTACGGCTGCCGTATCGCGCTCCACGTGTCCCCGCAACTGGGATTCCGCGTACGCGACCACGGACATGTCCGGCAGCGTCAGCAGGTTCATCGGCAGGTTGAACGATCGCCGCGCTCCTATCCCGAAAGGAGACACGTGGATGACCCAGTTCGGGAGGGAGGCGACTTCGGCAAGCCGCTGGAGCTGCTGATCCATGACCTCCGGGCCGCCGACCGCGTGGCGAAGGCAGCTCTCGTCCATCACCACGAGGACCATGGGCGACCGTGGGCGCACCAGCGCTGCTTGCCGGTTCGCCAGGAACGCGACGCGTTCATCGGCTTGTTCGGGGGTGATGGCCCCGCGCAGCACATCGCCCTCGGCCACCGTCCGTGCGTACTCCGGTGTCTGAAGTAGTCCAGGGACCAGCCCAATCTGGAACAGCCGGATCTCTGCCGCCTGGCCCTCGTACTTGACGTACTCGGGGAACCCCTCCAGCAGCACACTGTGCCGCAACTCGCGCCACTCCCGCTCCAACGCGTCGGTCGAGCTGGCGAGGCCGAACACCTGGTCAAGCTTGCGCGAGAAACGCAGAGTTGGCGGTTTGCGTGTAGTTTCAACGGCCGAAACATGCTGGCTGGAATACCCCAGCTTCTCCGCCAGCTCCTCCTGGGTCCACCCCTGATCTTCGCGCAACCTGCGCATGCGCGCGCCGAACGCGGCTGCCGGGCTGGCATCCGGGTCCAACTCCTTGCGATTAACCATGCCTTCGCAATTCCTCCTTCCGATCTGGCCCATTGAAGGGCTTCCGACTCTAGGTCACTCTGAAGGCGCTCGGTAGCGATTCCGCTACACAGAGGAGTGGTTGAGAAAGGCTGGGCGATGCACCCCCACCGCAGCATGGCCATCGAAATCGCGGAAATCACCAACTCACTGGCGGCAGTCCTGAACGAGGCCGCCATCAAACTCCCCCAGTTCCACACCAGGTTGGCGCCGAATGAGTGCCGGGATTTCGTCATCCGATTGGGTGACTGCAATGTGAGGCAGGGGCGTGCCCTGCTCGCCCTGCTGCTCGACGGGCTGACGCTGCGGCAGCAGCACGCCGGCGCCTCCCCGGCCGGCGCTCCGGCGGGACCCGCGCCGAGTGAGCTGGAGCCGCACGACATGCTGGTCCGGCTGAAGGGCGCGTTCAGCGCGGCCGGTTGGCTGGTCGACGTGGACGTCATCCAGACGGCCTGGGGGCCGCGGCTCGCCTTCCGCAACGGCCTGGGGCTGGACCACGTGGACGAGCTGATCCTGACGGTCGAGGCCGGTGTCAGGGCGAGGGTGATCAAGGTTTGACGATGACTCTCGCGGTATACCGGGTGGACCGCCAGGGGAACCGGCACGTGGTACGGAAAGAACACGAGGTGACCCCCCTCAAGACACCGGAATGGTCTTCCGCCTGGCCGCCGTGCCAGTGCCCGAGGCACCGCAACAGCAACCGCCCATGAGGGCCCGGCCTTTGATGCGAGGCTTCTGCCTCCTGTGCCGCCACACCAAATACGTCCTGTGGATCGGTCCGGTCGAACACGACGGACAGCGCGCGCCGGCCTACGCCTGCGAGGACTGCTGCGCGTTCGTACGGGCCTACATCAACCAGTCCAACCGGCAGTGGGACCAGCGTCCCGCCACCTGACCGACCTTCACCGCACCCTCGCCCAGGGAGCCCACGATGTTCCGATGCAAGGCCACGACCGCCCTGGATGACGCCGTCCTGGCCCTCGCGATGCAGATCCCCTCCCCGCGTGCGGACATCGACTGGGCGGTGTCCCGCTCGCTCCGGTGCCTGCTCGAAGACGTGCCGCACGACCACCACGCGGCGTTCCTCCGCACCGGCGCGAGCGCGGCCCCGGACTCCGATGTCTTCGTGTGCTGGCGCGACGGGGCGTCCGAGCAGTGGTTCGAGGACATCGAGTGCTGCATGAACAGGCCGAACCCGCTGACCACGGGGTGCACCCTCTTCACGGGACACCCCGGCCGGTGCGACTGGCAGTACGCCGATCCCGAAAACACGGCCATCCAGGAGGCCGCCGAGCGCCTCGCCCTGTGACCCGGCATCCCACTCCTGCCGCACCACTGGCTTCCTTGCCTGGAGCGGGCCCTAGATGTATTGCCCCGTGGGGCACGCGGCGAATGGCGCCGTTCGCGGCCACCACCACGGTTCCGCAGTACACACCCGTGATCGACCCCGAAACGCAGATCGCCGTCATCGTGGACGAGCATGGCCGGACGGTCGAGTTGGGCAAGCACGGCACGAGCACGAGCGGCCTGACGCCCACCACGACCACCCCCGGTGACGGCTCCGGACCGGGCGGCGCGACCGACGCGGACAGCACCGAGTCGTACGACCAGGACGAGAGCTCCGACTGATGAGTGACAGCAGGTCGGTACTGGTGCTGACCAACCCCTACGACGTGACAGCGGATGTGGTGCTGCGGCTTCTCGCCGAGCGCCGGGTTCCCGTGGTCCGTCTCGACCCCGGCACCGACCTGCACTCGGATGCCTCGCTGACCGCCACGTACCGTACCGGCGTTCAGCGGGGCATCCTGCGCACGGCGAGCCGGGAAGTCGACCTCGGCCGGGTCCGGTCCGTCTGGGTGCGCAGGCCGTCGCCCTACCAGGGGCCGCAGGGGCTGAGCGACCAGGACCGCCGGTTCGCCGGGGAACAAGCGCTGTGGGGTGTGGGCGGCATTCTCGCCGCGTCGCTCCCGGAGGCGCACTACGTCAATCACCCTTGGAACAACCGGGCTGCGGAGTTCAAGCCCGCGCAGCTGTCGACCGCGCAACGCTGTGGGTTCCTGGTACCCAGCACGTTGATCACCAATGATCCGCACGAGGCACGGACGTTCGCCGCCCATCAGCCCGGCGGCGTGGTCTACAAGCCGGTGTGGAACACGCCCTACCGCGTGGACGACCGGCCACACAGTGTGTGGGTCCGGGAGGTACGCGGAGCCGAGATCACCGACGCTGTGTCCGTCTGCCCGCACCTGTTCCAGGCCAAGGTCGACAAGGCGTTCGACGCGCGGGTGACCGTCATAGGCGGCCGACTGTTCGGAGTCCGGATCGACAGCCCCGACCTCGACTGGCGCTACCGGCAGGACCTGATGACGTGTACACCGGTCGACGTACCGGAACCCGTCGCCCGTGCGACAGCCGTCTACCTCACCGAACTCCGTTTGGTCTACAGCGCGTTCGACTTCGCCGTATCCACCGCCGGTGACTGGTACTTCCTTGAGTGCAACCCGAACGGCCAGTGGGCCTGGCAGCCGACGGAGACCACTGCGGCGATCGCCCGGGCCATCGCGGACCAGCTGGAGAAAGGCCCCGATACGTGAGCACAGCGACTCGGCTCCGCGCCGCCCTGGTGGACAGACTCATCGAGGACGCTCCCTTCATGGAACCCGAGTGGCGCAGCGCCGCCGGGGCGGTTCCCCGTGAGCTGTTCACGGCGTCCTACTTCAGGCCGGTCGCGGGCACCGTCCCGACCAGCTACCGCCCCGTGCGGGAGGGCGAGCCCGGATGGCTGGAGGGGGTGTACTCCGACGAGACGCTGATCACTCAGCTGGACGGTCGGATCAGGCCCGCCGACGTGACCGAGGAAGCCGTGACGGGTTCCCCGTCCTCGTCGTCCACCCTGCCGTCGCTGGTGTTGCGCATGTGGCAGCGGCTCGGCGTCGAGACCGGACACCGCGTGCTGGAGATCGGTACGGGAACCGGGTACTCGACCGCTCTCGGGGCACATCGCCTCGGGGACGCCGCCCTCACCAGCGTCGAGTACGACTCGGTGGTGGGCCGGGCAGCCTCCGCGGCGCTCAAGGCAGCCGGCTTCGCACCCCGACTGATCATCGGCGACGGACTGCGTGGCGACCCGGACGGGGGCTCCTACGATCGGCTTATCGCCACGTGTTCGGTCCGGTACGTCCCGCTGCCGTGGCTGCACCAGGTGAAGCCCGGCGGAAAGATCCTGGTCACGCTGTCCGGGTGGAGTTACGCCAACGCCCTCGCGCTGCTGGACGTGACCGGCCCCGGTCAGGCCACGGGCCGGTTCCTGCCCGGTTACACGAGCTTCATGATCGCCCGGCCGCACGACCGGCCGCCCCGCCCGACGCTGGTCCTTCTGCCGGGGGACGAGCGCCCGAGCCGGATCGACCCCGCGAAGCTCGACGACTGGACCGGCAGTTGGGTCGCACAGCTAGCGGCACCCTCGGCCGAACGCATGGGGGCGGGGGCGGAACAGATCCTCTGGGACGTGTCCACCGGTTCACAGGCCCGGACGGCAGCTGGTGCCGACGGCGGTTGGACCGTCGTACAGCGCGGGCCCGTCCGGCTGTGGGACCGGGTCGAGCAGGCCGTGCAGCGCTGGCAGGCCGCCGGTGAACCTCATCAGGCGGGCTTCGGAATCACCGTCTCGGCCGCCGGTCAGCGGGTGTGGCTCGGCACGGAGGACGGCCCCGGCTGGGACCTGCCGATCTGACGGACGGAGATCGCCGTCCCTCGCCCACGAGTTGGAGAACGTGGGCGCCGTTCTCGTCAAGGCAGGGACGGCTCTCCACGTCGGCCAGCTCCAGCAGCGACCGGCCGGCCCGCCGCAGCCGACAGGATCTCGTCCACCAGCCGGTCCGCCGCGTCTGGGCGGCCGTACACGCGGGCCCGCTCCGCCATGGCCCGCCGGAGGTGGGCGTCGGCCAGGAGGGGGCCCACCGCGGTCAGCGCGGGATACGTGTGTCCACCGGTACCGCCACCCGTGACGACGAGACGAAAAGGGGCGCTGCGCATCGGGATCGCTCCTCGGCGAAACAGAGATCGGGCGAGCTGCCACGGTAGTGGGTGAGCCACCCCGCCTGCCCCGGCCTCCCGCGAATCCACGCCACCCGCCCCTCGGGCCGGCCGTCTCGCCCGCGAGCCCGTGACCTCGGCGAACTCGCGGTGACCAGGGGCGTTCGAATCGCCGCGCAAGTGGTACGAGGGTGTCACGTGCACGCAGCACTCGCTTAACACGCGTCCGGCAGATTAGGGGGTGTCGGCGTCACGGACCTCCGGAGCGGCTCCCGGACCTCCATGGACGCCAAGGGCGCGCGGCCCGGCCCTGACCCGGCGCGCGTCCCCCGCGGGGACCGCCGTCGTCCCGCCCCCCGGCAACGGGGGTGCGGCGGTCCCCGCGCAAGTCTTTCCGCGCGCGGGGAGCCGGGGCTACTCGGCTCCGCGGGACCCGCGGGACCGGCCCGACAGCAGCTCGGGGTGCCGGCGTATCGCCTGGGTCGCGTTGACACCGACGATGCCGATCCAGGTGGCCACTATTCCGGCGAAGCCCGCGAGGCCGCCGGCGATCGCGGACAGCGGGACGGCGAGGATCAGGGTGAGCAGCGCGAAGCCGTACCGCTCGCCCCAGGAGTCCACCGGGTTCCGCGGCCGGGCGGTGCCGCGCGCGGCCGCCATCTGCTGCTCGGCCAACTGCCGCCGCACCCGCCGGTCCACCGCGCCGTCGAGCCGCTGCTCGACCTTCTCAAGGAAGGATTCGACCAGGGCGGAGTCGTATTCGTCCCCCAGGTCCCGGCGGGCCCGGACGGTCGCGTCGAGGTCCTTCCGCAGCTCGGCGTCGCCCTTGAGTCCGACGTCCTGCGGGTCACGTGCGCTCATGCCCTCACCGTAGAGAACGCCGGGCCCCCGCCGCACTGGGGAAAGCCCCCCTCTTCCGGTGGTGCGAACCCCTCGTCGGCTCCGTCAGGGCAGCAGCGACATCAGTCCCGACCCGGCGTCCAGCCGCGCGGCCACCACCTGTGCGGCGGCGAAGGCCGGATCGGCGCGGATCGCGTCCCGCACCCACGTGGCCTGGGCCCGCAGGGTGTGCTCGGCCCAGTCGCCCGGCCGGTTCCGGGTGCGGCGGGCGGCGGGGGCGATCTCCTCCACCAGCAGCTCCAGATGGCCCGGCACCGGCGCCCCGGTGCGCAGCCGCTCCAGGGTGGCGGCGACGGCGGCGCACCGCTCGTGTCCGAGGACCAGCACGAGCGGTGCGCCGAGCTCCTGGACGCCGTACTGGACGGACCCGAGCACGGCCTCGTCCAGCACCTGCCCGGCGGTACGGACGCACAGCAGCTCCCCGAGCGGCTGGTCGAGGACCAGCTCCGGCGGGGCGGGGGCGTCCACGCAGCCGACGACCACCGCGCACGGCCGCCGCCCGGTGGGACGGACGTACGGCTGCCGCGGACGGCCGGAGACGTAACGGGCGTTCCCGGCGAGGAGTTCACCGAGGACGGCGGCGGCTGCGGTGGGCCGGGGCGCGTCCGCGTCGGGTGGGGGGACGAGCGAGGGACAGGGCGGACGGGGAGCGGGCGCGGTCGGCGTCCGTAAGGCCCGGTGGGGGGTGGCCATGACGCTTCCTCGGTGGTCGTGCCAGTAGGGATCACCCTAGGCACGCGCGTCGTCACTCTGGGTTGCTGTTTAACGACACTTGGCCGTATCCGCGCCGGATCATCGCCGCCGCGATACCGCCCCTTGACGGCGCGGCGAGGTCCGGCGGGAAGTCGAGTGCCCCCGGATCGCAGAGAGTCGGTGAACCCCCTTTCCTGTATAACGGTATACAGGAAAGATTTGTCTGAATATTAGTCCGTGTTCGGTGCGGCTCCGGGGCTGTACTCTCCCGAGGCGGCGAGGACCTCCGAGGGGGAGTACGTGATGAGCGTGACCGACAGCCCGGCCAACCGGTTGCAGGCGCTTTTCGAGGGTCACCGGCTCACGCCGACCCAGCGCCGCATCGCGCACAGCATGGTGCGGCGCGCCGCCGACGTGCCCTTCCTGTCCAGCGTGGAGCTGGCCGAGCTGGCGGGGGTCAGCCAGCCGTCGGTGACCCGGTTCGCGGTCGCCCTCGGCTTCGACGGGTATCCCGCGCTGCGCCGGCACCTGCGCGAGGTCGTACCCGCCGAGCCCGCGCCCGAGAACGGCGCGCACAACGAGTACCAGCTCGCCGTCGAGGCCGAGATCGAGAACCTGCGCCACCTCGCGGAGCTGCTCGCCGACCCGCGCCCGGTGCAGCAGGCCGGCCGGGTCCTCGCCGCCTCCCGCCCGCTGCCGGTGCTCGGCCTGCGCGCGGCCGCCTCCCAGGCGTACGGCTTCGCCTACTTCGCCGCCAAGGTCCACCCGGACGTCCGGCTGCTCGACGAGGGCGGCACGATGATCCAGGACCGCATCGACGCGGCCGTCCGCGCGGGCGCGAGCGCCCTGCTCTGCTTCGCGCTGCCCCGGCATCCGCGCGAGGTGGTCGACACCCTCGCCTACGCGCAGGAGGTCGGCCTGACCGTCGTCACCGTCGCCGACTCCGCGTTCGCGCCCGTCGCCAAGCACTCCGACCTGCTGCTGCCCGCCGCCGTCGGCACCGGCCTCGCCTTCGACACGGCGTGCGCGCCGATGCTGCTGGGCCGGGTGCTGCTGGAGGCGGTCTGCGACGATCTGCCGGACGCCCAGGCGCGCCTGGAGGAGTTCGACGCGAAGGCCGCCGCGCGGGGCCTGTTCGTGGAGTGAGTCCCGGTCCTCTCAGGTTTGTCTCACGTTCGCCCGCTAAGGTCCCCGCCGGGCACAGACACTGTGCGGACTCGTGACACGGGAGGCCGACGTGGCGCGCGGAGAGCGTGGAGAAGGCAGAGAACGCGGCGGCCGGGGACTGGCCCGGCTGGCCGTCGTCGTACGGGCGGGAGCCGCCCCGCTGTGGTGGTTCGGAGTGGTCGCCGCGGGCGTCGGCGCCGTGCCCGAGGGGTGGACGGGGCGCCGGACCGGGGCGCTCGCCGGGGCCGCGCTGTTCCTCGTGGCCACGGCCGCGGTGGCGCTGGCGCGGCGCCGCCGGTACGCCGCGCTCGTCCGGGGCGCGAGCCGCGCGGGCAAGTACGACGTGCTCCAGGACCGCGCGGTGACCGTGCGCAACTGGCGCCGCGGGCACCGCTGGTGGCTGCTGCTGGCCTGGGTGCTCGCGATCGGCTCCGCCTTCGCCGTGCCGGTGGCCGGCGGGCTGCTGCTGGCCGGGTGCGGCACCGGGCTGTGGCTGAAGGCCGCCTGGCTCGGGCGGCGCGAGCGGGCCCTGGAGAGCCTGCTCTGGGTGCGCGTCGACTGGCTCGACAAGCGCGCCGGCCGCCCGGCCGGCAAGGCGGTCAGGGGCCTGCGCGCCACGGGCATCGCGGCCGGCGACGCGGCTCCGGGCGGGGCCCGCCGCCGTACCGCTGCCCTGGTCTGACCGGCGTGATCCGGACGGAAGACCCTAGATCTCCAGGCTCTCCTCGATCCGCTTCAGCTGGTGGCGGGCCATCGCCAGGTTGGCGCGGGTGGAGTCCAGGACCAGGTAGAGGAACAGGCCGTTGCCGCCGCGCCCCTGGAGCAGGCGGATCAGGTGGTACTGGTCGGAGAGCGTGATGAGGATGTCCTCGATCCCGCTCTTGAGGCCCAGCATCTCCATCGTGCGCATCTTGGCGCGGATCACATCGGTGTTGCCGGCGGCGGCCACGTTCAGGTCGAAGGTCTTGCTGCCGCCCATCGTGCCCAGCGCCATCCCGCTGGTGTAGTCGACGAGCGCGACGCCGGTGGCGCCCTCGATCGAGGTCAGCGCCTCTTTGAGGGCGGTCTCGGTGTTGGCCATGTCGGGTCCTCTCAACTGTCGGTTGTGGTGCGTGCGGTGGTCGTGCGCGGGGTCCGCGGGGCGCGGGCGCGCGTGGGGGCTGTGGCCTGGCGTGCGGGCGCGTTCCGGGCGGCCGCGGCCTCGGCGGCGTCCAGGAGCTCGCCGATCCGGGCGCCGGAGCGGCGGCCCTCCAGATGGAGCCGGCCGACGTTCACCCGGTCCTGCGCGAGCAGGGTCAGTACGGCGCTGCGCCCGGCCGCGTAGGTGGCGACGTAGCCGCGCTCGCCGCGCACCAGCAGTTCCCGCAGGCCGCCGTTGCCGGTGGCGTCGGCGACCCGTACGGAGACGCCGAGCGCGGCCGCGGTGAGCGCCGCGAGCCCGTCGGGATCGACGCCGGGCGTGTCATGGGCGACGACGAGTCCGTCGACGCCGGCCGCGAGCGCGCCGGTGAGCTGCGGCACGCGGGTGCGCAGCCGGTGCAGCTCCTCCAGGACGGTCCGAAGGTCGTCCTCGGACACCATCAGCTCTCTCCTCTCGGCGGGGCGTGGCCGTTCAAAGGGCCTCCAGCGCATCCCTGAGCCTCTTCAGCAGCGCGATGTCGGGGTCGGTGACCGGGAGCAGGGGCGGGGGCAGGTTCCGGGCCTGCTCCGGTGCGGTCGGGGCCGGCGGCGCGGGGGCGGGCGCGGCCGGCGCCAGGGGTCTGAGGTGCCCGGCCGCCGCCAGCCTGCGGACGTCGACCAGCGTGTGGAACGCCTGCCGGCCCAGGTCCCGCGCGATGTCGGCGGCCGTACGGGTGCCGTCCACGCGGTCCAGGACGGCGCGCTGGCGGGGGGCGACGGGGGCGGGGCGGCCGGGACGCTTCGACGGCGGTCCCGTGCGCCCCTGCCGGGTGGTGGCGGGGTCCGCGCGGATCAGCGGCGCGGTGTCCGCGGCCGGGTCCGGCCACAGGCGGTGCAGTTGCAGCCGGCGGCGCAGGGTCTCGCGTTCCAGGGCGACCACCGGGACCGAGGGCAGCGGGCCGGTGCGGGGCTCGCCGTCGTAGCGGAAGCGGCCCGGCGTGCTGCTCGGTGCCAGGGCGAAGTACCCGGCGTCGTACAGCGCGTCCAGATGGCACAGCTCCAGCGCGCCGGCGGGTAACAGGCCGGACTCCAGGAGGAGTTCGGCCGCCCGTAACGGGCCCTCGGCCGCGCTGGCGGCCCGCTGCCAGGCGGCGCCGGCCAGGGTGCCGTGGGCCGTGAGGAGCACGTCGAGCCCCGGCGCGAGGGGGCTCTCGGCGTGCACCACCCGGCCCTCGGCGAGGTGCAGGGTGCCGTGCTCGCGGACCAGGACGCCGGTGGCCCGCTCCTCGGCCAGCCGGTTGAGCATCGGGGACAGCGCGCGGGCGGCGGCCTTGTCCCGCACCGGCAGCGGCGGCGGCGTACGGACCATGGTCATCCCAGCACCAGGCGGGCGGCCATCTCGCCGAGCCGGATCCGGGCGAGCGCGAGATTGCCCTCCTCGCGCCCCAGCCACAGATGCAGGAACACGCTGCTGTCGAAGGAGGTGTCGACGAAGCGCAGCAGGTGGTAGCTGTCCGCGTTGCTGACGATCACGTCCTCCACCGGTGGCCGGTCCGCCCCCTGCGCCGTGAACGTGCCGTGCTCCGCGGCCAGCCGGGCCAGCTCGGCGGCCTCGGCGGCGGCCGCCTCGTGATCGCCGCCGGGCGCCTCCCCGACCGCCCCGAGCGCGAGACCGCTCGTCCAGTCCACCAGCGCGGCACCGCGGGCACCGGGCAATCGCATCGCTTCCAGCAGGCACTCGTCGATTCCGGGCACCGCGTGGCTCCCCTCCCGCCTGGGACTCCGGCTGAGTGATCCCGACACTACGCAACGTGTGGGGGAGGGGTGAGCCGTTTGGCATTTTCCGATGGAACATGCTTCCGGCGTACTAGTGTTGGGCAACTGACCCCTGTGTCACTGGAGTTGCTTCATTTGTTCGAGTGAAGCGGGGGCGCGTCAACGGCTTCCGGATGCACGCAGGGTGGTGAGCGCCGAAGCGTGCGCGCCCCCGGACTCCGCCACCACCTGGGCGATCGTCTGCGGCTCCCGCACGGTGGCGAAGGCGACACCCCCCGCACCGTCCGGCGCGAAGCCGTAAATACCGGGCCGGGCGAGGGAGTTGTAGGCGTAGTGGTGCGCGAAGTAGTACGCGCCCGTGTCCAGCGCCGCCGCGTAGTCCCCCTGCGCCAGCTCGGGCAGCGCGCGCCCCTCGGCCAGCAGGTCGCCCGAGAAGCACGCCGGGCCCGCCACATCCTGCACCACCTCGGGCCCCGCCTTCGGCCGCCCCTCGGCGTCGTACGCGGCGATCCGCAGCGGCCACGCCCCCGGCGCGTACACCGTCCGCGTCGCCACCTGCACGCCCGCGTGCGTCACCGCGATCCGCCGCCCGCCCGAGCGCTTGGCGTACTCCACCCGCGCCACCACCGTGCCGTGCTTGGCCAGCAGCGACCGCCCGAACTCGGTCACCAGTCCATACCGCCCCGCGCACAGCCCCGGCACCCGCTCGGCCAGCAGCCGGGCGTACCGCGCGTACGACGGCTCCGTCGCCTCCCCCGCGAAGTTCACCGGCAGCCCGCCGCCGATGTCGAGCGTGTCGATCTGCCGCCGCCCCACCCGCGCGTTGATCTCCTCCGCCAGCGCGTACGTCTCCGCCACGCCCCGCGCCAGCAGCTCCAGCGGAATGCCCTGCGAGCCGGTGTGCGCGTGCAGCCGGGTCAGCCACGGCCGCTCCGCGTACGCCCGTACGACCCACTCGCGCGCCCCCTCGTCCCGCAGCGCCACCCCGAACTTCGAGGTCCCGGTCGCCGTCGAGGTCGCCCCGATGCTGCCGCCGCCGATCTGGGGGTTGACCCGGAGGCCGAGCGGGGAGCGGGTCGGCGCGGACCGCACCAGGGCGTCCAGGCGGTCCAGCTCCTGCGGGTTGTCCGCGTTCACCGCGATGCCCAGCGCCAGCGCCTCGCGCAGCTCCGCCGGAGTCTTGGCGGGCGAGTCCAGCACGGTCCGCCCCGCCGGCACGCCGGCCGCGCGCGCCAGCGCCAGCTCGCCGGGGCTCGCCACCTCGGCGCCGATGCCCTCCTCGTGCAGCAGCCGCAGCACCGGCACGAGCGGGGACGCCTTCACCGCGAACGCGTGCAGCACCGGGGTGCCGGGCGCCAGCACCGCCTCGAACGCCGCCCGCAGCGCCGCCGCCGACTCCCGGATGCCGGTCGCGTCGAGCAGCCCCACCACCGCCGCGTCCGGGCCCAGCAGGCCCTGCGCCACGGCGGCGCGCACCGCCTCGTCCCGCCGCCCGGCCCGCTCCCGTGCCCCGGTCCCGGCCTCGTGGTCCACCGCGCTTCCCTCCTGTCGGCCGTCAGCTGCTTCCAGCCAAACACCCGGAACGCGCGGACGGGGCCGCCCCGATGTATTGACTAGCTCTATTCAGGAAGTCAGGATGTGAATAGATGCAGCAACAGCAGGAGGCAGACGATGTCGGGACCCCGCCCCGTACGAGCACCGCGCGGCACGGAACTCAGCGCCCTGGGCTGGCAGCAGGAGGCCGCCCTGCGCATGCTCCAGAACAACCTCGACCCCGAGGTGGCCGAGCACCCCGACAAGCTCGTGGTCTACGGCGGCACCGGCAAGGCCGCCCGCGACTGGCGCTCCTTCGACGCCATGGTGCGCACCCTGCGCACCCTCAAGCAGGACGAGACCATGCTGGTCCAGTCCGGCCGCCCGGTCGGCGTCATGCAGACCCACGAGTGGGCGCCGCGCGTCCTCATCGCCAACTCCAACCTGGTCGGCGACTGGGCCAACTGGGAGGAGTTCCGCCGCCTGGAGGCCCTCGGCCTGACCATGTACGGCCAGATGACCGCCGGCTCCTGGATCTACATCGGCACCCAGGGCATCCTCCAGGGCACCTACGAGACCTTCGCCGCCGTCGCCGCGAAGAAGTTCAACGGCACCCTCGCCGGGACCATCACCCTCACCGCGGGCCTCGGCGGCATGGGCGGCGCCCAGCCGCTCGCCGTCACCATGAACGACGGCGTCGCCCTCTGCATCGACTGCGACCCGCGCGCCATCGAGCGCCGCATCGAGCACCGCTACCTGGACGTGAAGGCCGACAGCATCGACCACGCGCTCCAGCTCGCGACCGAGGCCCGCGACGCCCGCCGCCCGCTGTCCATCGGCGTCCTCGGCAACGCGGCCGAGCTGGTCCCGCAGCTGCTCGCGATGAACGCCCCCATCGACATCGTCACCGACCAGACCTCCGCCCACGACCCGCTGGCCTACCTGCCGGTCGGCGTCGCCTTCGAGGACATGGCGGACGCCGCCGCGAAGGACCCGGCCGGGTTCACCACGCGGGCCCGCGAGTCGATGGCGAAGCACGTCGAGGCCATGGTCGGCTTCATGGACGCCGGCGCCGAGGTCTTCGACTACGGCAACTCCATCCGCGGCGAGGCGCAACTCGCCGGATACGACCGCGCGTTCGCCTTCCCCGGCTTCGTGCCCGCCTACATCCGGCCGCTGTTCTGCGAGGGCAAGGGCCCCTTCCGCTGGGCCGCGCTGTCCGGCGAGGCGGCGGACATCGCCAAGACCGACAAGGCGCTCCTCGAACTCTTCCCCGAGAACGAGTCCCTCGCCCGCTGGATCAAGATGGCCGGCGAGCGGGTCCACTTCCAGGGCCTGCCCGCGCGGATCTGCTGGCTCGGCTACGGCGAGCGGGACAAGGCCGGCGAGCGCTTCAACGACATGGTCGCCTCCGGTGAGCTGGCCGCGCCGCTCGCCATCGGCCGCGACCACCTCGACTGCGGTTCCGTCGCCTCCCCCTACCGCGAGACCGAGGCCATGCTCGACGGCTCCGACGCGATCGCCGACTGGCCGCTGCTGAACGCCATGGTCAACGTGGCCTCCGGCGCGTCCTGGGTGTCCATCCACCACGGCGGCGGCGTCGGCATGGGCCGGTCCCTCCACGCCGGGCAGGTCACCGTCGCCGACGGCACCAAGCTCGGCGGCGAGAAGATCCGCCGCGTGCTCACCAACGATCCGGGCATGGGCGTCATCCGGCACGTGGACGCCGGGTACGACATCGCGGAGTCCGTCGCGGGCGAGCGGGGGGTCCGGGTGCCGATGCGTGAGGGTGACGAGGCGTGACACTCGGTTCTGGCGAAGGCGGCAACCCTTCGGCGGGGGTGCGAAATTCGTCGCCGACTGCGGGTCCGGCTGTGCCCGCCGTGCGGGACGATTGCCCACAGCCTGGTGCCCAGACCGCCAGGAGCGGCTCCTCCTTCCATGAGATGTGGCGGGAGCTGCTGCCCATCGGGCGGGACGCAGGCTCCGGCGGATACCGGCGCTACGCCTGGACCGGACCCGACGCCGAGTGCCGGGCCTGGTTCAAGGAGCAGGCCGAGGGCCGGGGGCTCGCGTACGAGGTCGACCGGAACGGGAACCAGTGGGCCTGGCTCGGCGACCCGGCCGCCGGGGACGCCGTGGTCACCGGGTCGCACCTGGACTCGGTGCCGGACGGAGGGGCCTTCGACGGGCCCCTCGGGGTGGTGTCCTCCTTCGCCGCGCTCGACGAACTCCTGCGCCGGGGCGCCCGGTTCACCAAGCCCCTCGCCATCGTCAACTTCGGCGACGAGGAGGGCGCCCGGTTCGGCCTCGCCTGCGTCGGCTCCCGGCTGACCTCGGGCGCGCTGACCGCCGAGGACGCGCACCGGCTCACCGACGGGGACGGGATCACCCTGCCCCGCGCCATGGCCGCCGCCGGGTACGACCCCGAGGCCATCGGGCCCGACCCCGAGCGGCTGGCCCAAATCGGCGCCTTCGTGGAACTGCACGTCGAACAGGGCCGCGCGCTGGACCTGTCCGGCGACCCGGTGGGCATCGCCAGCGCCATCTGGCCGCACGGCCGCTGGCGGTTCGACTTCCAGGGCGAGGCCAACCACGCCGGCACCACCCGGCTGGCCGACCGCCGCGACCCGATGCTGTCGTACGCCGAGACCGTGCTCGCCGCCCGCCGCGAGGCCGAACTCGCCGGCGCCGTCGCCACCTTCGGGAAGATCGCGGTGGACCCCAACGGCGTCAACGCGATCCCCTCGCGGGTGCGCGGCTGGCTCGACTCCCGCGCCGCCGACCAGGAGACCCTGGACACGGTGGTCGGCGCCATCGAGCAGGCGGCCCGGCAGTACGCCGACGCGCACGGCGTGGACCTGGACGTCGTACGGGAGTCCTTCACGCCCGTCGTGGAGTTCGACCACGCGCTGCGCGACGAACTCGGCCGCATCCTGGGCCGGGACACCGGCCTCACGGTGCCCGTCCTCGGCACCGGCGCCGGACACGACGCCGGAATCCTCTCCGGGAGCATTCCCACCGCCATGCTGTTCGTGCGCAACCCCACCGGCGTCTCGCACTCCCCGGCCGAGTCCGCGGCCGAGGACGACTGCGTGGCCGGAGTGGGCGCGCTCGCCGACGTACTGGAAGGGCTGGCCTGTTGACCAGGGCGACGTACTGGCTGGAGCACGCCTGGCTCGGCGACCGTGTCGAGTCGGGGGTGCTGGTCGAGACCGAAGGCGGGCGGATCGGTGCCGTGCGCACCGGGACGCCCGCCCCGCCGCCCGGCGCCGAGGTGCTGCGCGGACTCACCCTGCCGGGGCTGGCGAACGCCCACAGCCACGCCTTCCACCGGGCGCTGCGGAGCGTCGTCCAGGTCGGCAGCGGAACCTTCTGGACCTGGCGCGAGGTGATGTACTCCGTCGCCGACCGGCTGACCCCGGACACCTACCACGCGCTGGCCCGCGCGGTGTACGCCGAGATGGCGCTGGCCGGCATCACCTGTGTCGGCGAGTTCCACTACGTGCACCACGCCCGCGGCGGCACCCCCTACGCCGACCCCAACGCCATGGGCGAGGCGCTGATCGCGGCCGCCGCCGAGGCCGGCATCCGGATCACCCTCCTCGACACCTGCTACCTCGCGGCAGGATTCGGCGAGGCGCCCAACGCCCACCAGCTCCGCTTCTCCGACGGCAGCGCGGAGGCCTGGGCCGAACGCTGTGCAGTTCTCAAGGAACGGGATCACGCACGGATCGGGGCGGCGATCCACTCCGTACGGGCCGTGCCCGCCGACCAGTTGGCGACCGTGGCCCGCTGGGCCGGGGAGCGGCGGGCCCCGCTGCACGTCCACCTCTCGGAGCAGACCGCCGAGAACGACGCCTGCCTGGCCGCGCACGGCCGCACCCCCACCCGGCTGCTCGCCGACCACGGCGTCCTCGGGCCGCGCACCACCGGGGTGCACAACACCCACCTCACCGACGAGGACATCGCCCTGCTCGGCGGCTCGCGCACCGGCACCTGCATGTGCCCGACCACCGAACGGGACCTCGCCGACGGCATCGGCCCGGCCGTCGCCCTCCAGCGGGCGGGCTCCCCGCTCTCCCTCGGCTCCGACAGCCACGCCGTCATCGACCTGCTCGAAGAGGCGCGCGCGATGGAGCTGAACGAGCGGCTGCGCACCCGCACACGGGGCCACTGGACGGCCGCCGCCCTGCTGCGGGCCGCCACCGCCGACGGGCACGCCGCCCTCGGCTGGGAGGAGGCCGGCCGCATCCAGCCGGGCGCGCTCGCCGACCTGACGACGATCGCCCTGGACTCGGTCAGGACAGCGGGCCCGGAACCCCGGCTGGGCGCCGAGACGGCCGTATTCGCGGCGGGCGCGGCCGACGTACGGCATACGGTCGTGGGCGGCCGGCAGGTCGTACGCGACGGCGCGCACACGCGCGTACCGGATGTGCCCCGCGCGCTGGCAGCGGCCGTCGAAGCCCTGCGCTGACCGCGCCGGACCCCGCGCCGACCCCCACCGCCCCCCACGAGGACGACACCATGAGCAGCAGCACCGCCATCACCAACATCGCCACGCTGGTCACCAACGACCCCTCCCTCGGTGACGGATCCCCGCTCGGTCTGATCCAGGACGCGGCCGTCGTCATCGAGGGCGACCGCGTCACGTGGACCGGTGAATCAAGCAAAGCACCCGCCACTGACAACCGGGTCGACGCGGGCGGCCGGGCGGTGCTGCCGGGGTTCGTGGACTCGCACTCCCACCTGGTCTTCGCGGGGGACCGCACGCAGGAGTTCAACGCCCGGATGTCCGGCCGCGCCTACTCGGCGGGCGGCATCCGCACCACCGTCGCCGCCACCCGCGCCGCGAGCGACGCGGAGCTGGCGGCGAACCTCACCCGCTACCTGGCCGAAGCGCTGCGCCAGGGCACCACCACCTTCGAGACCAAGTCGGGCTACGGCCTGACCGTCGAGGACGAGGCCCGCGCCCTGCGCATCGCGGCCGAGCACACCGACGAGGTGACGTACCTCGGCGCGCACATCGTCTCCCCCGACTACGCCGACGACCCGGCGGCCTACGTCGCCCTGGTCACCGGCGAGATGCTGGACGCCTGCGCGCCGCACGCCCGCTGGATCGACGTGTTCTGCGAGAAGGGCGCCTTCGACGGCGACCAGGCCCGCGCGATCCTCACCGCGGGCAAGGCGAAGGGCCTGCACCCGCGTATCCACGCCAACCAGCTCACCCACGGCCCCGGCGTGCAGCTGGCCGTGGAGCTGGACGCCGCCAGCGCCGACCACTGCACCCACCTCACGGACGCCGACGTGGACGCGCTGGCGAGCGGGAACACCGTCGCCACGCTGCTGCCCGGCGCCGAGTTCTCCACCCGCGCCCAGTGGCCCGACGCCCGCCGGCTGCTGGACGCGGGGGTCACCGTCGCCCTGTCCACGGACTGCAATCCGGGCTCGTCGTTCACCTCCTCCGTGCCCTTCTGCATCGCCCTGGCCGTGCGCGACATGGGCATGACCCCCGACGAGGCGGTCTGGTCCGCCACCGCGGGCGGCGCCGCGGCCCTGCGCCGCACCGACATCGGCCGCCTCACCCCCGGCGCCCGCGCCGACCTGACCCTCCTCGACGCCCCCAGCCACGTCCACCTCGCCTACCGGCCGGGCGTGCCCCTGGTCAGCGGGGTGTGGCGGAGCGGCGTACGGGTGGTCTGAGGCCCCCGGACACGGGGGAGGGGGGGGGGGGGGGGGGGGGGGTGGGTGGGGGGGGGGGGGGGGGGGGGGGGGGGGGGGGGGGGGGTGGTGGGGGGTGCTTCTCCCTCTACCCCCCCCTTCTTGCGCTCC